>JAISVT010000012.1 GCA_031271405.1 Candidatus Endomicrobium macrotermitis | reverse complement strand
CTCTGCCGCCGCTGAATTCCCCGCTCTCCATTCCCAGCGCTTTCTTTATTATTACGCTTATTTCTTCGCTCAGTTTATTCGTCATCGCCATCAATGAAACATTGCACTTGCTAAACATCCGATTTATCGTTTTGCACGCCAATGATACCGCTACCACTACTAACCCGTTTCGCCTCGTTTCCGTTGCTCCGTACGCAAAACCGTTAACTAACATACTGCACAATACAAAAAGAACCAGCGCTTTCTTTATCGACGACAAAGAAAACGGGTTGCTTACTCTTCCGACAAGCAGTCCTTTGGTTCTTTCCATCTTCCATCCCTTATATGTGTTGTAACTGCAACACTATTCTAGTCTTTTATTGTATGTTTAGCTTGCATTTCTTGTGAAATCTTTGTGAACTTTGAAGTCATGACCACCGGCCATGCCGGTGGCTTGCACTGCCCCCTTAGGGCATAGTACCTGCAAGGCCTATAGGCCTATCGAAAGATTTGCCAACCGCACTTCTTTCACAGGCTACCCCTTAAGGGGTATGTATTTTTGCCTTATCTTACTTGCTGACCCGTAAACGGGTCTATCAATTCTTTCATCGTCAACTGCTCTGCTACAACGTCTTCGTGCATCTGATTCTTTATGTAATCTTCTATCACTTTTTTATTGCGACCTACCGTATCTACATAGTAACCGCGACACCAAAAGTGACGATTGCCATATTTATATTTCATATTCGCATACTTTTCAAATATCATCAAACTACTCTTGCCTTTCAGGTACCCCATTATTTGCGATACACTATATTTGGGAGGAATCGATACCAACATGTGTATATGATCCTTGCATAATTCTGCTTCAATTATTTCTACGCTCTTGTAAACGCAGAGCTTTCTTATCATTACGCCTATGTCTTTCTTTACTTTCCCATATATCTCTTTTCGGCGAAACTTTGGCGAAAATACTATGTGGTATTTGCAATTCCGCTTTGTGTGTGCTAAACTTGCATTGTCTTTCATTTCTTGAGCCTCCTTTGGCTTCTTGGATAGCGGTTGGCAAACCTGCTCCCATTATAGCCATTGGAGGTTTTTTTTATTCAATTCCTCGCTACGCTCGGATTATACGCACGGGCAAAGCTAAAGCTTTTCTTTACCACCAGCACAGCTGGTGGTTTTTGATATCAATAAAGAACGAACCCGGCAATTTTGGCGCCGGGTTCGTTTAAAAAATAAAGATACCAGTTTTTCTTATTTATTTTTGCCCACTATCTTAAAAACTTTCGTTCCGCAGTCCGGGCATACTCCCGATATTGCTTTCATACCGTTTTTCATCACTACATCCTGAGCGTCTTTGACTTCTACCTGTTTTTTACATTTCATGCATCTTGCTTCTGCCATAATAAAGCCTCCCTTGCTTATAATAAACTCCGAATTAACTATATCAAACTGAATAAAATATACTCTTTTTTATCTGATTTGTAAAGATAGCGCGATACTTCAGCTTATTTTCACCGCTCTGCAGCGACTGTTTCTTTTTGTTGCAAACAGGTTTATATCCGATATATTCATATCCTTTAAAGTATCTCCCGCTACGCGAAGGGCGGTTTCGGGGTTGTTGTGATGTTTGCTTATATGAGCCAAAAAAACGTATTTTAAACTGTCCTTTGAGGTTGAAACGCTCTTAATTTCTGCTATGGCTTTTGCCGCGTCTTCGTTTGCCAAATGTCCCCAATCGCTTAATACCTACTTCTTATTTTCATAAGGTCTTGAGCTTCCCGCAAGCATTTTTTTATCGTAATTGGATTCTATAACCAAAATATTGCTGTCCGACAGGCTGTTTACAATGTTTTTACAGATTTTTCCCGTATCGGTAATATATCCTATTTTATAACCGCGGCCGTTGACAGTTGATGAAAAGGTAAAGCCCAAAGTTTTGGATATTTTGCCGTCTTTGTGATGTGCGTCAAAATGATTTACTTCTATATCTTCTATATTAAAACTATTATTAAACGGGACCGCGTTGCAGACTTTATCGCCGTATTTAACGTAAGTGTCTTCCAAAATATTTTCGTGAAAATATACGGGTACGTTATATTCGCGCAAAAAATTGAAACCTGACGCGTTTATATGGTCTATATGAGCGTGGGTTATGACCGCCGCGGTCAAATACTGCGGATTTATGCCGATTTCAAACAATTTTTCGGAAATATACCTCGCGCTGCAGCCGCAGTCTATCAATACGGCGGCTTTATCAGTCCAGATAACAGAACAGTTTCCGCTTGAACCGCTGGCAAGAACGCAGAAATTTAAACTCATTATAGTTCTTTTACTGCTTTTTCTATTGTTTTTACCGCCAAATCTACCGCAGATTCCACGTCTTTTATATTAAACACGGAAGCCGGCGCGTGAATATACCTTGTCGGTATGCTTAAAATCCCGGTTAAAATACCTTCCCTGTTTGTATATATTATAGCTCCGTCTGTCATTCCGCCGTCTATTATGTCTATCTGATGCGCTATATTGTTTTCTTTTGCGGCTTCAAGCATAATTTTTCTTACCTTTTGCGGTACAATCGTGCCTCTGCCTGACGCTTCAATCATAGTTACCGCAACCCCTTTGCCGAGTTTCAAAGCAGAAACCTTCTCTTCTATCCCGGGCATATCTCCGGCAACAGTCGTATCTATTACCAAAGCAAAGTCCGGATTAATTTTAAACGAAGAAGTCTTTCCGCCCTTTAAACCTACTTCTTCCTGAGCGGTGGCGCAGGCATAAATTTCCGCGTCAAGGTTATTTAAGCGCGAAAGCGCCTCCATAACTTTGACCATAGCGTAACAGCTGATCCTGTTGTCCGCGGCTTTTCCGTAATAAAAATCGCCGTTTAAAACGCCTGCCGAAGGCTCGAATATTATCTGATCGCCGACCTCCGCCACTTTTAAAACTTCTTCACGCGAAGAAAGGCCGATATCTATGAACATATTTTCAAACTTTACCGGCACCTTTCTTTCTTCATCGCTCATAAGATGAGGAGGCTTTGTGCCTATTATGCCGGTTATCTGTCCGCCTTTTTTATTTATGATTCTTACCGTTTTGCCTGGCAAAATGGAATCGTTTATCCCGCCGACTTTTATAAAATAGATAAATCCTTTTTCATTTATATGTTTTACGACCATGCCGATCTCGTCCATATGGGCGGCAATCATTATTTTTTTGGAGCCGCTGCCCTTTTTTCCCATAACATTGCCGAAGCTGTCGGTTTCCACGCTGTCACAGACTTTAGAAAGCGCTTCTTTCATAATTTTTCCGGCATTTTCTTCATAACCGGAAACTCCGTCGGACACCAGCAAATCTTTAAGCAGCTTATCCATTTGTTTTCTCCGTTGCATTTATTTTGCGTATCGCGTTTATTCTTTCCAAAACCGGAGGGTGCGAATACTCCGTAAATACTTTAAAAGGGTGGGGATGCAGATTGGACAGATTGTCAACCGAAAGTTTTTTCAAAGCGTTTATCATAGCTTCCGGGTTTTTATACGTTGTCACGGCATAGGAGTCCGCTTCGTATTCGTGCTTTCTTGAAAGTCTGCTTGATATTATGCCTATAACCAAAGATATCGGCGCGTACAGAAAACCGAAAAAGATAATGCCGGCATATACCGAATGGTTTTGCATTTTAAAAGCTTCAAAAAGCCACGGGGATTTTATAAAAAGCGAAAGGAGAAAAAACATAAGCGCCATTGTTGCAAAACCGAATACCATCTGCCTTATTATGTGCCCGAGCTTAAAATGTCCCATTTCGTGAGCCAAAACGCTTGTAAGTTCTTCTACGGTATGTTTTTGTATCAAAGTGTCAAAAAGCACTATCCTTCGGAATTTCCCGAAACCCGCAAAAAAAGCGTTTGATTTTGTCGAACGCTTTGAGCCGTCCATTTTAAACAGCCCTTTCATTTTGAAGCCTTCGGCTTTTGCATAATTTTCAACCGATGTTTTAAGTTCGCCGTCTTCCAGAGGGACAAACTTATTAAACAAAGGCATTATGACAACGGGGTACACAAAAGTTATTATAAGTTCAAAAGCGGCGACCGCCGCAAAAGCGTAAAGCCATGCGAATCTTCCGAAATGGATAAAAAACCAGATTACGGCGGCAAAAACCGCCGCGCCGATAATTGCGCCTACAAGCCAGCCTTTTAACAAATCCGAAATAAACGTTTTAACGTTTGTCCTGTTAAACCCGAACTTTTCTTCTATGACAAAAGTGCTGTAAGCGGAAAAAGGTATTTTTAATATTTCTACGGCTAAAAGCAGTATTCCCGCAAAAATAAGCCCCGTAACAATCTCGCCGAAACCGAAAGAGCGTGCAAACTTATCGGCATAATCAAACCCGCCGCCGGCTATAAACAGTATTTGTACGGACATAAAAAAAGCCGCCGAAATAAGAGAAAATTTTGTTCTTACTTTCAAATACTCCTGTGATTCGGCATACTTTTCTTTGTCAAAATACCCCTCAAACTCGGCGGGAATTTCGTTTGAAACGTTTTTCAGGTTAAGCAGATCCGCAATTGTCTCCGCAATATAGACAATCAGCAGAAAAGAGATGACAATCAATGTATATATGTTCATTTTCCCCTCTTATGTAAATTTCTCACATTATATCATAATTCCTCATTACTCACTCCTGATTCCTGACTGCCGTCCGGTTTGCCATTTCTGCCCTTTTTTTATAAAATTGTACGATAAATGAACAAAAATAAACCTCTTTTTATTACCATAGAAGGCGGAGAAGGCTCCGGAAAAACTACCCAGTCGATACTTATCAAAGAATACCTTGAAAAAAAAGGCTTTAAAGTATTGCGCACAAGAGAGCCCGGCGGAACCGTTTTGGCGGAATCCATACGGCAGCTGTTGTTAAACCCGGATTCAAACCTTACGCCTTTAAGCGAGCTTTTGCTGTACGAAGCCGCAAGATCGCAGCATATAAGCGAAATAGTAGCCCCCGCTTTGAAAAAAGGGAAAATCGTAATTTGCGACCGTTTTACCGATGCGACCGTGGCATATCAGGGTTACGGAAGAAAACTGGATTTGCCGCTTATAAACAAATTGAATGCGTCCGCGGCTTCGGGCTTAACTCCTGTTTTAACGATATATTTGGATATCGAGCCGGGAGTGGGCTTGAGCAAAGCGAAAAAACTTGATAAAGAATCTTACGGAAAAAGCGGAGACAGAATAGAAAGGGAATCGCTGCAGTTTCATAAAGACGTTCGAAAAGGCTATCTTTTGCAGGCAAAAAAATATCCGAAAAGAATAAAAGTCATTAAAACAAACCCGGACGTAAACAAGACCTGGGCTTTGATAAAAAAAGAAATAGACAGGCAGATAACAAAGTTCAAACAATAAGCCTTTTTTGCCGTTGATTGTTCTTTATTCTTTGAACTTTGCACTTCGCTAATTGTACTTCGGAGTTTATGTGTTTGAAAACGTATTAGGGCAGCAGAAAATAAAAAAGATATTGGCCGGACAGATAAAAAGCGGGAAAATTCCGCACGCTTACATATTTATGGGGCAAAACGGCGTAGGAAAACGCTTTACGGCGGTTGAATTTGCCAAAACTTTAAACTGTTCCTTAAACGATTTTTCAAAGACAGACGCAGGCGCCTGCGGAAAATGCCTTAACTGCGAAAAAATATCTAAAAATATCCACCCCGATTTACATTTTATAGATTTCGCAAAACAGGCCGAAATGCTTGACGAAGATGCGGAAAAACAAAAAACGCTTAAAATCGAAACGATAAGATATATGCAAAAAGAAATATCGACAAAAGCGCATGAAGCAAAATGGAAATTTTTTATAGTGGAACCCGCGGAAAAAATGAATGCCTCCGCGGCAAATTCGCTTTTAAAAACTCTTGAAGAGCCTCCGGACAATACGATAATAATTCTCATCGCGCGCCATAAAGAGACGATACCGCAAACTATAGTTTCGCGCTCGCAGACTTTATTTTTTCAGCCGCTGGGGCAAAACGAAATTTCAAGCTATCTTATGCTGAACCATTCTTTGACCGCGTCCAAAGCGCAGGAAACAGCCTCGCTTTGCGAAGGCTCTATAGAAGAAGCGGAAAAACTTATTGACGACAGCGAAAGCGAAGGGCTTGCGCTGTGGCTTAAACTTAAAAACGAAGACCTTAATATTTCGCAAATTCTTGAGCTTTCAAGAAGGCTTGCAAGAGGCGAAGTGATAGAATATATAGACGCTATGATTGCCGAAGCGAAAAAAGATTTCAGGCTTTACCCGTCAAGCGCTATAAAAACGCTCGAATATTTAAGCAATTCGAGAGCGCTATTGTTAAGAAACGTCAACGCTCAAACCGTTTTGGACAATTTGTTTTTCGATTTGGCGGAACTTAAAAAAACGTCGAAGATGTTTATTAAAATATAATCAAGCAAAATAGATTCCCGGCAGCAAATTCCGGGAATGACAAGCATATCATTTAGGAGAATACTATGCCGATGGCCGTTGGAGTAATGCTGAGAAGGATAAAAGACAAGATATATGCCGAAGTCGGTCATTTGGACATAAAACCGGGCGATAAAGTGATAGTCGATACCGAACACGGAACCGAATCGGGAATTGTGTGCGAAAAAGAAAAAAACATACAAAAAGGCAAAGACCCGATAGGTAAAATTTTAAGAAAGATTACCGAAGACGACAAAAGAAGAATAGCGGAAAACGAAAAAAGAGAAGAAAAAGCATTGAACATAGTTTTGCAGAAAGCCGACGACCACGAGCTTGACATGAAACTCACGTGCGTGCAATACACTTTTGACCGCTCAAAACTTTTTGTCTATTACACTTCGGAAACGAGAGTAGATTTCAGGGAACTTATAAAAGATCTCGGGCATATTTTAAAAACAAGAATACAAATGGTGCAGATAGGCGTACGCGACGAATCTAAAATGGTCGGAGGAATCGGCACATGCGGGCAGGTTTTGTGCTGCCAGAGCTTTATGAAAGATTTTAATTCCGTCACTATGGATATGGCAAAAGAGCAGGATTTGTCTTTAAACACGGCAAAACTCTCGGGCCTTTGCGGAAGGCTTATGTGCTGCATAGCCTATGAAAACGACACGTACAAAAACGTAAAAAAAGACATTCCCGCGCTCGGCGAAATCGTTTTAACGCCGAACGGAAAAGGAAAAATAGCCGCGATAGACTGCATAAAAGAAACGGTAACCGTAGATTTCGGAGAAAGAGAATTCAAAGCTTTCCCGATTAAAATCATAAAAGATAAAAATAAAAAAGCGTCTTAAGTTTGCAGCCGCCATTGCGGAAAATGCCGTGTCATACCGGCGAAATCCGGAATCCGGGCGGATTACGCGTCAAATCTGCAATGACAGATTAAGAATAAGAAGAAAGGAAACGAAATGAAATTTTACATAACAACGCCTATTTACTATGTCAACGACGTCCCGCATATAGGGCATTCATATACCACTATTGCGGCGGATATTATGGCAAGATGGAAAAAACTCAATAATTTCGACGTATTTTTCTTAACCGGAACCGATGAACACGGCGCAAAGATAGCGCAGTCCGCAAAAGAGAAAGGCAAAACGCCTCAGGAACTTGTGGACGAAACGAGCGCGGCGTTTAAAGAAGCGTGGCGGCTTTTAAACATTTCATACGACAGGTTTATACGCACTACGGACGCAGACCACATAGCCGGAACGGAAAAAATAGTGAACATTCTTTTTGAAAAAGGTTTGATTTTCAAAAAAACGTATCAGGCGCTTTACTGCGTGGGCTGCGAAAGGTTTTACCCAGAAAAAGATTTGGACGAAAACGGCTGCTGCCCTTTTCACAAAACAAAACCGGCATTGCAGTCCGAAGAGAATTACTTTTTTAAACTTTCGGGTTTTCAGGACGAACTTCTTAAAAGAATTACCGACAAAAACCATAAAGAACACATTGAAATACAGCCCGAAGAAAGAAGAAACGAAATAATCGGAAAACTTAAGCTCGGGCTTGAAGACATAAGTTTTTCAAGAGCGGCCATAGACTGGGGCATACCCGTTCCTTTTGACAAAAAGCAGACGGTTTATGTCTGGGTTGACGCCCTTATCAATTATGCGACCGGGTTGGGTTATACCGAAAATTCGGACGCGTTTAACAAATACTGGCCTGCCGACATTCATTTGATGGCAAAAGACATCCTATGGTTTCATTCGGTAATCTGGCCGGCAATCCTTATGGGCTCCGGGCTTGCAACGCCGAAAAAAATTTACTCGCACGGTTTTTTCACTATTAACGGCGACAAAATGTCAAAATCTTTGGGAAACGTCATATCGCCGCGGCAGATTGTCGATAAATACGGGGTTGACGCGGCCAGATATTTGGCAGTCACGCTTATCCCTTTCGGCCCTGACGGCGATATTTCGTGGGACGCGCTCACGGCAAAATACAATACCGACTTGGCAAACAATCTCGGAAATTTAATTTCAAGAACGTTAAAAATGGCCGAGAAGAATTTTGACCTGAAAGTCCCTGACGCAGAACCGGATTTGGAACTCGCAAACAAAGTCGCAAAAATTTTAAACGAAGATTTTTCTCCGGCTATGAACGGGCTGTACCTTCATAAAGCGTCGGAAGCTCTTCAAAAAGCCCTGACTATAGTAAATCAACAGATAGAAAACGACGCGCCGTGGAAACTTGCAAAGACCAATCCCGAAAAACTCCCGTCCTGCATTTTTTCTTATTTGCAGGCCGCGGATTTAATTTTGATGCATTTGCTGTGTTTTATGCCCGAATTATCCGAAAAAATATGGGCTGTTACCGGAGCCGCCGGAAATATAACCGAAACCGCAAAAAAATATTTTAAAGATAACATAATACCCGCGGAAGGCTTTTCGCCGTCAGGTTCCGCTCTGCAGGCGCCCGGGATTTTATTCCCGAGGATTACGGATGCCAAATGATTATAGATACGCACGTTCATTTATCGGACGCTAAATTTGACGCTGACAGAGACGAAACGGTAAAAAGAGCTTTTGACTCGGGCGTTACCGTTCTTTTTGAAATATCCTGCGACCCGCTCGAATGGGACAAAGCGCTTGAGTTTTCAAAAAGAGACAATGTCTATATCTCTTTCGGCATACATCCGCATGAAGCCGAAAAAGCCAAAGAAGAAGATTTTTTCAAACTGGAAAGTTTGATTGACGGCAAAAAAACCATAGCCGTAGGCGAAATCGGGCTTGATTATCATTACGATTTCTCTCCGAGGCATATACAAAGGGAAGTTTTTATCAGGCAGTTGGGTATTGCGGCAAAACACAATAAACCGGTCATAATACACTGCAGAAGCGCCTATGAAGAAATGATAACTCTGCTAAAAAAATACGAAAATCCGCCAAAAGGCGTAATCCATTGTTTTTCCGGAACGATTGACGAAGCAAAAGTTTTTGCCGAAATGGGTTTTCTGCTCGGCATATGCGGACCCGTAACTTATCCTAAATCCGACAAATTAAAGCAGGTCGCGTCCGAAATACCTATTGAGAAACTTTTGATCGAAACAGACTGCCCGTATCTTGCGCCGCAAAAGTACAGAGGGCAGAGAAACGAGCCTGCTTATGTCACGGAAGTTTTAAGGCAAACGGCCGAGCTGAAAAACATTTCTTTTGAAGAAGCCGCAAGAATAACGGCAAACAATGCAAAGGAATTGTTTTTACAGCCGTCATAGCGAGGAAGGACAAAGCCCTGACGAAGCAATCCAATCCGACTAAAAAACGGATTGCCGCGCGGCTTTGCAGCCCGCGATGACAAATCGATAAAGGATATACATGTGAACACAATATCTTACACAGTCGGCAATAACCTGTATCTTAATATAACAAACAGATGCATGATGGCATGCCCTTACTGCATAAAACACAAATGGGACAACAAATTCAACGGAAACGACTTAAAACTCGAAAAAGAGCCGTCCGTTGAAGAAGCGATAAAATCCATAGGCGATCCGAAAAAATATAACGAAGTCATATTTTGCGGATACGGGGACGCGCTTGTAAACCCGCAGGCCGTTAAAGAAATCGCAAAATGGGTCAAAGACAAAGGCGGGAAAGTAAGAATCAATACTGCCGGGCTTGCAAACCGCTATCACGGAAAAAACATTCTCCCCGAACTTAAAGGATTGGCAGACGCGATTTCGATAAGCTTAAACGGCACAAACCCGCAAGAACACAACGAACTCAACAGGCCTATGTTTAAAGAAGAGTCTTTCGGCGAAATCATAAACTTTGCGAAAGAAGCGAAAAAATATATACCGGAAGTAACCATTACAGCCGTAGAACTTCCGGGGCTTGACGTTTCAAAAGTCAAAAAAATCGCCGAAGACGCGGGCGTTTTGTTCAGGCCGCGTCCCTATCTTGAAGAGAATGAATAAAAAAACGGAATTTAAAAAAATCGTACAGCTTGTTTTGGCCTCGCTCGGCATTTTAATTTTGTCGGGCATTCTTTCTTCTATAAATTTGTCCCGGGGCAATGCCTATATTGAAGCTGACAATGAAATATTAACGGTCGCTCCTTACAGAAATATCCCGTTAAAAGATATACTTAAAAAAAACGGCATAAAACTCGGCAAAAACGACCTTATCTCAAAAGACATTAACAAACCGCTCAAGCCTTCGCAGATTGCAAAAATCACGCGCGTTACAAAAGAGGAAAAACGGATAAACGAAAACGCGCCTTTCAGAATAACCTGGAGCAGAAGGTACAATTCTAATTTAAGAAAAACCGAACTTCAAAAAGGCATTGAAAAAAACACCGTAAAACTTGTAAACGATACTTACCGCGACGGAATTTTATACGACAGGGAAGTTCTAAACGAGCGTTCGACGTCAAAAGAGTATTACAGGCTGGTTCTTTTGACGCCTGACAATAAGCCGGAAAAAATTTACGATTTGTCAAAAGCCGAAAGAAAAAAAATGGTGGCTACGGCATATTATCCCGGAGACCCTTTGGCCTGGGGAGACGGGACAGTCACTTTTCTGGGACAAAAAATGCAGAGGGGCATAGTCGCGGTCGACCCTAAAGTCATACCTTTAAAAACAAGGCTTTTCGTTTCCGGATACGGCTACGGTTATGCCGGAGATACCGGAAACCTTATTAAAGGCGACAGAGTGGATTTGGGCGTAAATAACGCCAAAGAAGAACTTTCGTGGATGTTCAGAGACGTTGTAGTATATATTCTTGAACCTTCGGAAACCTGGTAGTTTAACGGCAAATAATAAAGAACAAAGTACAAATAGATTTTTCAGTCAGCCGCCGATTGTTTGTTCTTTGTTTCTTCCGCCCACGAACGCCTTATGTAAAGCGGCTTGATTTTTGAAAACGGTTCGGGCTTATGGTATTGCGCGATAATGCCTAAAACCGAGGCTTTCGGAATACTGAAAACAGGCGGGAGAGAAACGCTTAGTTTCCCCAGAGATTTTGCAAGCTTGTCTTTATATACAATCGAAGCATCGCCTATCACTATGACCTTATTTTTATATTTTCCGTTTTGAGCGATAAAGCCGTCCAAACTTTTGATTATAATCCCCTCTTTGCTTTTTACGTAAACCTCATTTCTCAGCGCGTCAACGGCCGCGACAAGTTTTATGCCCTTTATATCCGTAAAAGATCTTTCCAGTATCGTTAGAGAGTCTATTGCGATAACGGGCTTATTTAAAGTTTGAGCCATAGTTTTAACGGCGGTCATCCCGACTCTTATGCCGGTAAAACTACCCGGGCCCGTTGATACGGCAAACGCGTCTATGCTTCGGTATGTATTTCCGGTGTCTTTTAAAATCCTTTCTATTGACGGGATGATCATTTCAGAATGAATATGCCCGCAATCGTATATAAAAGACGCCAGAGTTTTTCCGTTATCGTTTAAAGCTATGCTGAAAGTTTTTCCGGAAGTTTCCGCTGCCAAAATTTTCATTTTATTTTCCCCGGCCGTGTCACACACGTTTTTTTATGATTATTTCCCGCGTTTCGCCGCCGGCTTTTATGTCAACGCTCCAGGTATTGTCGTTTTTCGCGTCTCCGGTCAGCCTGTCTGCCCATTCTATAAGTGAAATGTTTTCGCCGTAAACATATTCTTCTATGCCTATGCTCCAAATATCGGAAGGCTCAAGCCTGTATAAATCCATATGAAAAAGTTTTACTCCGTCATTGCCGGTTTCATATTCGTTGACTAAAGCAAAACTTGAGCTTCTGGCATAGCCTTTATTTCCGAAAGCCTTAACTACTCCCTGGGTAAAAGTAGTTTTTCCGCTTCCCAAATCGCCTTTTAAAAAAACTATGTCGCCTTTTTTCAAAAAGGAGGCAAACAGCCTCCCCAGTTCCCTTGTCTCATCCGCGGACTTTGTTATGAAAATATTCTTTTTAGAAGTGCTTATATCCGCCGTAAACCGTTTTTTGCTCTTTGCCATTGTAAAAATATCTCACTTTGCCGGAATTGTTAATTTTGCCTATAAACGAAATTTCAGGAACAAGCTTTTTTAAAAGTTTGGCTTTAGATTCGGGAGCGGTAAAAACAAGTTCGAAATCTTCCGCGCCGAACAACGCGTAATCTATGCGCCGCTTTTCGTCTTTAACAGTTTTTTCAAGCTGTTTTGAAACGGGAATTTTATCCAGAAATATATCCGCGCTTTTGGTAAGAAGCCCGACGGAAATATACAATCCGTCGGAAGCGTCGGTCATGGAAGTAAGATGTTTTGCCATTTTTCCGGCTTCTTTAAGCCTTGCCTGAGGCAGGCACTGCCTTTTTACAAGCCAGGCTTCATCGGCGCTAAACTTCTTTTTCTTACGCAAAATATCAAGGCCCGCTCCGGCGTCCCCGAAAGTGTTTGTCACCCCTATCAGGTCTCCGTTTTCAGAGCCGCTTCTTTTGACGGTATTGCCGGTTCCGGTTCCTGCAACGGTTACCGATATTATTATTTTATCCGATTTTACCGTATCGCCGCCGGATATCAAAATGCCGTATTTATCGCAGGATTTTTTAATGCCCGAATACAGTTTTTTTGCAAAATCAAGAGAAATGCCCGAAGGCAGCCCCAAACCTATAAAAATATATTTCGGGCTGACCGTTCCCATAGACGCGATATCGCTTACGTTTACTTCAACGGCCTTTTGGCCGAGTTCGTAAGGGGAAGTCCATTCGGTTTTAAAATGAACGTCTTCGACGAGCATATCTTTTGTCACGCAGATGTTTTGCCCGCCGCTTTTAAAGCAAAAAGCGTCGTCGCCTATGCCGGCCGTAACATCTTTCGAGGCCTTTGAAAATTGCTTTTTTATGATGTCTATAAAGCCGAATTCGCCTATGGAAGCAAGCGTTTTTGCGTTTTTTTCTTTCATAAAATCGATACCGTAACGTCAAAACTCCGGGTATTAGTTAACGATGATTTAAAACCCGCTTTCACCGATTATACTACTTTTAAAAGTATTTTGATATAATAAACCGTCGTTAAAAATAAAATGTCAGGGAGAATGTAATGAGCGTTTACAAATCGGAAATCCCGTCGCTTAATTCGGGAGATGTCAAAAAAGCCGTTAAAACTGTGACAACAATCGTCATAGTTTTGGCGGTTTTAAGCCTGGTTTTCGGAAGTTTTTTTATCGTTCCCGTGGGTTTTGTCGGAGTACGCATTAATATTATCAGCGGAAAGACCGAATCTTTTGAAAGAGGGACGTATTTGAAGGTCCCGGTCGTTCACAAAGTCGTAAATTATGACGTAAAAACGCAAAGGCAGGAATTCAAGGCGACATCCGCGTCCAAAGATTTGCAGGCGGTGCATGCGATTATCGTCGTAAACTTCAGGCCGGATTACAGCAAAGTCAACGACATACATACCAATATAGGAAGCGATTATTTGTATAAAGTGGTAGAACCCGCGGTGCAGGAAGCCGCAAAAGCCGCGATTTCGAAACTTCCCGTAGAAATGGTGGTAGTCGAACGCGAAAACTTAAGAGCTTCCATAGAAGAAAGGCTGAAACAAAAACTTTTATCGTACAACATCATAATCGAAAACGTAAACATAACCAATATAGATTTCTCAAACGAGTTTAACAGAGTCGTTGAAGAAAAACAGATAGAAGAGCAAAAAGTAAAAAAAGCGCAGTATCAGAGACTTCAGGCCGAAGAAGAGAAGAAAAGACAGATTCTTCTTGCCGAAGCCGAAGCGCAAAAACAGCAGCTTTTAAAACAGTCGGTCAACAAAGAAGTCATAGGCCTTAAATGGATTGAAAAATGGGACGGGCGCCTGCCGGTTTATATGATGGGCGACGGGCAAAACGTTATGCTGGCCATGCCTAATTCGAATGCGAAACAATAAAATTTAAAAACGCTGAAAAGGCCTGAAACTGTTAAGGTTTCAGGCCTTTTTTTTGACGCTATGAAAAACTTATTCTTTAAAAGACCGGTTATAACGTTTCTTATCATTTACTGCGTTTACCTTATTGCCGCAAATGCCGCAGGCGTATTCAAACCGTCCAAACAAAGTTTTCTGTATTATTTTGCCGGCAAAAATAAGCGCGCGGCAATTGAAGGAAAAATTATTTCGCGGCCGGAAATAACAAAATACGGCAAAAGATTCATACTGAAATCTTCAAAAACGGATTCTTTTCCCGTTTCCGAAAAAATACTCGTAAATATGCCCGCAGGATATGAAGCGTCTTACGGAGACATAGTCGTTTTGGAAGGACTTTTGAAAATACCGCAAAAACCCGCATTTCCTTTGGTTTTCGATTACCGGAATTATCTGGCAAGAGAAGAAATATATACGATACTGGACGCGGAGCATTTCGAATACATAGCTTCAAAACCCAATCCCGTAAAAAAGTTTGCGCTGGCGTTGCAGCGGGACATAATAAACAAGACAGACGCCTACTTTAAAAAACCTTATTCCGGTATTTTAAAACCGATAATTATCGGAGACAAAAGCGCTTTGGACAACGACATAAAAACGGCGTTTTCGGACGCAGGCGTAATACACGTGCTTGTCGTAAGCGGGCTTCATGTCGGTTTTATCGGCGCGATATTTTTGGCACTGTTCAAACTTTCGGGGCTTTCTCTTAAAAAAGCGTCTCTTTTGGCCATACCTTTTGTTTTTCTGTACGCCTTGGCAACGGGCGCAAATCCGCCGGCGATACGGGCGGCGATAATGTTTTCGTGCATATTGATATCCCTGTCGCTTGACAGGGAACCGCTTATATACAATTCCATAGCGCTGTCGGCCGTTTTGATTTTGCTTTTTCAGCCTCAGCAGCTTTTTACGGCTTCGTTTCAAATGTCCTATGCGGCAACAATCGGCATAATTTGTTTTTACCGCGGGATCTTAAGCGTTTTCGGAAACGTCAAAAACAAAATATTAAAGTTTTTCTGCGAAGTTTTGTCGGTTACGGTATCCGCGCAGATTTTGCTTATACCCGTCTGCATGTATTATTTCGGAAAAGTCTCGGTTATATCGTTTGCGGCAAACATTATAATAGTTCCGCTTATAAGCGTAGTTTTGGCGGGAGCCATGCTTTTTTATTTTTTGACGTTCGTTTTTCCTTTCGGGGCTTTTATTGTTTCGGCTGCCGTATCGGCAGTTTTACACTTTATAATTTACTCCGTTTTATTTTTAGGCAAACTTAAATACGCTTCGGTTCCCGCGGCAAAGCCCGAGATTATCCAAATATGCTTCTTTGCGGCCGTGCTTTTCGCTTCTTCTTTCTATAAAGATAAAAAACGTTTTGTCATCACGGCGGCTTTGCTGGCTGCGAATTTGCTTTATATCGCGGTTCCCCGGTATTTGGGGCGAAATACGATATTTACCGAAATTTACGAAGGAAATAACGCGGCGGTTTTGCATATGAGGCATAAAAAAGAGCATTGGTTCGAGATTTACGGCAGTTCGAAATATTATGACGGGTATTTTATAAATTCTTTCGGGCAGTTTCTGGATTTTTCGCAAATAAAAAAAGCCCGCGTAAACGCAGCGGGCTTTGATGAAAACCGGCTCAAAAACGACTTAAAAGGCAGGGATATTTCTATTTCATTTCGTCAAAACAGTTAAACAAAGTAAAAGATTCGTCGCTGTACATAAGTACCGCAAAATTTAAAACGTACCCTTTTTTCGACGGCCTGATGCTTCCTATTTTATCGCCCGCCGAAAGAACGTCTCCGAGATTTACGTCAACAGTCCTTAAAACGCCGTAGTAAATGAAAAAGTTCTGCCCCGGGTTATAAAGCCAAACGGTATTTCCTCCGGGAGAATTCAGCGCGCCTTTTTTGACATATACCACTATTCCGTTGTTTGCCGCCACAACGTCCGCGGTTTCCAAAACGGTATCTTTATTCATATCCGCAGGAACGACAAGAAGCCTTAAATAAGGCTGTATAAGAAACTCTTCGCCGTCATAAAATTTGGGGTCTCTGACAGATGCGTCCCAGGCCGCCGCAAATTTTTTGGCGTTGCCGATATTTGCCTTGCCGTAACCGGACACGGGAAAAATCCAGTCGATATTTTCTTTTATGTTTTTGCTTTCAACTTCTTCGCTGAGTTTGGGCACGAGTTTTTCGGATTTAAAACCCGCTTCGGCTGAGGTAAGTTTTCCTTTGCGGAGTTCGTTTTCATAATCCGACCAGTCGCTTATGGCGTCGGCAAACGCCGGCGCCGCAATACACATAAAACAAACTGCGAAAATAATTTCTTTCATTTTTCATTCCTTGATTTTGATTTGGCATGCTTTTTTTCCGCGTTTCCGAAAGCTTTGACTATTATTCTTCCGTTCGGTTTCTTCGTAAAAACGCTTACAAGCGGAACCACTGCAAAAGGAACTATCATGGCTATGCTCGAAGCCAAAGGCGCTTTTGCGGCGCCGAACGCGTAAAACAAAACTATCGCAAGAGACATCCCGGTAAACATTCCGGCTTTCGCGCCTGCAAGAGTCGTCCTTTTCCAAAACAATCCGTATACGTAAGGAGCCAGAAACCCGCCGGCAATAACGCCCCAGGAAAGAGACATCAGCGTTATGATTATCGAAATCTCGTATTTGGCTATAAAATAAGATATTAAAATAAAAAGGCCGCTTAAAAAGCGCATCATAAAAACGGAATTGCTTTTGGATACCTTGGGATTAACGTGACCTTTATACAAATCTATTGCGATGCTTGAAGCGGAAACCAAAACCAAAGCCGAAAGAGTGGACATGGAAGCCGAAAGAATCAAAAGCAAAATTACGGCCATAATCCCTTCCGGCAGGCATCTTATCAAAAGATCCGGGATCATGGCGTCAAAATCAGGTTTTCCGGCAGCGTTCAAAATGGGGGCGTCAAAAAACACGTGCGACAAAGCGCCGGTAAAATAAGCGCAAAGAGAAATTATCAAGGCCAGCCCCAAAGTGGCGTAAGCGGCTATTTTAATTACTTTTTCGTCTTTTATGGCGTAAAATTTCTGCACCATCTGCGGCATTCCCCAAACCCCGAAAGAAGTCATAAAAACCAAAGCCCCGAGCATAATGTAATCGGGCGAACCCTGCGAAGACACGTGCTCGAAATATTCGGCGGAAATCCGGCTTATCGACTCGGAAAAACCGCCCGCTTTGCCCATAAGCAAAAAAACCATAATCAAAGCGCCGGCAAGCATAATAAAGCCCTGTATGAAATCCGTTATGGTAACGGCGAAATATCCGCCCAAAATCAAATATATTCCGGTAATTACGACCATAATCAAAAGCGCTATGTCAAAAGAAATATGAAAGTTTACTTCAAAAAGGTATCCCAGCCCTTTAAAAACGGAAGCGGCGTAAGGAAGCAAAAACAAAAAAATCACGGAAGCCGCGATTATCTTAAAGTACTTTCCGCCATATCTTTCCTGAAGAAATTCGGGCATTGTAACTACGTCGAGATTTTGGGTCATTCTTCTTGTCCTTTTTCCCAAAACGATCCACGCCAAAAACGCGCCGATAACGGCGTTTCCGACCGCTATCCATAAAACGTTCAAACCGTAAGTCCAGCCGAGTTTTCCGGCAAAACCTATAAAAATAACCGCCGAAAAATACGCCGTGCCGTAAGAAAACGCGGAAATCCACGGGCCTATGCTTCTTGAACCTATAAAAAAGTCGTTAAGGGTTTTTGTTTTTTTCATTCCCCAAAAACCCGCGGCTATCATCAATATTATGAATACGGAAACAAGCACTATCGAAATCATTTTTTATCCTTTAGTAGCTGTATATTTTGTCTTTATCCAAAACGTTTATCCCGAGATTTTTCAAAATGTCCCCGATACCGGTTTTATTTTCAATTTCAAGTATGATCGCCGCGGTTTTTCCGTCTCCCAGCAAAAAACCGTAGCAGTCTTCCAGGTTTATGTTGTTTTGCGAAAATTTGGATATCATGATATGCAAAGCTCCGGGAACATTGTCTATTTCAACGGCTATGATTTCTCTTTTTGTGACCGTAAAATTTTGCTTTTTCAGTTCTTCGTAAGCTTTATCGGGATTATCCACAAGAAGTTTTACGACCCCGAAATCTCCCGCGCTTGCCAAAGACATCGCCCTTAAATTTATTTTGTTTTCGTCGAGAACTCTGGTGATTTTCTCAAGTTTTCCGGGTTTGTTTTCAACCAAAAAAACCGACAGATGATATGCCATTTTGCACCTCTTTTTATTGTCTTAAATCGTACACCCTTTTGGCTTTGCCTTCGCTGACGGGCAGGCTTCCCCTGTCAACAAAACTTACGCTGGGCGATACGCCGGTCTCTTCTTTGATTTTCGCTTCTATTTTATCTTTCAGTTTTTCAAGTTCCTGCAGCGTCCCGCCGAAGGCGTTTTCGTTTATTTCTATTTTAATGTTGAGCTTGTCCATATAATTGTGTTTGATTATTTCGATTATATAGTTTTTGCCGGCTTCGGGTATGTCCATGATGGTTTTTTCTATCTGCACGGGGAAAATATTGACGCCGTTTATTATCATCATATCGTCCGTTCTGCCTTTTATGCGCGCTATTCGCCTGTGCGTCCTTCCGCACGGGCAGGGCTCGGGAATTATTTTTGTCAAATCCCTGGTTCTGTACCTTATCACCGGCATAGCCTGCCTGTTTATCGCGGTCAAAACGAGTTCGCCTTCTTCGCCGTCGGGCAAAACTTCAAGCGTGTCGGGGTTTATAATTTCCGGGATAACGTAATCTTCCCAAATATGCATGCCGTTTTGTTTATCGCATTCAAAAGCCACCCCGGGACCGCTTATTTCGGAAAGCCCGTAAGAATTGAATGCTTTAAGACCGTAAAAATTCTGTATTTCCCTGCGGAGTTCTTCCGTATGAGGCTCCGCTCCTATAAAAAATATTTTAAGTTTTAAATCTTTTTTCGGGTCAACGCCGGTTTCCGTCATCGTATGGTATAATCTCACGGCATAACTCGGAAGTATGTGCACGGCGGTGGTGCCGAAACTTTTCATAAACCATATCTGCCTTTTGCTGTTTCCGGGGCCTATGGGGATAGTCATCATACCGAGCTTTTCGGCTCCGTAATGAAACCCGAGCCCCCCGGTGAAAAGGCCGTAGCCCATGGTATTTTGAAAAATATCGCTTTTTCTTGCGCCGGCAGTGTACATGCATCTTGCCGAAATATTCGCCCAATTCGACAGATCTTGTGCGGTATGGTAAACGACAGTGGGGTTTCCGGTTGTGCCGGAAGAAGAATGCAGGCGCACGACTTCGCTTAAATCAAGGCATAAAAAATCGTACGGAAAGCCGGAACGCAAATCTTCTTTTGTCGTAAAAGGCAGGTCTCTAATCTGTTTTATGTCTTTAAGTGTTTGAACGTTTTTAAGTTTTTCGCCGTAAAACTTTGAGTTTTTGGAGCGTTCCAAAGTGGAATTTAACATTTGCAGCTGAAGTTTTTCGATTTCGCCGCGGGATGCGGTCTCTATATCTTTCTGCCAAAACATTTCTACCCTCTTTTTTGTTCAAAAAACGTTTATTTTTTATATAATTAACTGTAAATACCAAAGATTATAGCAAATTGGAATCCAGTATGAAATACAGCGCCGGAGTCATTTACAATAAGAACAAGCCTAATGCAAAAAAACTTGCGTTTGAAGTGGCTGCGTGGCTGAAAAACAATAAATCCCGGGTTTTTGTCAGCGATTCGTTATCGGTAAAACCCAGGAAAACCGATTTTGTTTTGTCCATAGGCGGCGACGGAACTATGTTAAAGGTCATAAGAACTTTCTCCCCCCTGGGAGTGCCCGTAAAAGGCATAAATCTGGGCTCTTTGGGATTTTTGACTGACACGGACACGAACGAGACATTCGCCTTGCTCAACAATATACTTAAAACCGGAATAAAGTTCGAAAAGAGGGTTTTGCTTTCCGCGGAATTTACGTACAACGGCAAAAAAGTCAAAACGATAGCCGCAAACGACTGCGTTATAAGGTCTTTATCCGGAGGAAAACTTATAACCGTTGACGTAAGCACGGACAAAGAGTTTACGGCCGAGTACAAATGCGACGGAATGATAATGGCGACCCCTACCGGCTCGACAGCTTATTCCCTCGCGGCGTTCGGGCCTATAGTTTACCCGAATCTGCCGGTTTTTATAATAACGCCTATTTCCCCTCACACTTTAACGCAAAGGCCTATGATACTGTCCGACAAAAACAATATAGTGATGTCCGCGAAAAACAAGCACAATAACGGTAAAATTTTATTGTCAATAGACGGGCAGGAAAATTACTCTCTTACAAATGCAAGCAAAGTCAAGTTTTCGCTTTATAAAAAACCGTTGAAGCTTATAAAAAACGGAAGCAAATCTTATTTTGAAACCCTCAAGAAAAAGCTCCACTGGGGAGTTTAACACGGCAGCCGGGAGTTTGCAGTGAGGGGTTAGGTTTGCCGTCATTTCGCGCCCGGCGCGGAATCCGTTTTTGCCGATTTTTTTATTCATTATGCCTTTTAATAATAATCATGATACTAAACCTAACCATTAAAAACTACGCTTTGATCGAAGACCTGAACATAGAATTCGGCGGCGGTTTTACCGTTATTTCCGGAGAAACCGGCGCCGGAAAATCCATACTCGTAAAATCGATAGAACTTTTGACCGGCGCCCGGGCGGACTCTTCGTCCATACGTTCGGGCTGTTCGATATGCTCGATAGCGGCGTCTTTTGAATACGCCGATAAAAGAATTTCGGATTTTTTAGACGATATTTCAATTCCGGCAGACGGCAACGCCGTCATAATACGGAGGACAATCGAAAACACGGGCAAAAGCAAAGCCTTTATAAACGATTATCCCGTAAATATTTCAACGCTTGCCGAACTCGGAAATTTCCTGATAGATTTCCACAATCAGGATGAGAAACATTCGCTTCTTGACGTAAACACGCAGCTCAAAATTTTAGATAACGAAACGGAAGATATCGCGCCTTTGCTTGAAAAATCAGGCGTTTTATACGGACAGCTGAAAGACATTAAATTGAAACTTGAAGACATGAATCTTTCCGACGCGGAAAGAGCGAGAAAAATAGATTTGTATTCTTTTCAGTTAAAAGAAATAGATGACGCGCGTCTTGAGCCTCAGGAAGAAGAAAAACTTGAAGCCGAACTTCCGAAATTAAAAAATGCCGAAAAAATAGCGGCGCTGTCCGAAGAAACCGTGTCTCTGCTGTATTCCGATGAAAACGCCGCGCTTAACAAAATTTTAAAAGCGAAAAAAAACATAGAACAAATAAATTCTTATGCTTCCGAAGCCGGCGAAGCATTGTCGCTCATAGAACAGTCTTATTATCAAACGGAAGAAGCTTACAGAGAGATAGAAGAGATTCTTTCAAAAACCGATTTAAACCCCGAAAAATTAAACGAAGCACTGGAAAGAGCCGAACTTATAAAAAAGCTGAAGAAAAAGTACGGCTCGAATATCGCGGAAATTTTAAACTATAAAAACAAAATAGAACAGGAATTGAAATTGCTTCGGGATTTTAGCGACAACTCGGAAAAGCTTGAAAAAGAACTTGAAGATAAAACAAAGCAGCTTGACGAAGTATGCGAAAAAATAAGCAAAAAGCGAAAAAAAGCTTCGGTTTCATTTTCGGAAAAAGTAAAAAACAATTTAGCCGGGCTTGATATTAAAAATGCAATTTTTGAAGTTAAGTTCGATAAAAAAGACGCGGCGGCAAACGGCTGCGATTCGATAGATTTTATGTTTTGCGCAAACAAAGGCGAAAAAATCCTTCCGCTGAGAAGCGCCGCTTCCGGCGGAGAATTGTCCAGAGTGCTGTTGGCTATAGAGCTTTCATCAAAACTTGAAAACGACCAAACGGCGATATTTGACGAGATAGATACGGGCACAGGCGGCAAAACCGGAGAGAAAATAGGATTAAACCTTAGAGAGTTATCGGAGAAAAAACAGGTTTTTTCAATCACGCATCTTGCCCAAGTCAGCGCTTTTGCAAAAACCCATATAAAAATATACAAAGAAACAAAAAATTCAAGAACTTACAGCAAAGCCAAAATACTTTCCGAATCCGAACACATAGAAGAACTTGCCAGAATGATATCCGGCGAAAACATCACTCCGCACGCATTAGAGCATGCAAAAACTCTGGTTAATCATTCCCGTAAAAATAAATAAATTCGTTTTATTATCCGTCTTATAACTTAATTATTTGATATGAACAATTTCTTATTCTTATAACAAGTCATAGCCGCCGGCTGCACTGTCTCCTTAGGGCATTTTTCCTGCAAGGCCTATAGGCCTGAACAGCATTTCTTTGTAATCCGTTGTTTCGTATTTTCAGTTTCTCCTCTCCCCTTACGAGACCCACTATGCGACGAATAAGGAGCGTGGGTCAGCGGCGAACGCGAGATGTGAGCTCCCCAGAAGTAGCTCACTTGGAGCGACTACTTAGGTGAGGCGAAGCCTCGGATTAATCGCTTCTCTCGGATTTCATAGCTAAAATTTTTTGATATCACCGGCACAGCCGGTGGTTTTCATATACCAATAAAAAAATCCGCCCTGCAAAAAACACAGGACGGATTTTTCTAAAAAACTTAAATAATTAATAACCTGATTCTGTTATAGTGGGCATACCAATCGAACTCGCTGTAAGAGTAAGTGTTATACCTGATGCCTGTCCACTGGGATCAGCAGTTGTCGTAGCGGTAAAAGAATCAACACCGCCAGTAACAGTAAAGCCTCCGAAATACTTATTGGCTCTAGCATCAACATCAAGCAAAGTATCATAACCTAGACTACCCGTTGTAGAACTCGCAAATGAACTATTCTCCGCATAATAAACTTTCTGAGAAGAATTAATTCCGCCTAACAATGCCTTACCTTCAGAAGCCATTGCTTTTCTCGTGTAGCCTCTGTACATAGGAACCGCAACGATCGACAAAATACCTACAATAACGATAACGATGATCAACTCTACAAGCGTAAAACCTTTTGTGTTTCTCATACTATCCTCCTTTTTATTTTACTCCGCCTACACGGCTGCATCCAAAGATGCATTCCAATTATAACAAAACACTTCAATTTTTGCAATATTTTTTCAAATTATTGTCATTCCAATTTTAAAATCGGACTGATAGCAAAATGCGAAAATATCTTAAACCAATAAAGGAGGGTTTAGGATATGAAACAGATTCACAAGAAATTCAGTAGTGAGCAAGTGTAAGAAATTCTAAGCAAATATGAAAGAGGCAGTGTTAAACGGGAATTTATACAAGAAATTCTTGGTATAGGACGAAGCAGATTTTTTGATTTAATTAAGTTGTATCGTCGGAATGAACAGAATTTTGACATAACCTATAAACGAACAATTAAGCCGCGGCAGCTTGATGCCGGTTATGACGATTTTATTCGCCAAGAATTACAAGAGCAGTATGAACTTATAAAGATGGGAGCAACGTTTCGGTACAACTACAGTTATGCCGCAAAACAAATAAGCAGGAAACATAAGGTTGAAATATCCGATCAAACAGTAATGAACAGGGCAAAACAATGGGGTTATTACAAAGAAAGACGAAAAAGCCAAAATAAGCATGACAGCCTTGTAATAACCAACAATACGGGCAAGTTAATCCAGCACGACAGCAGCCATCATTTATTTGCGCCTTTAGCCGGTAAGAAATGGTATTTAATCACAAGCCTTGACGATTTTAGCCGCTTAATGGTTGAAGCGCGGTTTGTAGAAGCCGAAAGCAGCATGGAACATATAAAATCGCTGGAACGAGTATTTACAAATCATGGATTTCCGTATAGTTATTATACCGACAGTCACAGCATCTTTAGGTTTGTAGCCGGACGTGATGATATGTTATTTCACAAAAACTATTATGTTCCAAACGATGGTGTTGATACGCAGTGGTTACAAGTACTAAAAGAATGCGGCGTTATAAGACGAAACGCTTTGAGCCCACAGGCTAAGGGTAAAATTGAACGCCCTTATCAATGGTTACAAGACCATATCGTAAGACGGTGTATGAGCGACAAAGTAACGTCCATTTCGCAAGGACAGAAAATACTAAATGAAGAAGTCCAATTTTATAATTATAAAAGAATTCACAGCACAACAGGCGAAATTCCCTATTATCGTTTTCAAAGAGCAAAACGAGAAGGCAATAATTTATGGCGGTCTTTTACTATTCCTAAGCCTTTTTTATTAAAAGAAGCCGTTTTTGCTTTCAGACTTAAAAGACACGCTGACGGCTATAGAAAAATATCATTAAAAAAGTTAAAATTTAACGTTAACGGCTTAAACCCTTACGACGATGTTGATATACGAATTTATAAATGTGATAACCAAACAAGCAAACTTCGTTTTTGGCGAAATGAACGCCTTTTAGATACACAAATTTTTAAAAACGACCAACTCGCTTTGAGCAAAAAACAGCCGCCTGCAAAAAGTCTTCATTTTACAGGCGAAACTTAATCTTTTTACAGTCCACTTTTAATTTTGGAATAGTCCGATTTTAAAATTGGTTTAACATATTTTTTCAAATTATTCATAAACCGGATCTACATCCGTTTTCTTGACTTGATTAATTTGTATTCCACCGAATCGGAAAGAGCCTGCCATGAAGCGTCTATTATATTTTCGTTAACGCCGACGGTGCCCCACAATTTTGACGAGTCGGACGATTCTATTAGCACTCTTACTTTTGCCGCGGTATTTGCGTCGCTGTTTACAACCCTTACTTTAAAGTCCGTAAGGAAAACGTCTTTTATGTCGGGATAATATTTTACAAGGGCTTTACGCAGGCAATTGTCCAAAGCGTTTACGGGGCCTTCGCCTTCGGCAACCGTATGTTCTTCTTTGCCTTTTATGTCAAGTTTTACGGTAGCTTCGGAGACTATATTTCCCGCCGCGTCTTTTTCAACCGCTACTCTGTAGCTTTTCAAAGAGAAAAAAGGCTTGAAAGACTCGAGCGCTTTTTTTGTAAGCAAAAAGAAAGAAGCATCGGCGTCTTCGTACTGATATCCTTTATTTTCCATATCTTTTACGGTTTCTATGACTTTTTTTACCTGTTCAGGAGCTCCGCCGATAGCCATGGCAAGCTCGTTGGCTTTTGAGACGACATTGCTTTTGCCGGACAAATCGCTTACCAGAATTCTTCTCTCGTTTCCGACAAGGCTCGGATTTATATGTTCGTAGGTTTCGCGGCTTCTTTCGATAGCCGACACGTGTATACCGGCTTTATGCGCGAAAGCGTTTCTGCCGACATAAGGTTTAGCGTCATTAGGTATTAAATTTGCTATTTCATCTATATATCTTGAAAGTTCCGTAAGTTTTTGCATATTTTTAGCGGGAACGCATTTATAATTTCTTTTCAATTGAAGTCCCGGAATTATAGAACACAAATTCGCGTTTCCGCAGCGCTCGCCGATTCCGTTAATTGTTCCCTGAACCATAACGCATCCTTCTTCAACCGCCGTTATGGAATTTGCAACAGCGCATCCGGAATCGTTATGCGTATGTATGCCGAATTTAACCCCGCCGAAAGTTTTAAGCGTTCCTCTTACGGCATTTTGTATGTCCGAGGGCAGCATTCCGCCGTTTGTTTCGCACAAACAAACTATGTCCGCGCCGGCGTTTAAAGCCGCCTCGATTGTTTCAAACGCATAGCGTTTATTGTTTTTATATCCGTCGAAAAAATGCTCAGCGTCAAAAATGACTTCCGCTTTCCCAGACTTCAAAAAAGCGACGCTTTCTGAAATCATCTTCAGGTTTTCTTCATTTGAAGTTTTAAGAGCGTATTTTACGTGCAAATCCCAGGACTTTCCGAAAATGCAGGCGGCCTTCGCCCCCGAAACCGCGATAGTTTTAAGGCTTATATCGTCGCAGGCTTTAACGCCTTTACGCCTTGTAGAGCCGAAAGCCGTAAGCTTTGAAGATAAGTTGAGTTTCTTTGCCTGCTTAAAAAATAATTCGTCTTTAGGATTAGACCCCGGCCATCCGCCCTCGATATAAGCAATGCCGAAAGCGTCTAACGCTTTTGCTATCTTCAGTTTGTCTTCAACGGTAAAAGAAATGCCGGCGCCCTGCGAACCGTCTCTTAAAGTCGTATCGAAAATTAAAATTTGTTTTGTCATTGTTTTAGATCACCAATTTGTCTCCAGTAAATTGCCTCCGCCTGCATCATATATGTCTCTTTTTGGAAGAGAAATAGTATTCGCCTGATTCACATCTGCTATCCAATACTTGTATACTGACACATCCAGTTCGTTTGAAACTGCAACAGCTTCAACGGCACCGGATCTTTTTGCAGACAGATTGGTGCTGAATCTGTTAAAATACTTATTACCTCTGGCATCAATATTTAATACAGTATCAAAAGATACCGTACTAACAGAATACCAACTCTTGTTTTCCGCAAAGTAAGCTTTTTGAGCGGACAAAATTAATCCGGCAAGCATATCTCCTTCGGTATATTTCGCTTTTTGCGTATATCCTCTATACACGGGAACGGCAAGAATGCTTAATACGCCGACTATAACAATCACTATTATAAGTTCTATAACGGTAAATCCGTCTTTTTTGTCCATAAAACACCTCTCTTATTTCTTCGCCAGTTTAAAGGCCTTATGCAGTTCTTCAACGGCTTTTACCATATCGGCTTCGTCAACAATGCACGAAATTTTTATTTCGCTTGTTGAAATCATTTCGATATTGATGCCTTTTTTCGAAAGAGTCTCAAACATTTTCGCCGCGACTCCGGCATTGCTCTTCATTCCTATTCCGACAACTGAAACTTTCGCCACATGTTCGTCGCAAACTACGTTCGCCGCTTTTAGCTCGGAAGAAATTTTATCCAGTTCCATCTGCGTTTTTTTCATATCGGATTTGCTGACGGTAAAAGAAATGTCGTTCTTTTTGTCAACCGCCGCGGATTGTATGATCATATCGACATTCACGCCGATTTTGGCAAGTTTGCCGAAAATTTTTGCGGCTACCCCGGGCGTATCCGGAAGATCTATTATCGTAAATTTCACCTGGTTTTTGTCAAACGTTACTCCGGAAACCAACAATGCTTCCATCTTTTTCCTCCCGATTTTTTCTTCGCTTGTTATTATTGTGCCTTCTTTATCGCTGAAAGTGCTTCTCGAATGTATTTGTACGCCGTATTTTTTCGCGACTTCCACGCTTCTCGCCTGTAAAACCTGCGCGCCGGAACCCGCAATTTCAAGCATTTCATCATAAGAAAGATAGTCCAGTTTTCTGGCGTCTTTTACGACTCTCGGGTCTGTGGTAAAAACGCCTTCGACGTCCGAATATATTTCGCAGGAATCGGCGTCTAACGCCGCAGCCAAAGCGACGGCGGTCAGATCCGACCCGCCTCTTCCCAGAGTGGTTATGTCGCCGTTTGTGTTTAAAGCCTGAAAACCCGCCACTATCACTATATTATTTTTTGCAAGCTGCGCTTTGACTTTTTTCGGATCGATTTTTTTAATTCTCGCGCGGGTATGGTCGGTATCAGCCAAAATTCCCGCCTGCGGGCCGGTCATAGAAACGACTTTTTCGCCTTCTGCGTCAATCGCCATCGCAAGAAGCGAAATAGAAACCATCTCGCCCGTAGCCAAAAGCATATCCATTTCTCTTGCCGGAGGATTTGCGGTAAGCTTATCCGCCATTTCAAGCAAATCGTCAGTAGTGTCTCCGGGAGCCGAAACGACAACGACAACTTTATTTCCGGCATTCTTTTTCGCGATGATTTTATTTGCGACATATTTCATTTTATCGGCGTCGGCAACGGAAGATCCGCCGAATTTCATTACGACTAATGGCATAATACCGCTCCTTATATAGATGTGACGCCTTTCTTGTCAAAATCCAAAATATACGTTTTTACGGAAACGCTTTCTTTTTTCCAGACTTTAACCATGGCTTTTTTAACGTCTTCAGCTTTTTTCGAATCGCACAATGCCGCGATAGTCGGTCCTGAACCCGAAAGATAAGAACCGTAAGCGCCGTTGTCCAAAGCCGCTTTTAAAACGCCGTCCATTACGGGTATCATTTTTCCGCGGTAAGGCTGGTGTATTCTGTCCTGCATTCCTTTTTCCAAAAGAGTCCAATCGCCCGTACAAAACGCGGCGGTCAGAAACGCGATCCTTGAAGAATTAAAAACAACGTCTTTTAAATCTACGGTTTTAGGCAAAATCTGCCTTGACCGTTTTGTCCTAAGCTCAAAAGAAGGCACGCACAAAACTACTTTTAAATCCGGTACCGGCAAATGAACTATTGACCCGTGACCGTCATCTTCTTTTGCGCAAACGCACACGCCGCCGAAAACAGCGGGAACAACGTTATCCGGATGCCCTTCTATTTTTACGGCAAGTTCAGCAATTTGCGGCTTGCTCAGTTTATTTTTGCACAAAGCGTTTGCCAAAGCTATACCGCCGACAATTGCCGACGCGCTTGAACCGAGCCCCCCGCTCAAAGGAATCCCTGTATCAACCGTTATATTCAGGTTTTTCAAATTATATTTTGTTTCTTTTAAAACTTTAAAAGCTTCCTGCATAGACTGCCAAAGAAGATTTTTTTCGCCTTTAGGAAGAGATTTTTTCCCTTCGCCTTTAAGAACGAACTTTCCGCCAAGTCCGTCTGCGGCGTATTCCGCCTGAAACTCATTATAAACCGTCAAAGCCGCTCCGAAAACGTCAAACCCGGGCCCCAAATTCGCCGTCGTCGCCGGCACCCTCATTCGAACTTTCATTTTTTCATCCTTTTTACAAATTGTTAAATTACCGATAATTATACAAAATCTTTATATATTATGCACAAAACAAAACCCGCCTGAGGATTATATCCCAAAACGGGTTTTGTTTTTAAATCCGATACCGTATTTATACGCTATTTATTCGTCCCTCATCGCGCAGAACTCGCCGCACATTGTGCATACGTCTTCATGTTTAGGCGGAAGTTTTGCTCTTTCTTTTGAAAGTTTTTCCGGGTCTATGGCGAATTCTTTTTGTTTTTCCCAGTTGCGCGCTTTGCGCCATCTGGACATTTCGTCGTCATGTTCTTTTGCGCCTTTCACGCCTTTGACAATATCCGCGGCGTGTCCCGCTATCCTTGCGGCTATAACGCCTTCGCGCACATCCTCGGCATGAGGCAGCCTTATATGTTCCGCCGGAGTAACATAGCAGATAAAGTCAACTCCGTAAGAAGCGGCCAAAGCGCCTCCGATTGCCGAAGTTATATGATCGTATCCCGGAGCTATATCGGTAACCAAAGGCCCTAAAAAATAAAGCGGCGCGTTATGCCCCAGCCTTTTTGCAAGGCTTACGTTTGCTTCTATCTGGTTTAAAGGAACGTGTCCCGGGCCTTCGATCATAGTTTGAACGCCGGCCTTTCTTGCCCTTAAAACAAGCTCGCCCAAAACGGAAAGTTCGCCCAGCTGCGGACCGTCGGAAGCGTCAAACACGGCTCCCGGGCGGAAGCCATCGCCGAGCGATAAAGTAATGTCGTATTTTGCGGCTATTTTCAAAAGCCTGTCGTATTGTTCGTACAAAGGATTTTCTTTTCCCGTGGCGTTAATGCATTTGACCAAAAAAGAGCCGCCGCGGCTTACAACGCCGGCAAGGCGTCCCTGTCTGTTTAATATTTCAACCGTAGCTTTATTTATACCGCAATGAACCGTGATAAAATCCACTCCCTGCCCGGCCTGTTCTTCTATAACGTCAAAAATCGTTTCGCCTTCGATTTGCGATATTTTTTTACCCGCCGCGACCGTTCTGCACGCCGCCTCATAAATAGGGACTGTTCCGACCTGAACGGGGGAATGAGCAAGAATTTCTTTTCTTATTTTTGCCAAATCTCCGCCGGTGGACAAATCCATAATCGCGTCCGCTCCGGCTTTTACGGCTATATCAAGTTTTTCAAGTTCTTCTTTCAAGTCCACATGGTCGGGAGAAGTGCCGATATTTGCGTTGACTTTTGTTTTCAAACCCTTGCCTACGGCCGCTATTTTAGATAATTTTCTGTTAATATTTTTAGGAATGACTATTGTTCCCGACGCAACGCCTTCCCTTATAAATTCTTCGCTTAATCCTTCGGCTTTTGCTGCGGCTTTTATTAAATCGTTCGGTTTATTTGCCATAGCATCCGTCATCAATTTCATAACGTTTCCTCTTTTACTTTGGTTTCCTGACAGTTTTGTAATAATAGCATTTTTAGAGTTGTTAATAAATGAAAAAACCGTGCGGCAGTTATGCCGCCGGATTAACGAAAAATTTCTTTTCTAAAAGGTGTAGCGCGTGCCGAGTTTTAAGCCTAAACTGTTAAATTTAAGAGTGTTCGTATGATAATAAGAAAATCCCAGATCGATGCTGAAAGCGTCGGCTATGGTAAAACTCATACCGGTGTAAACGCCGCCGATAAAATCCGTCCCGTCCCGGATATAAGTATGGTCGCTTCCGAGCCATGCGTAATTTGTCGTTTGCTTCCACTGCGAAACGCCGGCTCCCGCGCCTATGTACATTGCGAAAACTCTTGTTGAAAGATAATCGTAGTAAAAATTCAGCATGCCGGCGCGTTCGGACGAAACCGATACTACTCCCGTAAGAAGCCATGAAATTATATCGTTGGAAGAACCTCTGGTCAAATAAGAAAGTTCCATTCGGACGCGTTCGTGTTTTACTCCAAGCCCGAAATTGAAAAGCCCTCCTATTGACGTGGCGCTTTTTAATCCCCAATCCGTATTCGGGGTTTCAACTTCTACGAATCCCAAAGAAAGCTGGGCGTCCGCGCTTACATACGGCCGCCAGTCAACGCCGGCGGCTTCAAAACTGTATGCAAACGCCATAACCGGAAAAAACAGCAATGCAGACAAAGCAAATGTAAATTTTTTCATTTCTGACCTCTTTAATTGACATATGTTTTTTTAAACTCCAAATCCGCGGAGTCTTTTTTCGGAGCATCAACTTTTACGCTGTCGCCTTCTTTAAACTCGCCGGCGATAAGTTTTGACGACAGCGGGTTTAACAGATAAGTCTGTATGGCTCTTTTCAAAGGCCTTGCCCCGAAAGCCGGATTATATCCCTTTGAAGATATGAAATCTTTTGCCTTACCGGTAAGTTCTACGCGTATTTTTCTTGCGGCAAGGCGTTCTTCGAAAGAGCGTATCTGTATGTCTATAATCTTGTTGAGTTCAGGTTCGGTAAGTTTTTGGAATATGATAGTCTCGTCTATCCTGTTTAAAAATTCCGGCCTGAAACTTCTGTGAAGTTCGCCCAAAACTTTGTCTTTGACTTTGGAATAATCGTCTTCTTCCTGAAGATACTGCGAGCCTAAATTCGAAGTCATTATGACAACCGTATTTTTGAAATCGACGGTTCTTCCCTGTCCGTCGGTAAGCCTGCCGTCGTCAAAAAGCTGAAGCATAACGTTAAACACTTCAGGGTTCGCTTTTTCTATTTCGTCGAACAAAACCACCGAATAAGGCCTGCGCCTTACGGCTTCGGTAAGCTGCCCGCCTTCTTCAAAACCCACATATCCCGGAGGCGCGCCTATTAAACGCGAAACGCTGTGTTTTTCCATATATTCCGACATATCTATTCTTACGATATTTTTTTCATCGTTAAAAAGCAAAACGGCCAAAGCTTTCGCAAGTTCGGTTTTGCCGACGCCCGTAGGGCCTAAAAATAAAAACGTCCCTATGGGCCTATTCGGATCCGAAAGCCCGGAACGAGAACGCCTTACAGCGTCGGATATGGCGGTAATCGCTTCGTCCTGGCCTATCACCCTTTCATGAAGTTTTGCTTCCATTTGAAGAAGTTTTTGCATTTCGCCTTCAAGCATCCGCGACACGGGAATTCCCGTCCACTTGCTTACTACTTCGGCAATATCTTCATCGTCGACTTCTTCTTTGAGCATTTTATTTTCTTTCTGAAGTTTTGCAAGTTTCTTATTTTCTTCTTCAAGCCGCTTTTGCATATCCGGGATTTTTCCGTAGCGGATTTCGGCAACCGCGTTCAAATCTCCGTTTCTTTCGAATTTTTGTTCTTCCGTTTTCATTTCTTCGATATCGGCTTTTAATTTTCTTATGGCGGAAATCGAAGATTTCTCTTTTTCCCAATGAACTTTCATTTCCGCAGACCGCCCTTTGAGATTTTCAATCTCTTTTTCAAGGCCGGACAGCCTTTCTTTCGAAGCGGCGTCAGTCTCTTTTTTCACGGCCTGCCTTTCTATTTCAAGCCGGCGCAAGTTTCGCTCTGCGGCATCAAGTTCCGACGGCATAGAATCTATTTCTATGCGCAGCCTGCTTGCGGATTCGTCAACAAGGTCTATGGCTTTGTCCGGCAAAAACCTGTCTGCAATATATCTTGCCGAAAGCGTTGCCGCCGCGACAAGAGCCGAATCTTTGATTTTTACGCCGTGATGGACTTCGTACTTTTCTTTTATTCCGCGCAAAATCGCGATCGTGTCTTCAACGGACGGTTCGCCCGCGTAAACCGGCTGGAAACGGCGTTCCAAAGCCGCGTCTTTTTCTATGTATTTTCTGTACTCGTCCAAAGTCGTGGCGCCGACAAGTTTGAGTTCCCCCCTTGCAAGCATAGGCTTTAACATATTGGCCGCGTCAACGGCGCCTTCCGAAGCGCCGGCTCCGACAATCGTATGCAGCTCGTCGATAAACAGTATTATCCTGCCGTTTGCCGACTGTATTTCTTTTAAAACCGCTTTAAGGCGGTCTTCAAATTCGCCCCTGTATTTCGCGCCGGCTATTAAAGCGCCCAAATCCAAAGCGATAACTTTTTTGTCTTTCAAACTCTCCGGAACGTCTCCCGAAACTATACGGCTTGCAAGCCCTTCGACTATGGCGGTTTTTCCTACGCCGGGTTCTCCTATGATTACGGGATTGTTTTTTGTCCTGCGCGACAAAACCTGAACGCAGCGGCGGATTTCTTCGTCTCTGCCTATAACAGGGTCGAGTTTTCCGCGGCGTCCCAGCTCGGTCAAATCCCTTCCGTACTTTTCCAAAGCCTGATATTTGTCTTCGGGATTTTGGTCGGTCACTTTTTGGCCGCCCCTTATGCTTACCAAAATTTTTAATATCGAATCTTTCGTAATCCCGTATTTTTTTAAAATTTTAGAACATTCTCCGCCGGTTTCGTCCGCAATGGCGATCAAAATATGTTCCGTCGAAACAAAATCGTCTTTTAAATTTTTTGCCGTTTTTTCGGCATTGGAAAGAATTTTATTTAAGGCGTTTGACAAATATAAATTGCCGCCGGCAACTTTTGGCTTTTTGTCTATTTCGGCAAGCAGGCCGCTTGTTATATTTGCGATAACAAGTTCTTCCTGCCCTGTTGCTGCGGATTTCATTATTATGGCTTTGACCGTGCCTTCGTTTTGCCTTACCAAAGCAAGCAAAAGATGTTCCGCGCTTATTTCCTGATTGCCGTAATCGGCCGCAATGTTTTGCGCGTCGGCTAAAGCTTCCTGAGATTTGATTGTAAATTTTGACAAATTCATATATGAAAACCTCCAAAGCCAATAATTAGCACTCATTCAAACCAAGTGCTATTTTAATACTAAATATAATTATTGTCAAGAGATTAACGGCAAATAACAATTTACAATAAAAAATTTATTAATTTCCGCTAAGCTGTTTCCGGAAGTCTTCGATGATTTGTTTGATCTTCTTTTCGGACTTGATTTGCTCTTCCAAAACAAATCTCATTACGTCGGTAATGGGGTCGGGAAGTTTGGCATGTTCGAGTTTTTCTATTTCTTTATCGGAGTATCCCGTTCTCACTCTCGCGGGAACGCCCACGGCCGTGGCATTTGCGGGAACGTCGTGCGTAACGACCGAAGCCGCTCCGACGCGGGCATTATCGCCTATGGTTATTGCTCCCAAAACTATGGCGTTCGAACCTAAAACCACGTTATTGCCGACAGTCGGATGGCGTTTCTTTTTTTCAAGGGAAGTTCCGCCGAGCAAAACGCCTTTATAAATCAAAACGTCGTCGCCCACTTCCGCGGTTTCGCCTATAACCACTCCCATGCCGTGGTCTATAAAAAGCCGCCTGCCGATTTTTGCTCCGGGATGGATTTCTATGCCTGTTAAAAATCTGCTTATGTGAGAAAGAAACCTTGCGAAAAAATAGAGTTTGAGTTTCCACAATTTATGCGCAAATCTGTGAAAAACAACCGCATGAAGACCGGGATAGCAAAAAAGAACTTCAAGCCACGAACGCGCCGCCGGATCCTCATGAAAAATATTTTTAATGTCTTCTCTTAATAATTTGAACATAGCGCAATTATACTAAAAACTTTATAAAAAGAAAAACGGGCGGTCATATGACCGCCCGTTTTTAAATTTTTATGATCTTATTTCTTTTTGCCTTTCTTTGCAACTTTTTTCTTCGCGGCTTTTTTTACGGCTTTTTTCGCTTTTTTAGGGGCGGCTTTTTTCGCTTTTTTCTTTTTTCCGCCTCTGCTCATTACCGCTCTTGAGATGTCGCCGTTCTTGTCGATAAAATACAAATAACCGCTGGCTTTCTTAAGACCGACTTTTGCAACTTTCGTCGCTTTTCCGCCCTTCTTTCCGCCTCTTGCCATCAACGCTCTGGAAATGTCGCCCTGCTTGTCGATGAAGTAAAGGTAACCCGTTTCTCTTTTTACTCCGACTTTCTGTACTTTTTCTGCCATTGTACACCTCCTGTTTTGTGGTGCGGCTTTTATTTATTTTCTCCGGCATTTTCCGGATTTACGTTTTTTTCGTTTTGCGGACCGTCTTCTTTTTTCGTAACTATTCTGTCTTTAAGCCAGCTGTCAACCATATCTTTTGAAAATCTGTATTGCCTGCCTATTTTTGAAGCCGGTATTTTTTTCATTTTTATCAGGCTGTATATTTTGGACTTGCCGATTCCCAAATACTCGGAAAGCTCTTTTATGTCCATTATTTGCTTGTTGAAGTTTTTATTCGTATTTTCCATTTTTTGCTTTTATTTATCTGTTTTTTGTATTTAACGCTTAAATAATACAACTATTATTATATTTTGTCAAGTATTATTTTTTAATATTAAAAAATACTTATTACTTGCGTTTAATTTGTTTAGTTGTTATGTTTTATCATTTAGTAACGCATAAAGAAACGGAACTATCCTTTGATATACAAAACTTATCAATTGATAATTCCGTTTTTTTTATTTTTCTTCAACTGCGGATTCTTGCCGGTTTACAATATCCTGTATTTTCGCCAAATCTTCTTTGGTGCCGAGAGTCAGAAAAATATCTCCGTTTTCAACAACCGTCGAGCCGTTCGGTATCAAAAAGCCGTCGCCTCTGGAAATTAAAGCCACTAAACTTTTCGGCGGAAGTTTCAGTTCGACAATTTTTTTGCCTACGGCAGTGGATTTTAAAGGAATGATTATTTCAAACAGATCCGCGTTTATGCCCTGCATTTGCTCAAACTCTATAGGATACCTTTTTCTTGCGGCAAGAGGTTTGCTGAGCTTAAGCAAATCGGCTACTTTACCCAGAGAAACGCCCTGGGTAAGGGCTGAAATAAAAACTATAAAGAACACTATATTAAATATCTTATTCGCGTCCGCAACTCCGTAAACGAAAGGAAACATAGCAAGAATGATCGGCACCGCGCCCCTTAAGCCTACCCAGGAAATCATCGCTTTTTCGTTAAATTTAAGTTTAGTAAAAACAGTGCAAAGATATACGCTTACCGGCCTTGCTATAAACATAAGCACCAAAGTCGCAAAGATTCCCATGCCTATAACAGGCAGAAGTTCGTTAAGATTGAGCAAAAGCCCCAAAGTCAAAAACATCGTTATCTGCATAAGCCAGGCAAGGCCTTCCTGAAATCTTATAAGACTCTTTTTATGAATAAAATTGCTGTTTCCTATAACTATGCCTGCTATGTATACGGCCAAAAAACCGTTGCCTTTTATAAAAACGGACATAGAATAAATCAGAAGCACGATCGCCATTAAAAGAACGGGATAAAGCCCGTCGTAATCAAGATTTATTCTATTGATTATTTTGACTGCTCCCCAGCCGAAAAAAAGCCCGGCAGCGCAGCCCACGCCCATTTCAAGAATGAATTTCGGTATAAGGGAAAGCGGAGAACTTTCGGGAGAAGTGATAAGCAAAAGCGCGCTTACCGTCAAAAAAACGGCCATAGGGTCATTGCTTGCGGATTCGAATTCAAGCAGGGAGCGCAGTTTGGAATTGAGCGTAATGCGTTTGGATCTTAAAACCGAAAAAACCGCCGCCGCGTCTGTGGAAGACACGATCGCGCCCAAAAGGAAAGACTCTTTCCAGCCGAGTTTAAAAATAAAACTTACGAAAAACGCCATAATTACCGCGGTGAGCAAAACGCCCGCCGTCGCCAAAACCACGCCTATGGAAAAAACGGGTTTCACGTCTTTCCAGTTTGTCCCGACGCCGCCGGAAAACAATATGTATGAAAGAGCTCCTATGCCTATGTAATTTGCGACATTATAATTATCAAAATTAATTATTCCTAAACTTTCATCACCGGCAACTATTCCTATAACCAAAAAAACAAGCAAAGCGGGAACGCCGAGTTTATCCGACGTTTTGCTGAAAAAAACGCTGAAAAAAACCAAAAGCGCGGCAATAAAAAGCATCACTTCAAAAGAAACAGGCATTTTATCCCTCAACGGTTTTAACTTCGCGCTTATTATATATTTTTAACAGCCGTTTTGTCTATTTTTATCCGAAATTCGCAATTTGTAATTTATAACTGAATTATCCCCTGACAGGCAGTTGTCACCCCGCGGAGACGAAGTCTCCCGCAGGGTCTATGGAAAAGCCGTTATTTACAGATCCTGCGGCTGCGCGCAGGATGACGGACTTTACTAATGCTCATAACGGGATAATTCCGTTTTATAATTGCCTTTTCGGGATTACGCTTGTATTCCTTTTAAGAATTTGCCATACTTTACGCATGGACATTTTTGAAAAACTTTCAATTCTCGGAGCGGCGGCAAAATACGACGTTGCCTGCACTTCAAGCGGCACGGAACAAAACTCCTGCGAAACCGGCGGCATGGGAAGCAAAGTCCCCTGCGGCATATGCCACACTTTTGCCGCAGACGGGCGATGCGTTTCGCTTTTGAAAGTGCTTTTGACAAACGTGTGCGTTTACGACTGCAAATATTGTTTTAACAGAAAATCGAACGATATAAAAAGAACAATGTTTCTGCCCGAAGAACTTGCCGATCTGACTATACAATTTTATAAACGAAATTATATAGAAGGGCTGTTTTTAAGTTCGGGCGTGATTAAAAACCCGGACTATACCTGCGAGCTTATGATAAAAACGTTAAGCATTTTAAGGCATACTCACCGCTTTAACGGATACATACACGCAAAAGCAATACCGGGAGCGGACGGAAAACTTTTAAGGCAGCTGGGGCTTTTAGCCGACAGAATGAGCGTAAACATAGAAATGCCTTCGCAAAACAGTTTGCAGCTTTTAGCTCCCGACAAAAGTAAAAATTCCATTTTTGCGCCGATGAATTTCATAAAAGAAAATATTTCGGAAAATACCAAAGAACTGACGGTCTATAAAAAAGTTCAGAAATTTGTGCCGGCGGGACAAAGCACGCAGATGATTATAGGAGCCACTCCCGAAACCGATAACCATATTTTAAAGCTTACGGAAAATCTGTACAAAAAATACAAATTAAAAAGAGTTTTCTTTTCGGCTTATACTCCCGTATTATCGGATAAACTTTTGCCGTCCGTAGATTTTAAACCGCCTCTGCTCAGAGAACACAGGCTTTACCAGGCGGACTGGCTTATGCGTTATTACAATTTCAGCGCGGATGAAATTTTGGATGAAAAAACCCCGAATTTCAATCCTTTTATAGATCCCAAATGCAACTGGGCGGTCAACCACCCTGAATTTTTCCCCGTTGAAGTAAACAAGGCGTCAAAAGACGAACTCTTGAGAGTTCCCGGCATAGGCGTCAGAAGCGCGTTAAAAATAATAGCCGCGCGGAGATATTCGGCGCTCGATTTTGACGCGTTAAAAAAACTCGGCGTAGTGCTGAAGCGCGCAAAATATTTCATCGTGTGCCGCGGAAAACAATTTGACGGCCTTATAATACTAAAAGATCAAATCTTGCAGGCTTTGATGTCAAAACAGGAACTTACTATGTATAAAGATTCCTTTTCGCCTTCACAGCTTGAATTGTTTAGGGAGAATTTACAAACGGCCGGTCTGCCGCTCCCGGGTTTGCCGTTGCGCACTTGATGCCGGATACATTTTTGCCGCAGATATTTCAAAAACCGGATGCTCCCGGGCCCGCGCTAAAGACGGTACCCCTCACCCTCTTGCTTTGCAAGTCCCTCTCCCGCAAGGGGCGAGGGAATAAAAACTTTTTTTTAGCGTTGCAGGAAAACCTGTCCCCGAGTGTATTTGTCGGGGAAAGCAATCCGGGAAACGGAACCATATGAAAAACTTTACAAAACAGAATATCATCTACGGTTATGACGGAACGTTCGACGGGTTTCTCTGCTGCGCGTTTGAAAGTTTTTCGCGCAGGGAAATACCTTCCGCTATTATCAGCGAAAAAGATTCGCAGCCGGGGCTTTTCGGGCAGTTTAACATAGAAACCGATTTCGGCAAATCGGAACGCGTAAAAAGGTCGGTAAACGAAAAAATAAATCCGGACGCTTTGATTTTTTTGAGGGATTCTCTATGCACAAATCTTCCGGATAAAGAACTTGTTATGCTTGAATTTATGAGGCTGGGTTATAAAACCGGAAGCAAAATCATGACTATGCTTTCGGACAATATTGTAAACGCTCTGAACAAAGCAGTCCGCTTTTTGTATAACGAATCGCACCATTACAAAGGGTTTATACGGTTTTCGGAAGTTGACGGTTTGTTTGTTTCATCGATAAAACCTAAAAACTTCGTTCTTCCTTACACGGCGCCGCATTTTGCGCAAAGGATGCCGGAAGAAAAATTTATAATAATAGACGAGACGAACAAAGCCGCCTGCGTTTATGAAAAATGGAAACTGTCGCTGTTTGACGCAAAAGACATAACAATGCCGAAAACGGACGAAAAAGAAACGTTTTACAGAAATCTCTGGAAAACGTTTCATGAAACAATAGCTATAAAAGAAAGATTCAACCCGAAATGCCAAAACACGCACCTGCCAAAAAGATACCGCGACAGAATGACGGAGTTTTTATAACGGCAGAAAATAAGAAGACAGGCAAAACCAAAAGTCTTATTGCCGTTGCTTATCCTCTTACCCTCTTATCTTCTTCTTGAACCGTTAACCGCCGTTTTAACTTCCGAAACAAACCCTGCTATTTTCGCAGCGGCGTTTTCTTTGTGTTCGGCTATTATTTTTACTATCGCGCTGCCGATGATCGCGCCGTCGGCGGATTCGGTCATATCTTTTGCCTGTTTTCCGGTTGAAATGCCGAAACCTACGGCGACGGGAACGTCCGTAATTTGTTTTATCTTAGACACGATAGAATTTATATCGGTAGTGATTTCGCTGCGAGTGCCGGTAACGCCCAAAGACGAAACCAGATAAATAAAGCCTTCGGCGTTTTTTGCAAGTTTTTCTATTCTTTCCAAAGACGTAGGGGCGATCAAAGTGATTATCGTTACGCCGTATTTGCCGGTAAATTCTTTAATTTCATCCTGCTCCTCAAACGGCATATCCGGAACGATTATTGCCTCTATGCCGGTTTCTTTGCACCTCTTAAAAAATTTATCGTAACCGTAAGTAAGCAGCGGGTTTAAATATGTCATAAAAGCAAGCGGAACGGATATTTTTTTAACGACGCTCGAAACCATATTGAAAATATCGTCCAAACCGATATTTTCGGAAAGCGCCCTTGCCATAGCGTTTTGTATGACTTCCCCTTCCGCTACGGGATCCGAAAACGGTATGCCTATTTCTATCAGATCCGCGCCGTTTTTTGCCAGCGAAACTATAAATTCTTCGGTTTTATCGAGCGACGGATCGCCTGCGGTAAGATAAGTTATAAGGCATTTTTTATTTTTAAAAATTTCGGATATTTTATTCATTTATATTGACTCCTTTATACTTTGCGATCATAGCGGCGTCTTTGTCCCCTCTTCCCGAAAGAGTAACGACTATTGTTTCGTCCTTTTTCATTTCCGGCGCGATTTTTGCCGCGTAATAAACCGCATGCGCGGATTCTATCGCCGGGATTATTCCTTCGGTACGCGATAAAAGCTCAAACGCTTCTACCGCCTGCGCGTCAGTCACCGGAACATATTCGGCTCTTTTTATATCGTGCAAATAAGAATGCTCGGGGCCTATGCCGGGATAATCAAGCCCTGCGGAAATGGAATATACGGGAACGATCTGGCCGTTTACGGTCTGGCAAAAATAAGATTTCATCCCGTGAAATATTCCCGTTCTTCCCGTAGCTATGGTAGCAGCCGTTTCCGGGGTATCGACGCCTTTTCCGGCGGCTTCGCAGCCTATAAGCTTTACGTTTTTATCTCCTATGAAGTCATAAAAAGTCCCCATAGCGTTAGAGCCGCCTCCTACGCAGGCAATAACGGCGTCAGGCAGTTTTCCTTCTTTTTCAAGCAGCTGACTTTTTATTTCTTTTCCTATGACACTTTGAAAATCCCTTACTATTTCCGGAAACGGATGCGGCCCCATAACGGAACCTATGACATAAAGAGTATCGTCAACCCTTCTTGTCCATTCCCTCATCGCTTCGCTTGTCGCGTCTTTTAAAGTTTTCGCGCCGCTTTTTACCGGATGAACTTTAGCGCCCAGCAGCTGCATGCGGAATACGTTTAGCGACTGTCTTTGCGTGTCTTCTTCGCCCATAAACACTTCGCATTCCAAACCGAGCAAAGCAGCTGCAGTCGCCGCGGCTACCCCGTGCTGCCCCGCGCCTGTCTCGGCAATTATTCTTTTTTTACCCATTTTTTTCGCAAGCAGGGTCTGCCCCAAAACATTGTTTATTTTGTGGGAACCCGTATGGTTTAAATCTTCCCTTTTTAAATAGATTTTTGCGCCGCCAAGTTTTTCGGTCAGATTTTCGGCATAATAAAGCCTTGAAGGCCTGCCCGCGTAATCGTTAAACAAAGTTTCAAGTTCGGCGTTAAAAATTTTATCGTTTTTATAATAACCGTAAGCTTTTTCAAGTTCGTTTACGGCATTCATAAGAGTTTCGGGAATATATTGCCCGCCGTGTATTCCGTATTTTCCTTTTTTTGACATATTTGCTCCTTTTTCTGTCACCCTGAGCGAAGGAACTTTGTTCCGAAGCCGAACGGGTCTGCCGTAAAAGGCAGATGTTCCGGCTTAACGGCTGCGCCGTTTCGCCCGGCATGACACGGCTATAATTGTTTATATTTTCTGACAATCTCTATTATTTTTTTTATCTTATCGAAATCTTTCGCGCCGCCAGTTTCAACGCCGCTGCTCAAATCTATGCAGTAAGGGTTTAATTTTAAGGCTTCTGAAATATTATCCGCATTTATTCCGCCGGCAAGAAAAAACGGTTTCGGATAATCTTTTATTAAACGCCAGTCGAAAGTTTTGCCGCTGCCGCCCGTTTCGGAATCGAAAAGAAGGAAATCGGCTTTCACGGGCAACCCATCGCCCTCTCGCTTCACAAGTCCCTCTCCCGCAAGGGGCGGGGGGAAATGCGCGCGAAATTTTACCGTTTTAATAATAATAGCGCCGGTTTTATCTTTCAGCTCTTTTATATAGCCTTCGCCTTCTTCGCCGTGAAGCTGGATTAAATCTATAATTTTGTCTTTATGCAAAGCTGATATGTTTTCGATTTTTTCGTTTGCGAAAACGCCTGCGGATTTTATGTCTTTGCTTAATAAAGATTTAAATTTTTCGGCGGTTTTAAAATCTATTTTCCTTTTGGCGCCCGCAAAAACAAAACCCGCGAAATCGGGTTTCGTTTCGTTTACGTAATTTATGTCTTCTTCCCTTTTAAGCCCGCATATTTTGATTTTAGACATTTTAACTCCCTGCATGCCGCCATTCCGTTGAAAAACGGAATCCATTTTTACATCTGACTACGGCAAACCGCTACTTACCTCTCAGCTCTCTCATCTTTTCTTTCACATTCCCGCTTCTCATAAGTTCTTCGCCTATCAAAACGGCGTCTATTTTATTGTCTCTCAAGGCTTGTACGTGTTCTCTTGTTTTAATCCCGCTTTCGGAAACGAATATTTTATCCGCGGGAACGTATTTTCTCAAATTTACGCTGTTATTTATATTGACTTCGAAAGTTTTTAAATTCCGGTTGTTTACGCCGACAATTTCCGCGCCGGCTTTCAAGACCGTTTCAATTTCTTTTTCATCGTGCGCTTCCGCAAGGCACGATAAGCCTATGGCGCGCGCAATTTCCAAAAACTTTTTCAAAACGTCAAAATCCAAAGCCGCGCATATCAGAAGAACCGCGTCGGCTCCGATATTTTTGGCTTCGTATATCTGATACGCGTCGATTATAAAATCTTTTCTTAAAACCGGGAGCTTCGTTTCTTTTTTTATTTCCGTAAGATATTCGTTTCCGCCTAAAAAGAAGTCCGGCTCGGTAAGAACCGAAATCGAGTCCGCGCCCGCGGACTCGTAATCCGCGGCGATGTCTTTATATTTGAAATCCGCAGATATAAGCCCTTTTGACGGCGATGCCTTTTTTACTTCGCATATAAAACTTATATCGCCTTTTTTTAACGCTTTTCCGAAAGGAACTATGTCCCGCTTACTGCTTTCGGCTTCCCGTTTTACGCCGGCAAACGGCTTAATGGACTTTTCCCTCTCCACCCTGGCCTTTGCCGCCGCGACAATTTTATCCAGTATCATATCCGCATCCTTCCGGAAATTTCTATAAAGTCGTTGAGTTTTTTTAAAGCCTTTCCGCTGTCTATCGTTTCCGCCGCCGTTTTCAAACATTCTTTAAGCGTTATGCCGTTGTAAAACATATAAAGCGATATTGCGGAATTCAACAGGACAATATCCCTTTTAGCCCCTTTTTCCCCGTTTAAAATTTTCAGCGCTGTTTCCGCGTTTTCTTTCGGATTTCCTCCTATAAGCTCGGATAATCCGCATCTTTTTAATCCGAACTGTTCGGGAGTGATAAAAAAGCTGTTGAGTTTGCCTTCGTTAACTTCGCATATGGTCGTGGTATCCGTCAAGGTCGCTTCGTCAAGCCCGTCGCGCCCGTGAACTACCATCGCCCTTTTAATCCCCAAATTCGCAAGAACTCTCGCCACAGGCTCCACAAGGTTTTCGTCGTAAACGCCTACAAGCTCATACCTTGCTTTTGCCGGATTTGCAAGAGGCCCTAAAATATTGAATATCGTCCTTATACCGAGTTCTTTCCTGACTTTCGCGACATATTTCATCGACGAATGAAAAGTCTGCGCCATTAAAAAACATATCCCGATTTTTTCAAGCACGGTTTCACATTGCGCCGGCGTAAGGGTTATGTTGACTCCCAGCGCTTCAAACAAATCCGCGCTTCCGCATTTGCTCGATACGCTTCTGTTTCCGTGCTTTGCCACAGGCACGCCCGCTGCCGAAATTACAAGCGCAGAAACGGACGATATGTTAAACGTCGAAAGTTCGTCGCCGCCCGTTCCGACTATGTCAAGAACGTCGCCTTTGGGGTTAAGCCTTTGGCTTTTATCCCTCATAACCGAAGCGCAGGCGGTAATTTCGTCTATGGTCTCGCCTTTTAATCTCATCGAAGTCAAAAAAGAAGCGATTTGCGAATCTGTCGCTTTGCCTTCCATTATTTCGTTCATAACGGCTTTCGTGTCTTCGAGAGAAAGATTCTGCCCGTTTACAAGATCGTGTATGGCTTCGCGTATCATTTCAGCCTCCCTCTCTCAGGATTTGAAGAACCGATATTTAAAAAGTTTTCAATAATCAAAAACCCGTTTTCGGTAAGCACGGACTCCGGATGAAACTGCAAGCCGTACAAATCGTATTTGCGGTGTTTAACGCCCATTATCTGCGAGTCATCGTCTTCGGCGATGATTAGAAGATCTTCCGGCAAACTTGCCCGCTCTACGATCAAAGAATGGTATCTTGCCGCTTTCATAACCGGCGGCAGACCTTTAAAAACGGGGCTCCCGTTGGCTATGTGAACGCCGCTTGTTTTACCGGGCATAAGCGTTTTTGCATAAGTTATTTTTCCGCCGAACGCTTCGCATACGGCCTGATGCCCCAGACAGATTCCGAGCATCGGTTTTTTATCTTTAAAATATAAAACCGCTTCTTCGGTTATACCGGCGTCGGAAGGGCGTCCGGGTCCCGGCGAAAAAATAATATGCGACGGATTCAATTCTTCTATTTCTTTTACGGTCATTTCGTCATTTTTTATAACTTTCACGTCCGGGTTCAACATCCCCGCGTACTGGTAAAGGTTATAAGAAAAACTGTCGTAATTGTCTATTATCAAAATCATATATCCTCCCGGGCGTCAGCCGTTTTTACGGCTTCTACAACTGCCTGAGCTTTGTTAAGGCATTCCTGAAATTCTTTTTCCGCAACGCTGTCCGCGACAATTCCGGCGCCGGCCTGTATGTAAACTTTCCCGTTTTGAAGTTTCGCCATTCTTATCGCTATGCACATATCCATATTTCCCGCAAAATCTATATAACCTATTGCTCCGCCGTAAGTTCCGCGTTTGTGTTTTTCAAGCGAATTTATTATTTCGCACGCTTTGACTTTCGGCGCGCCGGAAAGCGTGCCGGCCGGAAGCACCGCGGAAATAGCGTCAAAACCGTCAAATCCTTTTTGCATTTTCGACGTTATCGCGGACGCTATATGGCTTACATGCGAAAGTTTTAAAATTTTCATATATTCGCTGACTTTTACCGAACCGAACTCGCTGATTTTTCCCAAATCGTTTCTGCCCAAATCTACAAGCATATTGTGTTCGGAAAGCTCTTTCTCGTCTTTCAGCAGAGCGGATATAAGCGCTTCGTCTTCTTCGGCGTTCTGCCCGCGTTTGACGGTTCCGGCAAGAGCGTAATTTTTAAGTTCTCCGTTTTTTAGCGTCACAAGCGTTTCAGGCGAAGCGCCGGCAAGCTGGACGTCGCCGAAATTGACAAAAAACATATACGGCGACGGATTTATTGTTCTCAGCGCCCTGTACGTTTGGAAAAGATTTCCGTCAAAATCGGCTTCCAGTCCGTTTGAAATAACGGCTTGAAAAATATCGCCTTCGCGTATATGGCTTTTTATTTTTTCAACCATAGCGCCGAACTCGTCTTTATTGTGAAGCAGCCTTAAATCCGATTTAAGACCCGACTTGACGGCGTAGTCAGGGGAACAGGATTTTATAAGGGCTTCCGTATTTTTTATATCTTCCTCGGCTTTTTTATAATTGCTTTCAAAATCTTTTACCGCGACGTTTGCTATTATAAAAATCTTCTGCCTGAAATGGTCAAACGCTATGACTTTATCGAAAAGCATAAGATAAAAATCGTCGAAATTTTCCGCATTTCTGTTTTCAAGCTTCAAAGATTTCTCAACGTATTTTACGTAATCGTAGGAGAAGTATCCTACAAGCCCGCCCGTAAAAGGCGGCATATATTCCATTTGCGGGCTTTTGTATTCCGCTAAAATTTCCCTTAAAACTTTTACCGGTTCGTTCGTCTCGATTTTGCGTTCCGAGCCGTTATTTACCGTTACCGCTGCGTCATTGCATCTTACGGTAAGTTTAGGATCAAAACCCAAAAAAGAGTACCTGCCCCAGTTTTCGCCGCTGTCAACGCTTTCAAGCAGATAGCATTTTTTATTCTCTTTCATAAAAATCTTAAGGATTTCCACCGAAGTTTTTATATCGGCAAAAATTTCTTTACATACCGGAACTACGGTATATTCTTCAAAATATTTTTTTGATTCTTCAATTGACGGTTTAAGCATATATCTCTCCTTTTTCATTTCCGCTCCGCACTTTTAACTCTTCGCTTTGCCTTTGAAAAACCGCCATCGTTTTGTATTCATATTAAACACCCGCCTTCTCTAAATTTACTCTCCGCTTCAGTTTACCTTCTCCCCTTGCGGGAGAAGGTGAAGCAAAGCCTCGGACGAGGGATTGCCTTTTCTCACCCTCTTGCTTCGCAAGCCCCTCTCCGAAATAAAAAAATCCGTCCATAGCGTAACAACTACGCCAAGGACGGATTGAAATTATCCGCGGTGCCACCTTGATTTGCAACGGCTTACAAATTTCCGTCACACTCTTTGAGAGTACAAACATACTCTTTGCAATTAACGCATGCTTACGTCGCAGAATACTGGGAAGCTACGCTTCTTTTGACTGCGCCCTCTGTGGGCCAACCCGATGGTTTGCGTTGCGCGGGAATCTCAGCGCCGCCCGCTCTCTGTAGCTGCACAACCACCGTCCTCCACATCAACGGTTTAGGGATCAAGTCCCTTTTATTAAGTTATCCAGATATTACAAAATTAAAATACGCAATGTCAAATTGCGTTTCGCCGTCATTACAAACCGCCGAAGGCGCGTGTGGGCTTCGCCAATGCAATTGCCCAAACGGATTTAGTTAGCTATAATGTTTGACTTAAGGGGAATTCGGATATGAAAAGAAGCGGATTTTTGGCGGTTATTTTTATTTTACTGTCGGCTGTTTTTATAGCAAGCCATGCCTCCGTTAAAATAAAAGAAAGCAAACAGGCGCCTGTAAAACAAACTTTACAAGACGCTTATATAACCGTTACGGCTCCGCTTTTTGCAAGAAACGAAACAAACGAACAAATCGCCGGAGAAAGTTTGAAAAAAAAGATTGAATTTCTCCGCTCTTATAAGTCGGAATACAAAAAAGTCTCGTACTTTTTGGCTTTCTGCCGGTACGCGAAAGAAGCCGATATGGAACAAGGCGTGCAATCAATCGTAAATACGCTTAAAGACGACAATTTCGCATATGAGATTCTAGACAGAAATTCAGGCAAACTTGAAGGGAAGTATATCGAAGGCTCTTTTGAAAGAAACGGCGTTAAATACGGAATTAAAGAACATCTGATAAAAAAAGACGGGCTTTTGTGGCAGGTTTTGGCAATTTATCCTTATTCCGAAAAAAACGGCAAATCGGCGGAAAACTATATAAACTCGGCCGAAATAAATCCTGACGGAAAATAGCCCGGGTTATTCAAGGCAGCTTTTAACATCAAGAAATTTTTCAAGCCTTTCATAGTCTTCGTTAATAAGAGTTATCCCGTAGGTATCTCCGAGCAAATATAAAATTCTGGAATCTCCCAAAAGTTCGATACTTTTTATATTGTCTCTGTTTACGACAAAAACCCCGACTCCGTTCACGCCGACTTTCGTTCCCCTTACTTTTACAAACATTTTATCCCCCGCTTTAGCCGGTAAACCAACTTGCCTAAAAAACTTTAGCAAAGCATTTTGCGATTAGACGAAGCGCGGCGCGAGGGTGAAGTGACAAAAGCAAGTTGTTGTTCCTCTCTTTTGTCATCCCCGAATGTTTCTATCGAAGATCCAAGGTAAATGACGAGCGCCGCAATGAAGCATAATCGCAAAAGACGAAACTAATTTTAACAAAGAGTTTTGAATTTAGACAATGAAGGGGAAAACGAAGTTTAGGAGAAACCTAAATGAGTTTTGCCCTGAAGCGGTATAAATTCAAAAATCAAAGTTAAAACGTCCCGAAGAGGAGTTGAACCTCCAACCTTATCCTTAGGACGGATCTGCTCTATCCAGTTGAGCTATCGGGACATTCTTTAATACTTCAATATTGAAAAGATTTCAACGCTGCTGTTGTTTGATATACTGTTTCTTCCTGACAAAAATCCGAGTTCAACGACAAATGCCGCGGCAACGGGTTCTGCTCCGAGTTTTTCAACCAGCTCTATCGCGGCTTTAGTTGTGCCGCCGGTCGCGAGCAAATCGTCTATTATTAAAACTCTTTCTCCCGGCTTTAAGGCGTCTTTGTGCATTTCTATGCAAGCCTCGCCGTACTCCAGTTTATAAGTAACGCTCACGGTTTCCGCCGGCAGCTTGCCTTTTTTTCTTACCGGAACAAAAGGCAGCCCCATTTTCAAAGCCAAAGGCATACCGAACAAAAAACCTCTTGATTCTATTCCAGCTATCTTATCTATTTTATAACCGCCGAACTTATCTGCTATTAACCCGATAACTTCGCCGAAAAGGTTTACATCCTGCAAAACGGGGGTGATATCTTTAAAAACTATGCCTTTGACCGGAAAATCAAAAATGTCTCTTATCGCATGTTCAAGTTTTTTTGAAATTTCTGTCATTATACCCTTCTGTCCGTCTTTCTGCGGTCTTTTCTCACGGCCGCTAGTTTATCGGAATGCCTTCTGTCTCTCTTGTGGGTTCTGCTGTCAAGCATCATATGTCCCGCGTTGAACTTGTCCACAAGCCCGTGGCGCACGAATATTCCTTTAAGCCTTTTAAACGCCTTAAGTTCAAGCTGTCTGACGCGTTCTCTCGAAATCTTTAAAACTGTTCCTATAGACTCTAAAGACATCGGTTTTATGCCGCCGATGCCGAAACGCATCCTTACTATTTCTCTTTCCCTGTCCGGAAGATGATTCAAAGCCGTTCCTATATCCGAGTTTGTCCTTATTACTTCGGTAACGGATTCCGGAGATTTTACCTGATCGTCGACTATTATGTCTTTGACAAAAATATCGGAATCGTCGCTTATCGGAGCTTCCAAAGAACTTGTCCCGTTAAACACGGTAGCGGCTTTTAAAAGGTTTGCGGTCTGCTTTTTATTAAGTTTAAGTTTTTGGGAGACTTCGGCTACCGTGGGCTCTCTGTTAAGTTTGTCCCTCAGAATGTTCCACGTTTTCATCCATAGGTTCAAAGCGTCCCATACGTGTGAAGGTATTCTTATGGTTTTAGCCTGATTTTCTATTGCTTTGCGTATGTACTGCTCTATCCAATAAACCGCGTAGGTCGAAAAAGCCGTATTTTTTTTAGGGTCATACTTTTCAACCGCTTTTATAAGCCCCATATTGCCTTCTTCGATTAAATCCATAAAATCTATGCCCTTCTTCATAAATTTTTTGGCAATGGGGACCACAAGGCGGTAGTTTTGTTCTACAAGCGTGTCAAAAGTTTTTTTATCTCTTTTGTTTTTTTTCCATAAAACCTTCATATCCTCCCGGGACAGAGGCTTTATCTCGCTTAAAGAATTAAAATATAATTGAAGGGCGTCAAACTGCGAAGACATTTTGTACCTTTTTTGTAAAGAATCGGGGCGACTGGATTTGAACCAGCGACCTCACGGTCCCGAACCGAGCGCTCTAGCCAGCTGAGCCACGCCCCGAAAGTTTACGCATATAAATTTAACGAACTTTAACGCATTTGTTGTTTTTATCTACAAAAACGCATTTTGCTTCTTTGGGTTTATCGGAAAGCTCAAAACCCATTATTATTATCTCTTCGCCTTTTTTAATAAGGTGCGCAGACGCTCCGTTCATACATATGACTCCGGAACCGGGCTTTCCCGGAATAACGTAAGTTTCAAGGCGCGCTCCGCTTGTATTTGAAACCACAAGCACTTTTTCGCCTATCCACAAGCCCGCTTTATCGCAAAGATCCGTATCTATGGTTATGCTTCCTTCGTAATTCAAATTGGCTTCGGTAACCGTAGCCCTGAATATTTTGGAACTTAAAACAAACTTCATTTATTTCTCCGTAAAATAACGCCCCTGCCCGAATTTACAACCTTTTGTCAATTCTTTTGAATCTGAACGACTCTCTGCGGAAACGGTATTTCAATATGCTCTTCGTCAAATCTTTTTTTAATATTTTTGATGATTTTATGCATTATTTCTCCGTTTGCGTACACGTCTTTAACGCGAAAATAAACGGTGAAATTTATCGAAGACTCGGCAAACTCGCTGAACCTTACTACCGGGACAAACTCTTTTACCGCGCCTTCGACTGCATTGATAACCTCGGCTGCCGCTTCTATCGCCGTTTTCTCCACCTTTTCCAAATCGCTGCCGTATGAAACGCCGCAGCTTACGGAAGAGGTAAAATCCGAACGGTTAAAGTGAAAATTCTTCACTATCGCGGAAGATATCTTTGTATTGGGAACGACTATTACGCTGTTTGACATCTCTCTTATGCGCGTCGTTCTCCAATTGATCTCTACGACCCTTCCTTCCTGTCCGGAATCCAGCCTTATATAGTCTCCGCGCATTATCTGTTTGCTTGCAAGGATATTTACCCCGGCAAAAAAATTCCCCAAAGTATCCTGCAAAGCCAAAGCTACTGCCAAAGAACCTACTCCAAGAGCCGTCAAGACCGGGGTAAGATTAACCCCTATCTGGTTTATAATGAGAATAACGCCTATAAAAATAACCGAAAACTTTATTATGTTTACGCTTATGGCGTTCGAAACGGCTTTGCGAAAAACTTTTGAAATCAGCGAAGACGCCAAAAATACTATCGAAATCGCGATTACCGAGTAAAAACTTTTTAAGACTTTTTCGTCCGTATGGTCAAACGGAGCGATTATAAAAGCCGCGTACAAAGCCGTCAAAAAAATCCAGAATGAAATATAACTTTTCGCGGTCTCGGCTACGTCGTCGCTGACAACAACCCCTATTTTAGACACCGCTTTCCGCAAAAACTTCAGCAGATATGCCCTGAACAAAAACCCGGCAAAAAATATCGCGGCAAATACCGCAAAACTTTTAAGCCACAAATCAAAATGATTCGCCAACAAATATTTGGACAGCATTTTTATTTTTTAGGTCTTTCCGCTTCTTCCTGGCACTGGATGCAGTACCTGCTCCAGGGTATCGCTTTAAGCCTTTCGATGCTTATTTCCCCGTTGCAGCATTCGCATTTGCCGTACGTACCTTTTTCTATTTTGGCCAAAGAATCGTTAATGGCGTCAATAGTCATTTTATCGTTTGCGGCAAGTTCGAAATACATTTCTTTTTCGCTGTTAAGGCTTGCCGTATCTATCTCGTCTCCTACGTTTACGTCGGCGTCGTTGTCCAATTCTCTTTGCGCGTTGTTCACTTTGTTCAAGAGTTCGGTTTTTTTCTGAAGAAGAATCTTTTTAAAACTTGCCATATCCTTTTTGTTCATACGAGCCTCCACAGGAGTTTTAGTTTATAAAATTAATTGGTAAAAACCTTCACGGTCTTAAGCATTTCCGTTTCCTGCCCGCTTATCCTTATGTCTTTTGACGACATATCGATAAGATAATCGCATATTTCCTTCGTTATTCTCTCGCCCGGAATCAAAACGGGAATTCCCGGAGGATAAGGCGTAAGAGTCTGCGCGGCAACATGGCCTACGGACTTATTTAAAGCGATTCTTTTTGTGCTGTTTGAAAGATAAACTTCCCTCGGCACCATAACCATTTCCGTTGCGAGCGACGGGATCTGTAAAATCCAGTTTTTCTGTTTCCCGTGGTACTTTTTGTTTATTTCGCTTAAAGCCGACACGAAAGCTTCCACGTCGCTTTTGTCCGAACCTATGCCCATTATCGCGACCAAATTAAAAATATCGGCATAATCGAGCTGTATATTGTATTCTTTCGCCAAAATGCTTTCTATTTCATAACCCGAAAGCCCCGTTTTTGTAACGTTTACGGTAAGTTTCGTAACGTCTAAATCGAAGCCGAGTTTTTGAATTTCTTTTCTTGTAAAACATTTCATCGAACTTATATTGGAATTGATATAAGTTCTTCCCCATTGCGCGGCTTTAATAACGCCGTCAAACATTTCGCCGCCCTTCAAAACGGCCTGTCTTCTTGCCAAATCTATGCTTGCAAGCGTAAGGTAATTCGGGCTTGTGGTCTGAAGCATGGAAACGACTTTCTTGACTCTGTTTATATCCACAATTTTCGAGTTGAAATGCAAAACCGAACCCTGGGAAATAGCCGAAAGTATTTTATGCGTGGACTGAACGCATAAATCGGCGCCGGCATCTACGGCCGACTCGGGAAACTGTTCATTGAATATCAAATGAGGGCCGTGCGCTTCGTCCACCAAAACTATTTTTCCGCGCCTGTGGCAAAGATCGACTATCTTGCTTAATTCCGTAGTTATTCCGTTATATGTCGGGCTTGTCACAAAAACCGCTTTCGCTTCGGGATAACGGTCTAACGCGTCTTTTATCTGCTCGTAAGTCGAATTAAAAATTATGTCGAGATTCTGGTCGATTTTCGGCTGAATCCATATAGGCCAAACGCCCGACAAAACTACTCCGGCCATAATGGATTTATGGGAACTTCTCGAAACTATTATGGAATCGCCCGGGTCGCACGCCGCAAGGAACATCGCTATATTGCCGACTGAAGTTCCGTTTACCAAAAAAAACGAATTGCGCACGCCGTAGGCTTCCGCCATGAGCTCCTGCGCTTTCTTTATCGGGCCGACGGGATCGTGAAGGGAATCGACTTCGTCAAAAACAGTCACATCGAATTTATAGGTTTCTTCGCCGGTATAATCTTTAAGCTCTTTATCTATGCTTCTGCCGTTTTTATGACCGGGGCAGTGAAAAGAAACCACGTCTCTCTTCGCATGCGCCATAAGCGTGTCGAAAAGGGGAGCCTTCGATTGTAATGTTTTATGTTTGTTCTTCATTTATCTAAAAATAAAATGCCCGGTAGAGGCTTTAAGTATATAAACATATTTATCATTGAATTTTCAATATTTTAACTCTTTACCGTCTTAAAATAGTTGTTCTGCTTTGCGTTGTTTTGCTTATCTATGCTAACTATTGTTACCAAAATGTTACCTGATTTTTTAAAGAGCAATAATACTTTATTTAATACTTATAGTCAAGTCGGAACATTATAGCTTTTTTTTTGTCTTTTTCAAATCTTTACTCATTACATACTGATAAAGAGTTGCATCGCCTTTTATAAGGTCGGCTATTGTAGCTTCTTTATTCCGTCCTGTCCTGAAGGTGGTAGGAATGCCTATAAATTCAGCGCCAGCTCTGACAATAGCTTCCGGTAAGTCCGTATCGCCTGTTTTTGGATTATCAGAATCTTGAAGCGCATACTCTGCAATATTTTGGACTGCAAAAGGTATTGTAGCTACCTGCCAAATTTCTTCCAGCACATTTTTCGGACGCTGATAGTCTTTTTGTCCTACTCCTAGCACCCGCGGCAAAATTCCCTGCTTGTTCATTACAAACCGATACGGCTTATTTATAAATCTTAAAGGTTCAAATGCCGTACCACCGATATTTACGGCAATAGGATTTCCTTTTCTATCTTGTATAAATGGTATTTCTAAATCAAGTTCACTTCCTTTTGTATTTTCGTCAGATAAATGTCCGCTTAAAGCATATTGAAGAACATTCTGAAGCAATAATAGCATTATTATGCTGCGAAAATGTGCCTTTGCATATTCGGCTTTATTCGGCCCGTCAAAAGTCTTTGAAATGCGCGAAGCTACCGCAGCGAGCCTGTCAGGGCCAAAGAATGCATATCTTAACATTCTAATCCTATTTCGATTTAAAAATTTTCCGATGGTGCTATCTTTTGCCATTAACCTGTCCCAATTTATTCCTTGGAAAAAGTCATTTACGGTTTCCGCGGCAATAGTTTCTGCTTCTTCCACGCTGTATTGAGCGTATATTTCTTTGTACTTTTTACTTAATTCCCGCCACATCGAAAGTTTTGTATTCGGGACTACTGTTTTCCATTGCAGATCCTCAAGCCGCATAACCATATCTTTTACGGCCTTTGTAGTTTTGTTCTTATCGCTTAAATCATTAAGCTTATTTATTACATTCTTGCCGAACCAGCTTGTTTCATTTTCGACAATCGGTTTTCCCATGCGTTTAATAATGTCGGTTGCTATATCCTCATTCTTTCCAAGCACAAGGCCTCTTTCGGTAGCTTTTATAGCCGTATCATAAAAATCTTTATCATTAGTTATCCAATCGTACCCTACAAGCCCTCTAAATCCTGTAACGCCGAAACGCTGCCTTGCTACTTCTGCCATCTGAAACAAGTCAAAGGTTGCTTGAAACAGTTTTATGCCTTTTACCGCATCTTCGATAGAAGAAGGTTTTAAACGTTCAAAAAACTTATCTATAGCGTTAAATGAGACCTTATCAAACATAAGGCCTTCCAGTTCCTGCGGATACTTTAAATGCTTCAAATCTTTTGCCGTAAAATATCCTTCGTCTAAAAATTCCGCTTCGCGGTTGGTTATTTCATTGACCTTTTTTTCTATTTCCGCGGCGGCACTGTTTCTTATATTAATTATTTCTCGTCTGGCAAAATCGTTTATTTTGCTACGCGCCGCTTTATTTTCAATTTTAGCGTTTTTATACAGGAAATTTATATCTTTTATGACTTGTTCTTTTATTTTATTAAGCAAAGCCTCAAAATCCTTCAACTCTTTACCGGCATCAAAAGCGTCAGTACCGTTTACCGAATACATTTTACGGGCTTCGTTTATTTCTTCTATCATTTTTTTTCTTTCGTCGGAAATTTCTTCTTTTAACTTGGCATACTCTTCGTCGCTTATAACCTTTTCGGATCGGGCTTTTTCATACACGTCATTAACAAAACCTTTTGCTTCAGTTAAATATTTTTGTTTAAGCTCCCGAAACTCTTTTGGGTCATATATTTCTTTTACGCCGGTTATATCACCCTGTTTTGCTTGTTTACGCAACGTCTCTACAAAATCATAGTTTCCGGTAATATTTGCCGCCTGGCTTACCATATTCGACATAACTTCAATAAAGTTTCGGTTTATTTTCATTCCAAGTTTTTTAAACGCCTTATCTGCCTGATCTGCGGTTTGTGCAAGCCTATGTACGTCAAATTTATTTTTTGTAGATAAACTTGCCGAACTACTTCCGCCGCGGCGCGCAACCTGTGCCGGTAAACTGCCGCCGGTTAAGGCAGATAAACGCTTGCTTAAATTCCTCTGTTCTCTATATCTTTTTA
>JAISVT010000029.1 GCA_031271405.1 Candidatus Endomicrobium macrotermitis | reverse complement strand
GATATCCACTTATTGATATATGTCCTGTCACTGGGGCCCTCGACCCAAATAACTGAATTTGCCTGTATGATATCCGAAGCGCAGCAGCCTAAATCGTTTAACAAAGGAAGTATTTCTTTAGTTTCAGTCACACTTTTTGCTATAGTTGCGTCATTTTCTTTATATACTCTTGTAATTGAAACCCTGTCATCAAAAATTAACATCGAGTTAGAATGAGTTGTTATTAAATAGTTGTTAGTTGTTTTTTCAAGAAGGAAGTTTAATAACTTTTTTTGCAGTAAAGGATGCAAATGAATTTCAGGCTCTTCAAGGCATATTAAAGTGTTTTTATATGATAGTAATGTTATTGCAAGTATGATTAGTTCATGTACGCCTGTTCCAAAGTGAGATAATGGCAATCGCTGATAGCCTGCTTTTATTAATATTTCGGGCTGCTTTGTTGGAACATCTATTTCTATTCTGCCATCATTTAGCAAAACCCTTAAAAAACTTTGTATTTTTTCAAACTTTTCCCTCTTGTAATCTTCATTTTTTTCTGGGCTTTTCCAATCAGCTAATATTTCAATAATACCTTTGCCGTCAGGCGTGTATTTTGAGCCATCTCCATGTTTGATTTCCCGAATTGGCGGGATTTTTATTATTTTTGGAAGCTCCATTTGTAAAATATTAAAAACTGACTCATATAATTCCATTTGCGGTATTCTTGGCATATCTTGCGAAATTGCTTCGATTATATAGTCTTCATTTTCATAAATACGTCCGTTTTTATAATTTATAGGCACATAAAGTCTATTTGAATTTATCATAACAACAAAACATACAACAAAATTATCAGTATTAACCTTATGAATATCTTCTGGATTTAATTTTAGTTCTTCTGTAATTGGCTTTATTGTATTTTTTATAAGTTCTAACGCAGAAATTATATTACTTTTTCCTGCATTATTCGGTCCTATCAATAAGTTTATTCTTTTTGTCAAATCAATATATGCATAAGTGTTGCCTATACTTCTGTAATTAGCAAATCCTATTTTTTCTAATCTCATTGTTTGTCACCTTTATTTTGTGTTCTCATCAACAACACAGCCTATGTCCATACAGTGTATATTTTTTATCTCCAAATCCAAAGTGCCGGCGCATTCGCGGCATTTGTATCAGGTTTCATTGACAATGAAATTGAGCTTATCTATAATATCATCGCTCCGTAAGGAGCCGCCCCGGACGGGAGCCGGCTTGGAAACAACCCTGCTTAACATACTCCGGGGCATTTCTATGTTTTGTAATTGCCTAGGTATTAATTCTTTATATATTCCAATCAGTCTTTTTAAGTGTTAAAACACACAATTATTCATTGTAATTGCATAGTTGTATATTTAAACATTCCAATTGATTTTTCAATCAAATTTCCTTATACAGCCTTAATGCCTTTGAAATATCTTCCGAGGCGAAGCCTCTTCTTAAAAAGAAAGCGGCCGCCCTGCGGACTTCGTTTTTGTCTTTGGGGTTGAAATCTTTGAATTTGCGTTTTATGGTTTCTATAATCTGCTCAAAAGGTTCTGCTTCGGTTTTTAACGAGTCCAAAGCTTTGTTTATCAAATCCCTTGATATGCCTTTTTCTTCAAGAGCCTGTTTCAGGGCATATTCCCCTTTGCCTTTTTCAGACAGGTATTTTGCATAGGCTAAGGCGAATTTTTCATCGTTTACATATCCGAGTTCGGTAAGCCTTGATACGGCGGATTTTATATTGCCCGGCTCATAGCCTTTAAAGAGCAGTTTGTCCGATAAAGACTTAACGCTGTAAGAGCGTTTTGAAACAAGCAGCAAAGCGTCAAAAATAACTCTGTAGGCCTTGTCCGCGGCTAAAACCTCTTTGTAAGTTTCATCGGTTATCTCAACGCCTGTGTTTAGCCCGAACTTAACAATTATATCGGCAGGCAGCAAAATATTTTCGCCGTTATCGAAAAATACTTTGAAAGTCTCTTTTTTAGAGTAAATTTTTTCCAGTTTTATGATTTTCATAGTTATTTATAGATTCTGCGAGAGACTTCGTCTCCGCAGAATGACGAACAAAATGCAGATAACATAATTATTCTTTAGATTATGTCCGCAGGATAAACCCTTGTTACTTATGGATCCTGCAACTATCGCGCAGAATGACAACAACGGAATTAGCCGTCATTCTGCGCGTAGTCGCAGAATCTATAAATTGTCAATATTTAGCCCACTCTTCACTTAAATCTTTCCAATCCGGATTTTTCTTTTCAATTAAATCGATTTTCCATTGTCTGCCGCGATTTTTGATTTTTTTCTCAAGTTCTATCGCTTTCTCTATACTTCCGCCTGACTCAAACCAAACTAACATATCGATATTATATCTATTTGTAAAACCTTTAATTTGCTTTGTTTTATGCTCCATAACTTTATTGGTTACTCCGGTATATAAAGTGCCGTTTTTATCGCTTGCAAGAATATAGACATAATATGTATTGTTCATAATTATTTTATAGCTTCTGCGAGAGACTTCGTCTCCGCAGAATGACAGACAAAGCAATTGTTATTTAATTTATGGATCCTGCGGCTATCGCGCAGGATGACAACAACGGAATCCGTCATTCTGCGGCGCGCAGTCGCAGAATGGCGACAATATTTTGTCTTGTCTTTTGCCGTTGCTGAGCTGCCGAACTGCTGAGCTTCCAATCTTCGCCGCGAAGCGGCTATGCCTTTTAATAATTGATCAGTTCGTATTCCCTGCTTCCCATACCTATCTTTTGCGCGTACTCAAGCTGAATTTCCGGTTTGATGTCCGGGTGCATATGTTTACAGAAGTTTTTCCCGTAGGCTTTGTTTACAAGGTCGTAGCTTGCCTGGTCTATTGCCACGGGGTCGTTTCCGGCAAGTATGCCTATGTCCTGCATCATCGGAGGGTTTTTCGCAAAGCCGAAACAGTCGCAGTTTTTACTTATGTGGTTTAAAAAGTTTACATAGCCGGCTTTTTTGTTTTTAATGACCGCCGCCGCGTATTCGACTATCTTTTCCTGCACAAATCCCGCGTCTTCGTTCCAGTTTACGCTGAAAACGCCGAAAGCGCAGTTGACTATGCATTGCCCGCAGCCGGCGCATTTTGTTTTATCCATAACTATTCTTTTCGGCTGCTTCCCGTTTTTCTTTTCGCCGTAAGGCTCTAAAGACAATGCGTTCTGCTTGCACCATTTTACGCATGTGCCGCAGGCCGTGCACTTTTCTGCCCTTACTCTCGGCTTTGAGGTGTTGTGCATTTCGTATTTGCCGGCTTTGCTGCCGCAGCCCATGCCCATATTTTTCAAAGCGCCGCCGAAACCCGTGACCTCATGGCCTTTGAAATGGTTTAAGAAAATAAAGCTGTCCGCGTAATATATGTCTCTGGCGACAGCTGCTTTTTTCACATGTTTAAGATTTATTTCAACTTCTTTATCGGCATTTCCCCTGAGTCCGTCGGCAATAACTACCGGACATCCGCAGGATTCTATATTAAAGCCGTGTTTGTTTGCTATCAAAAGGTGATGATAAGCGTCGGAACGCTGCCCGACATAAATTGTGCTTGCGTCGGTAAGAAAAGGAAATGCCGTTTTTTCGCGCGCTATTTTTACAAGCGGCGGGATATATTCAGGCTTAATATAGCCTTCGTTGCCTTCTTCGCCGAAGTGCATTTTAACAGCCAGAAACTGCCTTGCTTTGACATGGCTGAAAATTCTTGCTGCTTTTAAAAATTCATAAAGTTCGCTTCTTCTTTCCCACGGCAAAAAATAAACTTTAGAAGGCATAGACGTTCTCCCTGATTAAAATATTACCGGATTATACGGCAATTATTTACAGACCCTGCGGCTTCGCGCAGGGTGACAAATGCCATATCATGATCGGATAATTTGAAAACATTATATCAAAATATAAAAGGCCGATGACGGAACACCCGTGAGGAAAGACGGCGCAGTATGAATTGTCGCCCCGCGCACTGCAGCTGTGTGCGGTGTAAACTCCGCCGCAGGGTCTATTAACAAGATCTTTTGTCATGCCGTGAAAATCGGTCTTTATAGATTCTGCGAGAGGCTTTGCCGCCGCGGAAAGTCAATATTTTGTTTTGCCGTATACCAAAAGGGAGCGCGTACTCCCGATGTAAAAATGGACGATGTGTTTTGGGAAATGAAGTCTCCGCAAAGCAATGGAAAACACACAATAGAACACATTTTAAGGAAAGCGTTAAAGCAATCAAAAAATATAATTATTGATTTGCGTCGTTCAAAATTTTCTGAGAAAAAGGGTGTTAGCCAAATAACAAAAAACTTCAAACTGATTAAAGATGTTAACAGAATTTTGATTATCACAAAATCCAATAACGTGCTTGACTTGAAAAAATAATTACGCTATAATCCTTCCAGTGGGAGGCGCAACCTTTGCTGGATAGCTTAGGTTTCGCCTCTTCTCTTATGTTGTTATCTCGTGAGGCGCGGCAATTCAGGCTGCGTCTTTTTATTTTTTATCTCACCGAAACCAGTTCGATTTTTCCTTTAAGGAAGTTTACTATACGGCTGAATTCGCTGTCTGAAAATGTCTGCTTGTTTAAAAAACTGTTATCGAGTATTTTTGTAGGAATAAACTTTTGAAGGTAGTATTTTCTTGCTCCGCTGATCAGCTCGCCGATTCCGGTAAAGTCTTCAACTTCAAGCTGTCCTTTGATTGCCGTTGTCCTGAACTCGTATTCAACTCCCGAATTTATAATTATTTCAACGCTTTTTTTTATCTTTTCGGTATCGACGTTTGCGCAGGCAACCTGACAGTATTTGCTTAAAGGGGCTTTTATGTCCATAGCTATGTAGTCGAGCAATCCCGAACTTATCAAGTCCGACAGAACTTCCGGCTTTGAGCCGTTTGTGTCGAGTTTTACAAGAAAACCGAGTTCTTTGATTTTCGAAATGAAAAGTTTCAAGTCTTTCTGAATGCAGGTTTCCCCGCCGGTAATAACAACTCCGTCGAGTTTTCCGGTGCGGTTTTTTAAAAACTCAAAAAAAGCCGGCACGGTATATACCGGCTTTTTAGAGTTTATTTTGTTTAATTCCGGGTTGTGGCAGTAGCCGCACCTGAAATTGCAGCCCTGGGTAAAAACAATCGCGGCTATTTTTCCCGGATAATCAAGCAAAGAGGTTTTTTGCAACCCCCCTATAAGAAAAGACATCATATGAGGACCGCTTGCGCCTGATCGTCAATCTTAAACGTTTTTCTTGTCTGAAACTCGCTTTGCTTGCCTTCGTTCCACTGGTTTACGGGGCGTATATAGCCGACGACCCTTGAGTAAACTTCGCAAGTCTCTCCGCAATGCGGGCATTTAAAATGTTCGCCGGTAACGTATCCGTGGCTGGGGCAGGTGCTGAAAGTCGGCGAAAAAGTAAAGTACGGCAGTTTGTAAGTTCCGCAGACTTTTTTTACGAGGTTTTTCATCGTTTCTTTTTCTCGTATGCGTTCGCCGGCAAAAATGTGCACCACCGTGCCGCCGGTATATTTTGTCTGAAGTTCGTCCTGATGGTTTAAAACTTCAAAAATATCGTCGGTGTAATTTACCGGAAGCTGCGTGGAGTTGCTGTAATAAGGATACGCTTTTTTGCTTAAGTATTCGGCTTCATTCGCGCATTTTATGTCTTTAAGCGTTTCTTTGTCCAGTTTCGCCAAACGGTAGCTTGTGCCTTCCGCGGGCGTCGCTTCAAGGTTATAATTGTTTCCGGTTTCTTTTTGGAATTCCGTAATTTGTTTCCTCATAAAATCCATAACTTCAAGCGAAAATTTATAGCCTTGCGCGCTTGCTATGTCTTCGCCCAAAAAGTTTGTGCAGGCTTCGTTCATCCCTACAAGCCCTATCGTCGAAAAGTGGTTTTTCCAGTAAACGCCGAAGCGCTGTTTTATTCCCCTTAAATAAAACTTTGTGTACGGATAAAGGTTGCCGTCGGTAGATTTTTCGAGAAGTTTTCTTTTTATTTCAAGCGAGGTTTTAGCGATGACCATACGCTCTTTTAAAAGCTCGAAAAATTCTTCTTTGCTTTTTGCAAGAAAGCCTATTTTAGGCAGGTTTACGGTAACTACGCCTATAGAACCGGTCAGCGGATTAGAGCCGAAAAGCCCGCCGCCTCTGTATTCGAGTTCGCGATTGTCGATTCTTAAACGGCAGCACATCGAACGCGCGTCTTCGGGGTTCATATCGGAATTAATGAAGTTTGAAAAATAAGGGATTCCGTATTTCGCGCTCATATCCCAAAGCCCTTCGATGTTTTTGTTGTCCCAGTCAAAATCTTTTGTTATGTTGTACGTAGGTATCGGGAAAGTAAAAACCCTGCCGGAAGAATCGCCCTGCATCATCACTTCAAAAAAGGCTTTGTTTAACATATCCATTTCGGGCTGAAACTCTTTATAGGTTTTATCCTGAAATTTTCCGCCGATTATCACGCTTTCGTCCGCGTAATAGCTCGGGACGTTCAAATCCATGGTTATATTTGAAAAAGGCGTCTGAAAGCCTACCCTTGTGGGCACGTTCATATTAAAAACAAATTCCTGCAGGCACTGTTTTACCTGCTCGTAATTTAGATTGTCATACCTGATAAAAGGCGCTAAAAGAGTGTCGAAATTGGAAAAAGCCTGAGCGCCCGCGGATTCGCCCTGCATTGTGTATAAAAAGTTGACTATTTGCCCGAGAGCCGTTCTGAAATGTTTCGCGGGAGAGCTTTCGACTTTGCCTTTTACCCCTTTAAAACCTTCGATAAGCAGGTCTTTCAAGTCCCAGCCCACGCAGTAAACCGATATTATGTTTAAATCGTGTATGTGTATGTCTCCGGAAAGGTGCGCTTTTTTGACTTCGCCGGGATAGATTTTGTTGAGCCAGTAGTTTTTGCTGATATTTGAAGATATGTAATTGTTAAGCCCTTGTATGGAATAAGACATATTAGAGTTTTCTTTTACCTGCCAGTCAAGCTGGGAAAGGTATTCGTCAACCATATCGTTATTGGAAGCCGAAACGAAATCTCTGATTTTTGACTGCTGCTGGCGGTAAATAATATAGGCTTTTGCCGTCTTTTTATATTGCGACGCCATTAAAACTTCTTCCACTACGTCCTGTATTTCTTCGATATTGGGGCTGTGAAGAAGTCCGTGTTTGGCTTTAAGCATGGATACTGTTGCCTGGGTAAGAAAACTTGCGGCTTGAGCGTCGAACTCTTTGGTAACCTCTGCGGCTTTTAAAATTGCGGCGGTAATTTTTTCTTCGTTGAAATCTACTACGGACCCGTCTCTTTTTACGATTTGTTCCATTGTACTCTCCTAGTCTCGTAAGAATTTAATATTTTCTAAACGTTCCGGCTTTACGGTTGCGGACCAGCGAGGGACTTTCACCCTTTCTTCTTTCAGAAAATATTTTTAGATTTTTTAGCTGAAAAGACCTCCTTTTTGAAGTTCGTTTATGTTAATAAACTTTGCCTGAAATGTCAAATTTTAACACAATATGCTGTGAGGGTTCGGCGGGATGCAACTATAGGTTGATTGCTGAAATGTCACCCCGCGCGCTGCAGCCGTGTGCGGTGTAAACTCCGCCGCGGGGTCTGTAATATTTCTTATTTTCCGTATTTTCTAAGCTGTTTTAATGTTATTTCAAAGTCTTTCGGCAGCGGCGCTTTAAAAGTTACTTTGCCGTCATTGCCGGGAGCGCCGGCGGCGCGGCAATCCGGGTTGAATGCTTCGTCTTTAACCGCAATGCCCGGCATGCCAACAGTCAGTTCCGCCGCGTGCAAAGTAAGCCTGTCTATAAGAGGTTTTTCCTTTTCATCGTCTTTGGCTTTGTATTTGCGTTTTATTGAAGATAAAAGCAGCGGTTCGCCCGATCCGTATTCCGCGTCTATCGCCAAAGGATGCCCCAAACTCCAAAAATGCACTCTTATCTGGTGGCGTCTGCCGGTTTTGGGCATAGCCTCAACAAAAGTGTAATTTTTAAAACGTTCCAAAACTTTAAAATCAGTAACGGATTCTTTTCCGTTTTCCGATATGGTAACTTCCCTGTCGTCAATCAAAATAGGCTTGTTAATAATCCCCTCATCGTCTTCCAAAACGCCCGAAAGCAAAACCGAATACTTTTTCTGCACCTGCGAATGCTCAAACTGCATGCTCAAATTCCTGTGCGCTTCGGCATTTTTAGCAAATACCAAAACCCCGGTAGTATCGCGGTCTATGCGGTGAACGACCCATATTTTTTGATTCAGCTGCTTTTTCAAAATCCCGACAAGAGTCTTGTTTTCATAAGTATGCTGATCGGGAATAACAATCATCCCCGAAGGTTTGTTTACGACAATTATATTGTCATCCTGATAGATAATTTCGATTTGCGGTTTCATTTACGCTCTCTTAATTTTTTTATTAGGTCTTCTTTTGATCAGCAGCAATTCTTTTATGTCATCAAATAACGATAAATCTTCCAACTCAATCATCATCCATTTGCCGTCGTGGTACGTTTTGGTTGTTTCGTACAGGTTCATTGTTTCTTTGGAAAAAGCGGTTTTATTTGTTTCGATTTTCAGCCTTTCCTGTTTGCCGAATATAATCATCAATCCCAAAACTTTTTCTTTGAAGTAAAAGGCGCATAAGGTTTTTCCGCTTTTGCGGAATTTGTACTCGTACAGCCATTTTTTGCCGCCGCCGTTTAAAGCCTGATCCATATCGTAATTATCGTTAATGTATGCGCATATCTTATTAAAGACATTAATTTTTTTACTTCCGATTATTTTCTCTAATTCTTTTGATTTTTCTGTCATTTTAAACACCTCTTGTACATTAAAAAATCAAAACCGTCATCTGATTTTATCAAAATGACGGATTTATTGTTTTAGAAACTACTTTGGATAGCGTTTTCCACTTTTATACCTTACTTTTTCTTCGCTGAATATTGACAACAGTTCTTTGTAGTCTCTTTTTGCATTGATTTTTGTAAGAGTTATTGTTTTTTTCATTTTATTATGGCCACATTATAGCAATATAATGCCGGCTTTTCTAACCCTGTTTTATCGGTTTTTAAATTTTATGCTTTCCAGGATCTTGTTTGCCGCGAAATTATTCCAATAAACGCCGGCATATGTTATTGTAATGCCGTAACTTTTATTGTTGTTTACTATATATAATACTTTATTGTTAAAGCCCGCTATTTTAAAAGAGTGTAATTTTCCTATATAATTGCCGTACATTTTATATTCCGAACTGATATTGCTTTCGGGTATGCTGTATGTATTTGCAAGAGCGGAAAGGGCCTTATTCCAATCCATTATTATTTTAAGGTCGTTGTCTAATTCCTTGTATACGATCTCAAAATAAAACGTTTTTTTATCCGTCTGAAATGTTTTTCTCAGTTTTATGTCTTTATCTTCGGAGATTTCGGACATCGCTTCTCTTTCGAACGTTTCATGTAATTCCGCGGGAAGTTCCAGAATTATCCCGCCGGTAAAATGATTTATCTTCCAATCCGAATTTTTATCTATTTCCGGTTGTACGCTTGGCTTGTATTTTGAAAAGGCAGAGAATATTGTAAGAAAAGCATGCGTTAAGGCTCTAAAAAAACTTCTGTCATATTCGGAAATAAATCCAAAATATAATAACCCCGTCTTATATATCAAATTGTCGTTTTTTTGCATCAGCTTATATGCGGCATAACTTGTTACTGCCCGAGGAATCGTATAAATCGGCAATGCCCCGAGGCTTTTATAAGCCCAGGTTTGCCCTATTATGCTCAAAAAAAGAAAAACACTGAATGTGATTGTCCAAGCGTTAAGACTCAGTTCTTTTTCGCTGACGGAGTCTTTATGGTTTGTATTTATGATTTTTTGCAGGCAGGAGACCGAGTATGACATTATAAACCGCTGCAGTAAAAACAAAATGAATAAAGCCGCGGAGTTTTCCAGATTTGCAATAACGCTTAATAATATGATTGCAGGCGCAAGAAAATATGAGATATGGCAGAAGTGTGTTTTCCCCGCGTATATCTTATAAGCCAGCGGAAAAACCGAAAACATCGGAAATATTGCCGCTATGAATACCGGACATTTGTAATACTTCAGTTTTTTCAATTCTTTCCATTGGGCATAAAACCAAAATATGTCGTATATGCCGATACTGAAAAACGACATAAAAAACACTTTGGCGCGGGAAATGCTTATGAATCCCGAAACATTCTTGTTTTCTTCCGGCGGGAGTTTTTTCTCCAGAGGCGTTTTACACTTTAAACAATACGGATTGATATCGTTATTGGGTTCGCCGCAGGCAGGACAAATTATTTTAGGCATATAAAATCTCTTCTCATTTAGCAATTATTTATTTCGCGTATCCGTTATCCCGAATTTATTTAAGTATAAATATTTTTTCGGACGGTAATTCCGACAGTTTTTTGTCACCCTGCGGAGACGAAGTCTCTTGCAGGGTCTACAGATAAGATGTTGTTTATATATCCTGCGGCTACCGCGCAGGATGACACGGCTTAACAAATTTATTTTATCAGTTCCTCGAATTCAGCTTCGCTTATTACTTGTACGCCGAGTTCTTTTGCTTTTTCGAGTTTGGAGCCTGCCTCCGCGCCCGCCAAAACGTATGAAGTCTTTTTGCTTACAGAGGACGAAGTCCTCCCGCCGAGCGATTTTATGATTTCCGTCGCTTTTTCCCTTGTGTAATTGGCAAGTTCCCCCGTTAAAACGAATGTCTTGCCTTCAAACGCGGTCCCGGGGTTTTCGGATTCGGGTTCGGTCATATTTACGCCGGCGGCCTTTAAAGCGTTTGTTATATGGCGCATTTCGGGCTTTTCAAAAAATTCTTTTAAAGATACTGCCAACACATCGCCTATTTCGTTTATTTTTATAAAATCGCCAACAGACGCGGTAAATAAAGCGTCCATGGTTATAAACCGCTTGGCTATGATTTCCGATACTTTTTCCCCTGCATGCCTTATCCCCAAAGCAAAAAGCAGCTTGCTTAAAGGCCTTTTTTTGCTTTCGGCTATTGACTTCATAAGGTTATTCGCTTTTTTCTCTTTGAAAAGTTCAAGCCCGAGAAAATCGTCAAAAGTTAAGGCATAAATGTCGGCTAAAGTTTTAAGTTTTTCCTTTTCAAGAAGCTGGTCTATTACAACTTCCCCGAAACCGTCTATGTTCATGGCGTTTCTTGAAACGAAATGTATAAGATGTCTGCGGAACTGCGCGGGGCATTCGGGATTTACGCATCTGTAAGCCGCTTCTTCTTCGCTTTCTTTGACTATTTCGCTTTGGCAGGAAGGGCAATGCTTGGGCGGTTTAAAGAAACCTTCGCTGTTTTTTACGGTAACTTTAACTATTTTAGGGATAACGTCGCCGGCTCTTTCTATTAAAACCGTGTCGCCTTCGTTTACGTTAAGGCGTTCTATTTCTTCAAAATTATGCAGAGTGGCATGCGATATTGTGACCCCTGCCAAAGGTACGGGCTCTAAAACGGCGGAAGGCGTTATTATGCCGGTTCTGCCGACCTGTACGCGTATTTGGTTAAGTTTGGTAGTTGCCTGCTTTGCGGGAAATTTATATGCTATCGCCCATCTGGGGCTTTTGTTTGTGTATCCCAGTTCTTTTTGCAAACCGTAAGAATCCACTTTTATTACAAGACCGTCGATTTCATAAGGAAGCGTTTCCCTTTTTTCAAGCATTTCCAAAGAAAAGTCCGTTATTTCTTTCAGGCTGCGGCAGGTTTTTATGTCTTTTTGAAGTTTAAAACCGCACTTTTTACAGTATTCCAAAAAATCGGAATGCGTTGAAAACGACAATCCTTTAATATCCCCGAAAGAATGCACAAAGAAGCGGAGCCTTCTTGAAGCCGTTATCTGCGGGTTTTTCTGCCTTAAAGAGCCTGACGCGGCATTTCTGGGATTTGCAAATTTCTGCCCGCCGTTTTCGATGATTTCTTCGTTTATGGCGGCAAAACTTTCTTTATCCATATATACTTCGCCGCGGAGTTCAAAAAAGGCGGGCGGATTGTCTTTCAGTTTATGCGGTATGTCCCGTATGGTTTTAATGTTTTCGGTTATGTCTTCGCCGGTTTCCCCGTCCCCGCGGGTTGCTCCTATGGCCAAAACTCCGTTTACGTACGTAAGGCTGGCGCTGACTCCGTCGATTTTGGGCTCAACCGTAAAGGAAAGAGCGGATTTTTGGATTGCTTCACCGGCTTCATCGGTTTGCAATGGCAAATCTTGATTGCTGTCATTGCAAGACGCAGTGTTTTCGCGGTGGGCTTTGCCGTTTTCATTCGCAATTTGTAATTCGTAATTTGTAATTGCCTTTATCGTTCTTTCATACCATTTCCCGATCTCTTCTTCGGAATAAGTGTTATCCAGCGAAAGCATAGGAACAGCGTGTTTTACTTTTTCAAATGAGGACGAGACTGTGCCCGAAACTTTCTGTGTCGGAGAATCTTTTGAGGCAAAAAGAGGGTAGTCCCGTTCGAGTTTTTCAAGTTCTTTTACGAGATTGTCGTATTCGGTATCGGATATTTCCGGGTTTTGTTTAGCGTAATAGAGCTTGTTATGCCGCTCTATTCCTTTTCTGAGATGGTCTATTTTATTTTTAATGTCATTCATTGCAAACACGCTTAATTGCCTTTTGTCATACCGTTGAAAAACGGTATCCGCGTTTGCCGTAAAAAACTGAAAATAAAGATTAAAACGGATTCCGTGCCTGGCACGGAATGACGCGGCTTAAGGTTAACTGTCTTTTCTGACTGCTTTAAGCTTATCTAAAATTCCGTTGACGAATTTGCTGGAGTCTTTTGTGGAGTATTTCTTTGATATTTCGACGGCTTCGTCTATGATGACGTTTATCGGCGTGCCGGGCATATCCATAATTTCGTAAGCGGCAAGGCGTATAATGTTGCGGTCAACGGTCGCCATGCGGTCTATATCCCAGTTTTTGGCATATTTGGCTATAAGCGAATCTATTTCGGCGCGTTTTTCGCATACGCCTTTAAAAATTTTAATGGCAAACTCTCTATACGCTTCGCCCTGGGGATAATATTCGTCAAAACACCGGTAAACCGCTTCGGCGGGCATATCGCAATTGTCTATAGCGTATAGCATTTGTAAAGAACATTCTCTCGCTTGTCTTCTCGAACTCATAATTTCGCAGACCCCGTTAATAATATTTTGCGGTAAATTTTACTAAAAAACAAATGAAAATTCAATCTGTTTTTGTTTTTGCTTCCGCCGCTTCCTTTCTTTTTTGCGCTTCTTTTCTTTCCAGCTCGGCTATTTCCAGTTCTACTTTTTTTCTTATCTCTTCTTCTTCTTTTTCTTTTGCTTCTTTTTGCTTCCTTTTTGCTTCGGCTTCCGCCTCTTCTTCTTTTCTTTTTTGTTCGGCTATCGCTTCTTCTTCTTTTCTTTTTTGTTCGGCTATCGCTTCTTCTTCTTTTCTTTTTTGCTCGGCTATCGCCTCTTCTTCTTTTCTTTTTTGTTCGGCTATCGCTTCTTCCGCTTTTCTTCTGGGTTCGTCCCTTTTCAGTTTAAATTCCATAATTTTATAGCGTATAAGGGGTTTTATGTAATAAATCATAGCGTTCATCGCGCATAATGCGACGAGATAAACGGCAAATACCGTCGTAATTCTTATATTCATAAAACTCTGCACGAAAGTAAAAATATCCAGCACAACGATAAAAAGCAATAATGCTGCCGTAATAATTTTCTCTCCCAAAAATGCGCGTATGGCGGAAAAACGGGTGACAATAAAGTCCGAAGCAAACATCGTAAGATGATGAATTATGAGGAAAACGGCCAGAACCGCGATACAAAGCAGCAAGTTGTTTGTGATTATGCCCGGGCCTATATCGTGCGGCGGAAACAGGCGTATTTGATATACGCAAAAAAATACTAAAGACGAAATAAGCCCGGTCTTGAAAGAAACCTGTTTGTCCCTGTATTCTTCGTCGGGTTTGGGCATAACCAAATCCCATATGTAAAAACCTATCAATAAAATGATAAGAGTGAAATAGATCCAGGCCATATTGTTTATTGCCAAAACCCAAAGTTTTCTGTTAAAAGGTTTCGGGTAAGTTTTGACCGCGGCATCTTTTTTAAAAGGCAAAACAATGCCGCCGAACCTATTTTCCGGATTATTATTTATTGCCGAGTTGTTGAAAGTTATAATTTTGCTTTTGCTGTTTTCGGGCAAATTTACGTTTATTAAAGAGGCGGCGTTGGTCATCTTATAAATAATTTCATAAGTGCGCGTTTCCCTTCTCGGGCGCACCCCGAGGCTTATGGAAAAAGGATCCGCGTATTTTACCGTTAAATAAGACACGTTATCCCGGGCATAAACAAACCTGCCCGCTCCGTTTCTTCTGAGTGAAATTATATCGTAATGTATTGCTTTAGAACCCTTTTTTGTTTTATAAAACTTCGGCAGATCCCTGAAAACGTCGGCTTTTTTAGTAGTGTTTACCGTAATTGTTTCGGTTATTATAGCGTCCGATTTGTTTATAAATTCAATTTGAGTCTTAAAATTTGAAACAGAGTTCTTGGCGGCAGGTCTTTTGGCCGCAAACGCCAACGGTACCGCAAACGTCAAAACCAACAATATAATCATCAGCCTTTTCATATTAACCTCTTATTATTATGCCGTTACCATACATCTATGCGCCGTTTTAATACCCCAATTGTCCGCAGGCGGCGGAAATGTCCGCGCCTTTTGCCTGCCTGATATTCGAAGTCAAACCGCTGAGCTTTAAAATGTTTTTAAATTTCTGCACGGACTCTTCCGCAGGAGTCTGAAAAGAAACTCCGTTTACCGGATTAAAAGGAATCAGGTTTGCCTGAACGTCCGGGTTTATAAGGTCGTTTTGGCGAAGCAGCCTTGCAAGTTTGTGCGCGTCTGCGGCCGAGTCGTTGATCCCTTTGACTAAAATATATTCTACGGTAAGCCTGGAATTTGTTTTTTTAAGATAGTATTTGCCGGCATTTAAAATTTCCGGGATAGTAAAACCCAAATTATTGGGTATAAGTATTCTTCTTTGCTTTTCGTCAACGGCGTGAAGAGAAAGCGCAAGGCGCACGCCGTAATTTTCATCGGCAAGTTTTTTTATCGCCGGCACTATGCCTACCGTCGAAACCGTTATATGCCTTTTTCCTATGCCGAATTCTTTGTTTGAAAGCAAAACTTTTAAAGACTGCTCGAGATTGTTGAAATTGAGCATCGGCTCGCCCATTCCCATAAACAGCACGCCGCCGATTTTTTCTTTCGCATCGTTTTCTATCTGCAAAATCTGCTCTATTATTTCCCCTCTGCTCAAGTTCCGGCAAAACTTGGTTTTTCCGGAAGAACAAAACGCGCAGGAAACCGGGCAGCCCGTCTGCGAAGATATGCAAACCGAATTTTTTGATTTTGACGGCAGAAAAACCGCGAAGAACTGCTTTTTATCTAAAGTTTGGAAAGTATATCTTATCGTTCCGTCTATTACGGATTTTTCCTTTTTGAGTATTTTAAGCGCCCTCAAAATGAATTTTTCGCCAAGTTTTTCCCTTATGTCTTTGGAAATATTGGTAAATCCGTCAAAAGAGGCTGCCTTTTTCACGTATATCCAGTCCGAAATCTGGTTTATTCTGTAATCTTGCGCGATTACGTGTTTAAGAGCGTCTTTAAGCTGCGCGTTGGTAAGGTCAAGTAAGTATTTTTTCATATCGTTAAATTCCTAACGGCAAATTATCTTAACTCTCCGCTCTTCACTTTTCACTCTGCCGTTTGAAGATTATATCAAAATTTATCATTCCACTTCGGGGCGGAATATTTTTCGAGCGCAAGTTTTTCCGCTTCTTTTAATTCGGTTTCCGTCAATTGCGATTCAACGGCCGGTATATTTAAAATTTTAGCCGTATTTTGCGAAAATTCCCATGAGAATTCTTTTGCCGCGGGTTTTCCCAAATCCAAATGAAGCGATCCCTGTACTATTATCTTTTTTCCCCTTCTGCGCATACAGGAACCTGCAATTTTTTTTCCGTCAAGCATTAAGTCGCCGGAATATAAAGTCTGAACGCATAAATCGTTCGGCAAGGCGTTTCCCTTTACCTGCGCGAATTCGCTGCGGATGTCTATAAAATCCAAAGCTTTTTTTATGGCGGAGTGAACGGCCTTATACGTGTCTTCCTGGCTGTATATATGTTTCCAGTTTTCCGTATCGGCGCAAAAACAGTAAGACAAATCGTCTTTATGGTTTACAAGCAGCCCTCCCGTCATTCTGCGCACCGCTTTGCCGCCGTTTTTTTGGAAATAGCCTATGGTAGTATAGGCCGCGTCCCAAAAGTAAACCCTTAAAACCGCCCCGTTTTGAAGCCCGTCAAAAAGCGTTTCGTCAACAGCCATATTCATTGCCGCGCTGCGGGCTGTATCGAAAATGTACCTGAGCATTTTTATCTCTTTTTCGCGGCTGTCGAAACGACCTTGTTGTCCGCGTCCTTTCCGGTTTCTTTCTCGTATCTGAGCATTTCTTCCTTAAGTTTTGTTCCGCCTTTTGCCGAATATCCGCACATTTTACCGTTTGAGCCTACAACCCTGTGGCACGGTATAACGGGAGGCCACGGATTATTGCGCATCGCGCCGCCCACCGCTCTGGCGGCTTTCGGCGAGCCGGTTTTTGCCGCAAGTTCGCCGTAAGTCAAAGTTTGCCCCGCGGGAATTTCAAAACACGCTTTCCAGACTTTGACGTAGAAAGGCGGATATTTTTTCATTTCATCCAGTATATGCCGCGGGATCTTTTTCATTAGATTTTACCCTTCTTTCAGCGGAAGTTCGAATATTATTTTCGTTCCCTGCCCTACTTTGCTTTCAAACGAAAGTTTCCCGCCGTGGTTTTCTTCGATCATCCTTTTTACGATATACAAACCTATTCCGGTTCCGGATTTGTATGACGATTTTGTCGTAAAAAACGGCGCAAAAATCTTTACCTTGTTTTCGTCTTTTATCCCGTTTCCGTTGTCTGCTACCGAAAATACGGCTTTGTCTTCGTAATATTTCAAATCGGCCTTGATCACGGGCTTGAAAGTTTCTTTTTCGGCTTCGCCGAGATTTTCCATTTTTTCAAAAACGGCTTCGTAAGCGTTGTCTAAAACGTTGTAAACGGATTCCGTTATCTGCGAGCGTATGGCGTAAATTTTGTCCCCGTCTTTAAAATCGAAATCAAAAACCAAATCTTTGTGCAGCTTGTGTTTCAGTTTTAAAAGTTCGACGGCCGTGCCGAAAACTTCGCGCAGCGGAAACTCCGAGTGGGTATTTCCGTATTTTTCCGATCTGGCGTAATTTAATATGCCCTTTATGACGCCGTCCGTGCGTTTTATGTTTTCGGACAGCGAGTCCGACATGCTTGACACGTAATCCATGGTTTTTTTCAGGTTTCCGTTCGAATTTACAAGGTCGGCGTTCGATTTCACAAAATCTTCGATTTCCAGTTTTAATTCGGCCGAAAGCATTGAAAACTGGTTCAGCCTGTTGTTTATCTGATGCGCAACTCCTTCGGCAAGCCCTCCTACCGAAGCGAGTTTCTCGGCCGTAAAAATTTTTTCCTGAGTGGCTTTAAATTCGCCGAAAAACATACAGTTTTCAATGGCAAGCGCCGTTTGGCGGGCGAGCGTTCCGAAAACTTTTATATCGTCCCTGTCGAACGGAACTTTGTTTTTTTTAGGCCCCAGCACCACAAACCCCTGCGCTCCGTCTTTAAAGAAAAAAGGCGCTATCAGAGACGATTTAAACGGCAGGCTCACGGAGTTTGCTATATGTATCGGCAGATCCGCGGTTACGAAAGGCTTGCCCTTGTTTTTCATAAAAGTTATGAAAGGATGGTTTGCCGAATACGGAAAAAGCATTTCGCCGGAAACGGACGGCCTTATGTAAGCGCACTCGAAATGTTTTCCGGATTCGTTTCCGATAAAAACAGCCGCGCTTGCGACGTTTACGCTTCTCATTACCATAATGGAGAGAAGTTTCAGAAGTTTGTCGAGTTCGTGTTCGCGCGCCATTCCGCTTGCGGCTTGTATAAGGGTATTGTGGTATTTTCTCTGGTATGCCAAAAACAAATCTTTGGTTTTTTCAATAGACGTTCTGAATATATACGCCCCTATAAAAGCCGAAATAAAAGAGACTATTGCCGGAGCAGCCCAAAAATCATACAGTTTCCACGCAAAATACGACAAACCCGCCGTAAAAGACGCTATAAACAAAAATATAAAAATCCTTGCAAGCGCGATTTTTACGTCGGCAAACGAGTATCTTCCCAAAGCAAATACTATTACGGATACGAAAAAAACGGCGCTTAAAGAACCTATAAGATAAGCGGGAAACAAAAAGTAAGACAGGAACTGCTCTGCCGCTACAAGAAAAAATAATATCAGGGAAGCGCGGATTTTCAATATCTGCCGGAGCTTAAAAGATGTAAGTTCGGGAGTTCTTAAATGTTCTTTTAAATTTTTTGAAGCAAGTACGGTAAATATGATAAGCTGCGAAGGAATGAGCAGAAACAAAGGGCTTTGGCTGCCGTGACTGCCGGAAACGAACCACCCTGACGCGCCTTGCGAAAACAAACTGCCGTAAAAATTTAAGACGGCCGCCGCCGCGGCAAACAGATAGAAGAAAAGAAAGAATCTTTCGTTTATCAGCGTTTTCGAATACGAATAAATGAATTTTAAAAGCAAAACGGAGACAAACGCCGTTCCGGCAAAACTTATTTTCTCCCATAAAGCCGCGTTTTGGGAGTTTATGTTCAAAAGCATCCCGGCAAAACCCGAAAACCACACGCATAGCGAAAGGCATAAAAGAGAAAAACTGATATTGACCGCGGATTTCGATTTTCTTGTAAAAACCAAAAAAGAAACGGCCGCGGTAAAAACGGCAAAAGCCGCAAAAAGCGAAAAACTTAAAACGGTTGAAGTCATAAAGCCTCTTTTGTCAATTTATCTTCTCTCTCAGCTTTCTGTGATAGTTTACGGCAAACCTGTGCGCTTCGTCTCTTACGGACTGCAAAAGCCTTAAAGCCGCCGAATGCCTGCTTAATACCAAAGGCTTGTCTTTATGCGGGAAAAATATTTCTTCGTTTTTTTCCGCAAGCGACGCAACGGGAATATTAAGCTGAAGTTCTTCCAAAGCTCCCATTGCCGCGCCAAGCTGGCCTTTGCCGCCGTCTATAAGCACCAGGTCCGGCATATTTTCGTTTTTTCTTATAAGCCCCGAATAACGCCTGAAAACGACTTCCCTCATACTTGCGAAATCGTCCGCGCCGACAACGGTTTTGATTTTAAAACGCCTGTAATTTTTTTTATCCGGAATACCGTTTAAAAAACGCACCATTGACGCCACGGCGTTTGTACCCTGAATATTGGAATTGTCAAAGCCTTCTATGACTGCCGGCATACGCTTTAATCCGAGTTCTTCTTTCAATTCGCTTATGCTGTCGGCTCTTTGCACCGATTCGTTTATTTCGTTTTGCGTGATTTCGCTTATCATTACCCTTTCGGACATGCTTTGAACGGCGTAAAGCCTGTCTCTTATTTCTGCCGCTTCTTCAAATTTCAAATCGGCGCTCAAACATTCCATGCGGCTTTGCCATTCGTCTTCCAGCTTTTTGAATTTTCCGTTGAGAAAAAGCTCTATTTCTTTTATTTTGGATTTATAATCAGCGGAGGTAATTTTCCCCAGACACGCTCCGTAGCACATTTCCGTATGGAAATACAGGCACGACTTTACTTTTTTTTCTTCCGGCAGTTTGTTTTCGGAGAACTCAAGTTTGCAGGGGCGCACTTTAAAAAGTTTTACGAGCCACCGGACAAGCTTTTTAATGTAAAACTGCTGCGGATAAGGGCCGAAATACAAAGCGCCGTCTTTAAGTTTTTTTCTCGTAAGAGTCAGGCGCGGAAAATCTTCGCCGGCCGAAAGTTTGATGTACGGGTAAGACTTGTCGTCTTTCCACATCGCGTTGAAATAAGGTTTGACTTTATTTATCAGCTGACGCTCTAAAATCAGAGCCTCTCTTTCGGAAGCGCATAAAATATAGTCTATTTTGCGCATAGCGGTTATTATGGCCGCGGATTTGGACTCGGTATCGGCGTTGAAATAAGAAGCGAGCCTGTCTTTAAGGCTTTTCGCTTTGCCTATGTAAATTATGTTCCCTATGCCGTCGCGCATAATATACACGCCGGGAAGTTTAGGAATGTTTTCAAGGTGTTTGTTCATTTAATTCCATTCAAAAACTATTGTATATTGCCCTTTTATTCCGGGCAGATTTTCAAGAAGCGCCCCGAACTGCTGCTCCGCGAACTTTCTTGCCTGAACGTATAAGCCGCGGTTCTGCCTGACTTTAAGTTCCGTTTCGTTTTTGTTCGCAAACTGTATCGCATGCGCGTCTTTTAGAGTGTATCTGTTGAAAATGCTGGTCTTTTCATCGTACAAACTGAACGTTTCCGGATAAATTTCATGCGAAAGTATCTTTATTTTCGGCATACGGAGTATTATGTTATCGTAAGAAACTTCGGTTTTTATGTCCGCGCAGTCAAAACCCATTTTTATGGAACCGTCTATGGTATATATCGCCTTTTTTTCCGTAAGAGGTATGTCAACGCCGAAAAGCCGCATTGCTTCGGAATGCGTTATTATGGAAGAGTATTGGTAAACAAGGCTTGTGTATTCGGACGCCGGCAGGATCTCTTTTATATTCGCGCTTATTTTTACCGCCGACTCCCTATTGAGCTTATTTCCGCCGATTTTATAGCCTATAAATATGCCCATGCTTACTGTCAAGAGAAAAATAACAAGCAATACGATGTATTTTATACTTGAAGACATAAATTCCCCTTTTAACTAAAGTCAGGAGTTAGGCTTCACTCTTTTTAAACATCCGCATAAACGCGCCGAGTTCTTCGGCTTTAAGAATTTTTGCCGACACAAAAAATACTGCGGCTCCCGAGATTATAGCCGCCGGCACCGATATAAACAAAATCGGCGATATTTTGCACGCGTAAAACGCCGCAACAGCCGTAAGAACGGCCGCCGCAAACGATTTAAGCGACGAAAACAATATTTTTTTAAGCCCTATTTTGCCGATCCGTTTTCTCAGGTATATTACAAGTATCAAAACGTTAAAATACGAAGCTGCGGAAGTCGCAAGCGCAAGCCCGCCGACTTCCATCGGATACATTAAAATAACGCACAGTATGACGTGTAAAAACATAGCCCACATAGCGGCTTTTACCGGAGTTTTTGTGTCCTGAAACGAATAAAACGCATTTGCGAATATTTTAGCCATGGCATAAGCGGGAAGCCCGAGAGAATAATAAAAAAGCGCGCTGCTTGTCATAAGCGAAGCGGCATAATCGAATTTTCCGTGTTCGAACAAAAGCCTTACGGCAGGCAGCCCTATGGCTATAAGCCCCGCGGCTGCCGGCATTATCGTAAAAACGGCAAACCTTACCGAATAATTAAGAGAATCTTTTAATGCCGCGATATCTTTTTGGGCATAAGCTTTGGACATGGCCGGAAGCGAAACGCTTGCGAAAGCCAAACCGAAAATGGCAAGCGGCAGCTGCATAAGCCTGTTGGAATAATATAAAGCCGTAATAGAACCTCCGGCAAGAAATGAAGCGCATATCGTATCCACAAAACTGTTTATCTGGTCAACCGACAATCCTATTATGGAAGGAATCATCAAAAGCCCGATGCGCTTAATCCCCTCATGTTTATAAAACGGCATTGCCTTTCCGCCGTTAACTCCTGACTCCTGACTCCTAATTCCTAACTGTAGTTTTAAGCGCCATCCCAAAGCCTTAAGCTGCGGGTACTGTATTATAAAGTGCAAAGCTCCGCCGAATATGACGCTTACCGCCAGCCCTTTTATCTGATTTCCGCCGCCAAGCATCGGAGCGATTGCCAGCATATAAAAAATTTCCGACATGCTTAAAGCGGACGGCGCAAAAGCGGGCAGGAAAAACGAATGCAAGGTGTTTAAAATCCCCATCAGAAAAGCGGCAAGGCAGATAAACATTATAAAAGGAAACATCAGCCTTGTAAGTTCTACGGTAAGCTGCATTTTTTCGGGATCGTTTGTAAATCCCCATGCGATTATTTTTACAAGGACGGGCGCGAAAAACATTCCCAAAACCGACACTATCACAAGCACCGCCGCAAGAGCGGTGAAAACGGCGTTCAAAAACTTTTGCGTCTCGCTTTTTTCTTTTGTGTGCAGGTATTCGCTGAAAACCGGAATGAAAGCCGCGGAGAAAGAGCCTTCCCCGAAAAGCCGTCTGAAAAGGTTTGGAATGCGGAACGCCGCGTAAAAAGCGTCGGCAAACATGCCCGCGCCGAATAAATTCGCGACCAGCATATCGCGCGCGTATCCGAGAAGTCTTGATAAAAAAGTGCCGAAAGCCGTTTTACCGGCGTTTTTGGTCAGCGTTTTGTGTTCCATTTTCCCTTTTATAACGGCTTGCCGTTGCGGAATTGCCCCGCAATCTGTTTTTTACTGATAATTCTATCAAATTTTTACGCGGCAGGCACGTTGATAAGACGTGTTTTAGAAGTATCCTGCCCTTAAATGCTCTTGTCAGGCATAAATGCGGGGCGAAGCGCCTTCGGGTAAAAATAATATTGACAAATTATTTATACAAATGTATAATTTGTACGGCCGTATAACTTTTCGGAGGTTTTCAGATGAAGGAAAATATAAATACCGAACAAAAAATCATCGATGCCGGAATCGCTTTGGCAAAGCGGTACGGCATAAGCGGTTTTACGGTAAGGCAGCTGTGCAAAAAAGCCAAAGTCAACCTGGGGCTTTTTCATTATCATTTCGCTTCAAGGGAAAATTTCGAAAAAGTAGTTCTTAAAAATCTTTACGGGAATTTTATGAAAGACTTTGAGATAAATATTTCCAAAGATATGGACTCTTTAAAAAAACTTGAAGCCGCAAGAAGCATGCTCTTCGATTTTGTCTTAAAAAATTCTTCCATTATATCCGGAATCATCATAGAAATATTTTCGGGAAACGCCGATAAATTCAGTTTTGTAAAAGAAAATTTCTCCAAACACGCCGTTCTTTTATATTCGATAATCGAACAGGGCAAAAAAGAAAAAGCGTTCAAAGACGCGGACACCGTTTCCCTGCTTATTTCCGCAGTCGCTCCGGTTATAGTCCCCATCGCGGCCGCTTCGGTATTGGGAAGGGTCATATCCAAAAAGGATTCGGCAAAAATTTCAAAACTTGTCTCTAAACTGACCGATGAAAAATTTATAAAAGAGAGGATGGAACTGTCTCTTAAAGGAATATTAAATGATTAAAATGTCACGGGCTGTTTTAATTTGTTTTATATGCCTGTACCCGCTTGCCGGCGTTTGCGGAGCGCAGAAAATAACGCTTGCCGGATGCGAAAAACGGGCTCTTGAAACTTCCCATTCCGTCAAATCCGCTGAAAATGAGTTTAAAGCGGCAAAAGCCGTGGCAGACGCTTCAAAAACGAATCTGCTTCCCGCTTTGCTGCTGGAAGGCAGGGCATATTACGTTACCGCGGTACCCGAGCTTGATGTGACTCTTCCCGGAATCGGAAGAATCGAAAAACGGCTCGGAGACAACTTGAATTATTCCGCCGGCCTTGCCCTGCGCTGGAACTTGTTTGACGGAAACGCCCAAAGAAACAGCCACGAAGCCGCAAAAAAAGCGGCCGAATCGAAAAAAGCCGTTTACGATTATGAAAAGAAAAAAGCTCTTACCGACGCGAGAATCGCCTATTTCAACCTTATAACGGCCGCGGCAAATTTAAAACTTATCGACGAACAGCTTGTCCTTGCCGTTTCCCAGAACGGCGACATCAAAAAAGGCGCGCTTTTGGGTTCAAAAAGCAAACTTGACGAGGTGATGTCCGGCAACGAAGTCCTGATAAGGCAGAAACAGAAAAATGCCGCAGAGATCCTGCTTATGGAAGCGGCGGACAAATTGAATTCGCTTACCGGAAACATAATCGAAAATTATGAAGCAGGCTTAAACGCTTTCGATTCCCCCGAAACTTTGCTTCAGGCGTTTTCAAAAAATATGGATTCGGATTTTGACGACAAAAACCCGCAGCTTGTGTCTTTGGATATGCTCGAACAATATTACGGTTTAGCGGCAGATTCGTACAAAAATATGAACTTTCCGCGCGTGAATATTTTTGCCTCGTCAACTTACGATTATCCGGACGGCCCGAATCTTGAGCCTGTATGGCAAAACAGGGCGGGCGCGGATTTCTCTATGCCGGTTTATCAGTTCGGCAAAAACTCCAAAGCCGCAAAACAGCATGAATTTACGGCATTGTCGGTTGAAAGCCGAAAACAAAAACTTTATGACGATTTAAAAAGGCTTTTTAACCGCTCCAAACAAAAGGCGAGGATTTTATATTCGCAGATAGATTTAAGCAAAAACCTCGTGTCCCAAAGCCAAACCGCCGCGGATATGACGTATAAATCGTACATATCCGGAAATTCGAAGTATCTGGACGTTCAATATATGAATTTAAAAGTTCTGGAAGCCAAGTCCAACGAGACCGACTTTTACGCGGGACTTCTTACAGAACTTACAATTTTGGAGGCTTTAAAAAAATGAAAAAGAAAATAATTGCGGTTGTCTTATTGCCGGCGGTTTTATTGTGTTTGTATTTTTATTTATCGGCGCCCGAAAACTTCCGCTACAACGGAACGGCCGAAGCCGTCGAAACCGACGTGTCGGCAAGAATTCCGGGAACCGTAAAGCAGTACTACGTAAATGAAGGCGAGCCGGTCAAAGAAGGCGCTTTGATAGCGGAAATAGACAGCCCCGAAACTTTGCTTGCTTATAATATCGCGAAAAGAAATTTTGAAAGGGGCAAAAAACTTCTTTCGGATAAAATAATAAGCGAAGAAACTTATGACGGGCTGAAATACAAGCATGACGAAGCAGTCCTCAAGCTGTCATGGACAAAGATAGTTTCCCCCGTAAACGGCAAAGTCGTTTACAATTATCACGAAAACGGCGAACTCGTAAACCCGGGTTCGAAAATCGCAAACATAATAAACGACAGCAGGATAGACCTTTATATTTATGCGCCTTACAGAAAAATAATAAATCTTAAAACCGGGATGAAAGTCAAAGCCTATTTGCCGGAACTTAAAGACAAAGAATTTGAAGGAACCGTAACTTTTATAAACGACAAGTCCGAATTTACCCCTAAAAACGTTCTGACCGAAAAAGAAAGGGATAATCTGGTTTTTCAGGTAAAAATAAAAATCGATAATCCGGACGGGATGCTGAAGTCCGGAATGACTCTGGAAGCGGAACTGCCTTAAAAACAGCCGGGAGTGAAGATTGCCATTCTGCGGGTTTATCCCGCACAAAGCCATAAATCGGCAAATAAAAACAATGAACAAAAAACTAATATCGCTTTCATTGACAGAAGTCAGCAAGAAAATGCTTGAAACTCAGGCGCTTAGCGGCGTAAGCCTGAATTTTGAAGCGGGCAGGATACACGGCATTATAGGCCCGGACGGGGCAGGAAAAACTACTTTTATAAGGCTGGCGGCCAAGCTTTTAAAGCCCGATTCGGGAAGTATCGGGTATTTTGAGGACGGCAAAAAAATCCCGGACGGCTCGATACAAAAACGAATCGCCTATTTGCCGCAGGAACAGAGTTTGTATGCGGACTTGTCATGTATGGAGCATTTGGAATTTTTTTCGAACCTTTACAGTATGTCAAAAAAAGATTTTAAAAAAAAGTCCGCAAGACTTTTGGAAATGGCCGGGCTTTCGCGGTTTGCAGACAGAAAAGCCGGCAATTTGTCCGGAGGAATGTATAAAAAACTCGGCGTTATATGCGTTTTGCTAAACAGCCCGGATCTGCTTTTGCTTGACGAACCTGCCATAGGCGTTGACCCTTTAAGCAGGCGCGACCTTTGGGAGCTTATTCGCTCGGTTTCAAACGAAATGACCGTAATATGTTCCACTTCTTATATGGACGAAGCCGAAAAATGCGATAAAGTGCATATTTTAAACGAAGGCAAAGTCATAGCTTCCGGCTTGCCTGACAATATAAAAAAGCAGTTTAATGTCAAAAAAATAGAGGAAGTGTTCCTTAAATGAGCATCCGCACAGTTTGCTGTCATTGTGCGCAAAGCCGCAGAATCCATTAATTTTTATAGACACTGCCGCACGCAGCTGCAGTGCGCAGGGTGACGAACAGGAAGTTCTATGCAGGAATATGCGGGGTATTTTTTATAATGACAAAAAACATTCTTGAAATACAAAACCTTACCGTAAAATTCGGAGCATTTACGGCCGTCGATAACATAACTTTTTCCGTTGAAAAAGGCGAGATTTTCGGCTTTTTGGGGGCAAACGGAGCCGGCAAAACCACTACCATAAGAGCTTTGTGCGGGCTCGTGAACATTTCCGGCGGAAAAATGTTTATTGACGGCGAAGACGTATCGAAAAACACCGAAAAATTAAAAAACCGCATAGGGTATATGTCGCAGAAATTCACTTTGTATTCCGATTTGACGATCAAAGAAAATATGCTTTTTTCCGGCGCTTTGTATATGATGAGCGCTAAAAAAATCCTTGAAAGAATGGACGAACTTTTCGAATATGTCGGCCTTAAGGAAAATCCGGATGAAACGGTAAAAAATCTTTCGGGAGGCTCGAAGCAGATAGTTTCGCTTGCCGCTTCCATTCTGCATGATCCCGAAATAGTGTTTCTTGACGAGCCTACGGCCGGTATTTCCCCCGTTTCAAGAAAACTTTTTTGGGATCTGATTTTGAAGTTATCATCGGGCGGGAAAACGGTTTTCGTTACGACGCATTACATGGACGAAGCGGAATACTGCCGCCGCATAGCCCTGATGCAGAGCGGAAAAATAATAGCCCTGGACAGCCCGAAAAACCTTAAAAGACAAAGCGGAGCGGCAGACCTGGAACAGGCTTTTATAAACTTTTTGGATAAGAAGTAGTTTTACCTTCATCCTTGCCGGAGAAGGACTTGCTAAGCAAGGTGATGAGGGATATATAAAAAGGAAAATATGAAAGAAACCCTTAAAAAAATCAAAGCGATGGCGTTAAAAGAATACCGGCACATAATGAGAGATAAATTTACTCTGGCGGCCGGTTTCGGGCTGCCTTTGTTTCTCATTGTTTTTTTCGGGTTTATCATAGAGTTAAACTATGACAAAATCCCCGTATTCGTCAAAGATTCGGACAGGTCGGCGCAGTCGCGCGCTTTTGTCCAAAAACTTTCCGCGGGAAGTTTATTCAAGCCGGTTTACGTTCCGGCGGAAGACCCGGTAAAATATTTTGAAAGAAACGAAACCGCCGTGTTTATGGATATAGAGAAAGATTTCGGAAAATACCTTTCATATCCGGATTACGGAAAACATCCGCAAATCCAAATACTGCTTGACGGCTCGGACAATACAAAGGCAGGGCTTGTTTTAAGCTATATGCCCGCGATAATGTCCGAGGCGTATCAGCCAAAACAAAAATACGAAGTGAAAACGCGGTTTATTTTCAACGGAGAATTAAACAGCAGATATTTTATAATCCCCGGGCTTCTGGTAATAATCATAGGTCTTATTTCCATTTTGCTTTCATCGCTTACCATAGCTAAAGAATGGGAAAGGGGCTCTATGGAGCTGCTTTTATCTACGGGAATAAGCCCCGTAGAAATAATACTCGGGAAAATTCTGCCGTATATGGCAATGAGTTTAATCGCGTCCGCCGCGGTTTTTACCGCGTCAAAAATTATTTTTGCGGTTCCGTTTACCGGCAGCTTTGTTTTCTTCTTTATATCATGCTGCGTTTATATAACCGCATGCCTGGGACTCGGAGTTTTTATTTCGGTAGTCACAAAACAGCAGCAGCTTGCAATGCTTATATCTATGCCCGCAGGGCTTTTGCCGTCTATGCTTTTGTCCGGTTTTATTTTCCCCATAGAAAATATGCCTTTGTTTTTCAGGATTCTTACCGGCATTTTGCCGCAAAGATGGTTTATGGAAATTTGCCGGGGAACTTATTTGCGGAGTTCGGGTTTTACCGACCTTATATTCGCGTTTTCGGCTTTGTGCGTTTTTTGCGTTTTAATAATAATTGCGGCTTCAAAGAAATTTAAAACGGATCTGGAGCCGTAAAAAGACGAATACAACGGCGAAGTGAAGAATGAAAAGCGGAAATAAAAGGATATATATATATGCCGAGAATTTCGATCATCAAAGCTTTTTTAAAAAAAGAAATCGCCCAGACTTTAAGGGACAAAAAAATGATAGCGGTGATTTTTTTCGCCCCTATAATCCAGATGGTGCTTTTCGGCTTCGCGCTTACCAACGAAGTCAAAAACATATCCATACATTGCGCATATTCCCCGCAGGACGTTTTGGCCCAAAAAATAGAAAAAAGGATTTTGGAGTCAGGCTGGTTTGTTAATGCCGAAAGCGCGCGCGAAAGCGATTATTCGAAGATTTTATCCGAAAGAAAGGCCGAAGCTGTTTTGGTAATAGGACCCCGGGGGCTTCTTAAAGGGATTGAAAAAGATTCCGCAGAAATACAGCTTTTGATAGACGCCGTAAACCCGCAAAGAGCCGTGCAGATAGAAAATTACGTTAAAAACATAGTTTCCCAAACTGTCGAACAGGAATTTCAGGGCGCAGGACCTGCGGGAGCGATGCCGGCAGGCTTAAACGTAAAAATACTTTATAACCCGACGCTTAAATCTTCGTTCTTTATGATACCGGCTTTGCTCGGGTTTATTTTGTGTATTTTTACGGTAATGCTCACGGGAATATCGCTTTCCAAAGAAAAAGAAAACGGCACTTTTGAAAAACTTATTTCCTCACCCGTTACGGTTTGGGAAATTCTTTTGGGTAAAACCCTTACGTTTTCGCTTCTGGGGTTTATTGTCGCGCTTTTGATGGTTTTCGGAGCGTACGTGCTGTTCGGAATTACGATAAAAGGCGGGATTCTCAAACTGCTGCTTCTGTTTTCGGTTTTTATCGTGTCTTCCTGCGCCGTTGCGATTTTTATATCCATACTTGCCAAAACGCAGCAGCAGTCGATGATGGGAAGCCTTCTTTTTTTATTCCCCGCACTTTTGCTTTCCGGCCTTGTTTTCCCCGTAGAAAACATTCCGGGTTACGCGGGCTGGATCGCGTATGTCAACCCTCTTTATTATCTGCTTACAGCGCTTAGGAATATAGTATTGAAAGGCGGAGACTGGACGGTTATTGCGCAAAACTGCATCCCGCTTGTTTTGATCGGAATAACGCTGCTGTTTTTCGGAGTTAAGAAGTTTAAATCGAAGTTATAAAACTGCCCGCGCAAGTCTGTAAAATAAACTTGCGCGGGCAAAAACAGCAGTCACGACAATGATTTACGCCGCCGTAAGTATCGATTTGTAAGCGGTTATATCGGATAGCTTTTGCACTTTGTCTTTTTGGTTTTTATCCATAAGCACGGGCTCAAAATATAATGTGTCTATAAGGTCTATCACCGCGTTTACCGCATAGTTTCTCGTTTCTCCGCTTTCATCAAAAGCCTGATTTGCGAAGTTCATTACTTCCTCAAAACGCTCTTCCGGACTGTACCTCTTATCGGACTCAAACTTAACGTACGGTATATTTTCTTTGCTCTTTAAGAAAAGCATTTTACCCAGCAGAATTTCCATTTCTTTGTCCGCGATTCTCCCCTTATTGCCGATACGC
>JAISVT010000062.1 GCA_031271405.1 Candidatus Endomicrobium macrotermitis | reverse complement strand
ACAAGCCTTATAAGTTTTGAAACGCCTATTATTCTGTCTTTCTTGGGTATATAAGCTATATGAGTTTTGCCGAAAAAAGGCAAAAGGTGGTGTTCGCAAAGCGAATAAAAAGGAATATCTTTTACTAAAACGATTTCTTCGTGGTCTTCCGTGGCATAGTGCGCGGAAATGACTTTTAAAGGGTCGGTATTGTTTCCGGACAAAGCTTCTTTATAAAATTCCGCGACCCTTTCGGGCGTGCGCCGTATTCCTTCCCTGCTTAAATCCTCTCCGAAAGATTCAAGCAGAAGTTTTACGGCTTTCTGCGCTTTTTGTTCGTCAAACTTGAGCGTTTTCGCTTTCATTTACGGTTTCTCCGGAAGGTTCGGCTTCTTTTTTGCTTTCTTCCTCTTCAACGGCCTTGTTTTCCAAAGGAGGCAAAGGCTCTCCTTTTGCTATTTTGTCTATATCTTCCGAGTTAAGAGTTTCCCTTTCCAAAAGATAATCTACCATTGCATCGAGAATTTTTTTATTTTCGGAAAGAATGCCCGACGCGGTTTTAAGCCCGTCGTCCGCAATTCTTTTGATTTCCGAATCTATCATCTCGGACATTTTTTCGGAAAGATGAGGCTGCCTTGAAATGTCGCGGCCGAGAAAAACTTCTTCGCTGCTGCCCTGGTCAAGGGCAAGAGGCCCGACTTTTTCGCTCATGCCGAATTCTATAACCATTCTTTTTGCAAGTTTGGTGGCCTGCGCTATGTCGTGAGACGCGCCCGTGCTAAGCTCGTTATAAGCTATTTCTTCCGCGGCGCGGCCTCCGAACAGTATCGCGATTCTGTTTAACGCTTCGGTTTTTGTAAGCATATGCTTGTCTTTTTCGGGAAGCTGAAGAGTATGCCCCAAAGAAGCGCCCCTCGGGATTATCGTAACTTTATGGACAGGATCGGTATTGGGTAAAAATTTCGCGACAAGCGTATGTCCCGCTTCGTGATAAGCGGTTTTTTTAAGGTCTTCTTTTGACCTTATCATGGACTTTCTTTCCGGTCCCGAATAAACGCGGTCTATCGCTTCCTCAAGATTTTTCATATTTACCGACTTCTGGCTGTTTCTGGCGGCAAGCAAAGCCGCTTCGTTTATTACGTTTGCAAGGTCAGCCCCTACAAAACCCGGCGTTCTTCTGGCGATTATTTTCAAATCCACGTCTTTTCCGAGTTTGACTTTTTTCGCGTGTACCGACAATATCTGTTCTCTGTCTTTAAGTTCGGGGCTAGGCACCACTATCTGCCTGTCGAATCTTCCGGGACGCAGCAAAGCCGGGTCTAAAACGTCAGCCCTGTTTGTCGCGGCGATCAAAATAATTCCTTCTTTCGTATTAAAACCGTCCATTTCCACAAGGAGCTGGTTTAAAGTCTGTTCCCTTTCGTCGTGTCCTCCGCCGATACCCGCGAATCTGTGCCTGCCGACCGCGTCTATTTCGTCTATAAAAAGAAGGCATGGCGCGGACTTTCTGCCCTGATCGAACAAATCTCTTACTCTTGACGCGCCGACTCCCACAAACATTTCGACAAATTCAGAACCGCTTGCCGAAAAAAACGGAACTCCGGCTTCTCCGGCTACGGCTTTGGCAAGGAGAGTTTTTCCGGTCCCGGGAGCGCCGAAAAGCAGCACGCCTTTAGGGATTTTCCCCCCGAGCTTTTGAAATTTTCCCGGATCTTTTAAAAACTCTACTATTTCCTGAAGTTCTTCTTTGGCTTCCTCGCAGCCGGCGACGTCTTTAAAAGTTATCTTTCCGCCGGTTACGGCTTTGGCTTTGCTTTTTCCGAAAGCCATAGCCTGCTTTCCTCCGCCCATCATACCGCGCATGATCCAAAGCCAGAAAAATATAAGAAGAAGTACCGGGCCCCAGTTAAAAAGAATCGGGGCAAGCCAGCCTCTTCTTGCGCCGGAAAATTGGAGCACCTTGTTTTCTTCCATATCTTTTATGAGATTCGGATCGTCCATAGGAATGGTTTTAAATTTCTTCAAAACGCCGTCCTTATCCCTGAACTCTCCGCTTATTTCGCCGGACGCAACAACGACTTTAGACACGTTGCCGGCTTTTATGTTTTGTTTAAAATCGGAATATTCAAGTTCTACTTCCTGGGTTCTTTGCCTGGCATTATTCATAAACATGACTATGATTATAGCCAGAGATATCCAAAAAAATACAAACCACGGGCTTTTTTGCTGCTTCATTAATTTCCTCTCTTTTTCTCTTTAACGCTCTTCAATATTCCGATATATGAAAGATTTCTGTAAAAACCTTTATAGTCCAAACCGTATCCCACTACAAATTCTCTCCCGACTTCGAAACAAGAATATTCGACGGGAACCTCTTTTATTCTGGCCGGTTTTTTATCGAGCAAAACGCAGGTTTTAACGCTTTTGGGATTTTGCAAACGCAGCTGCTTAAGCAAAAAATCCAGTGTTATTCCGGTATCCACTATGTCTTCTACTATTATTATGTCCCTGTTTTCTATTTTTTCTTTAAGGTTCGATATAAGCTTGACTTTTCCGCCCGACGAAGTTCCGGAATAAGAAGTTAACGTTATAAAATCCACCTGGCAGTCGAACTTAAGCCTTCTCACCAGATCCGCGCAAAAAATAAAACTTCCCTTTAACACGCCTATGATAAGAGGTTTTTTATTCTTGTATTCGCGGGAGATAAGCCTTGCGGTTTCGGATACTCTTTTATCTATTGCGTCTTCGGAAAAAAGAACTTCTATGATGCGTTTATTTTCTTTTTTCATTTGCCCGGCTTTTAGTCTTCTCGAAAATAGCTTTGCTTTTGTTTATCTTAAAAACCCAGTCCGAAGAAAGCCTGTAAACGGATTTATCAAAAGCAAGGATTTTGTCCATTATCAGATTTATCTGCAAATTATAGTTTTTATCCGGCAAAATAAGCTTTAAAACCCTGTAACGGACCGCTTCATTATACCGTAAAAACATTGCTAAATCAAGCAAAATCCTGTTTTTTGAGATTTTGGCGCATTTTTTCGAAAAACGCTTTGAAATTTCCTGCAAAAAAGCGTTTTCCCTTGCCTGTATTCTGCTGAGCGAAAAGATATGTTCGACAGCCGCCGGATTGATTTTTTCAAGGGCGGGTATCAGCAAACGCCTTATTTTGTTTCTTGTGTATTCATCCGAAAAATTAGACTTATCTATGCAAAACGGAAGTTTTTGCCTCTTTATATACAGTTCTATGTCTTTTCTTTTTACCGCAAGAAGCGGCCGTATTATTTCGATATTTTTTTCGGATTTTCTAACGGAAGGTATGCCCGCGAAATTTCCGCTTCCCCTTAAAAGCCACATCAGAACGGTTTCGGCATTGTCATTGGCGTTGTGAGCCGTTGCGATTTTATTACACTTGTTTTCTTTTGCGATTTTTAAAAGGCTTGAATATCTTAAATCCCTTCCTGCGGTTTCGGTCGAAACGTTATTTTCTTCGGCGTATTTTTTTACGCCGAGCTTTTCGGTTATGAATTTTACCCCGAGGCTTTCCGACAAACGCCCCGCGATTTCGCTTTCTTTTTTCGATTCCTTTCTCAAGCCGTGGTCAAAATTTGCGACTATGATTTCCGCGTTTATCTTTTTCGATATCCGCCAAAACATATGAAGCATGCACACGGAATCCGGGCCGCCCGAAACGGCAAGCAGAACTCTGTCCCCGCTTTTAACGAGCGCGCCGGAACAGATTTCTTTATAAAAAATTTCCCATGCTTTCATTTTTTAATAAACCTTCTGAAAAAACGCCTTATCCGCGTTTCCTTTTTCGGAGAAATCAGAGAAGAGAAATTTTTCAAAAACGTTATTATGTGTTTATCGGGCCGAATGGCGATATATTTGTCCCGCCAGACGGGCGAAAACTTGCCCTTAAAATCCTTCAAAGCCTTTATGTCATAATCGAAATGTTCGGCAAACATAAACATTTTGGCAAACTGTTTCACGACAGCGCTGTTTGTGTCTTCCGATTCGACGTAAGAAAAGCCGAGGTCAAACCATTTATAACCGTTCTCTTTTGCCCAAAGAACGTTATTGAACACCACATAAATAAAAACGTCTTCGCCGCAGCCCGCAGACCTTATTACTTCGCTGGAAATTTCATACTTGCTTTTTGCGGCGGCAAAAACCGAGAAAGCGCGCACTTCGCCGTCTTTTTTAAGTATTCCGAAATCCATGTCTTTCATATAAGACTCGTCATATTTTCCCGGTATGAAATTCCTTTGCACATATCCGCATTCTTTTTCCCATTTCCCGTTTATTTCCGCAAAAACCGCGCGGTACTTTTCAAAATCTGCCGATTTGACGGATTCGTATTTAAAACCTTTGCTTTCTACGTTTTCTATTATTTCTTTGAAGCTGCCGTACGCGCAGCCGTCTTTATTGAAAGATTTAAGCAGAACTTTCGCTTTCTGCCCTATTCTGAACATATCAAGCCCTATATCGTAATAAACGTGTTTAAATCTTGCGTCTACGCCGATAAAAACAGGGCGCGCGGACCGGTCTTCCGCAACTTCCTTGAACTTCCACAAAACCTCGCTGGCCTGTTTTTTGTCGCCTACCGGATCGCCCAGGGCTATCCAGTTGTTTCCCGAGGGCGCGTACATGATAAAAGAATTTTTTTCGTCGTTTACCATGAATTTTTTATCGCCTGCCAAAGCCGCGAAAGAATACGTATAATCCGAAGAATCGGTTATCTTTTTAATGTCGCTTGCGCCAAAAGTCAAAGGTTTTTTGAAGAAATTTCTGAATATCTGTTCCGCGGCTACGACTATAAATATCACAAACATTCCCGTTGACGCCCTTAAAAATCTCGCCGCGTCGCTGTAGCTTAAAAGGCGTTCGACGAAAACGCCCAGGTGCATCCACAGGAAAAAATCCTCTCTGTTGACGAAAAATCCTATCCATATCGACAAAATGAAAACACCGCCCACGGCGGAAAACCACCACGGGTTGAAACGCGTGTTAAGAACGGAAATGTCCCTGTAAAAATATTTTTTTGAAAGAAGAAGAGCCGTGAAAAGAATTAAAAATCCGGCAAGCACCAAAACCGGAACGCCCGTTATAAGCACAAGTATTATTACAAATCCCAAAACCAGGCATGTCCATTTGCGGGCGTTTTTTATTCTGAGCTGCAGCGGCCTCGTAAGAAACAGCAGCACCGCGGCGGACGCGCTTAAAAGGAAATAAGACAAATCCGCAAACCATACGGGTATTAACTCTATAAGCGCTTTCAGCTGGTTGATGTTTATAGGGGTAGAAGCGGAAAAAAGCGCGATCATTCCGGCAAGAAAAGTCGAAACCGTCAAAATCTGAACCATAGCCGAAGATACGGTTCCGCCGAATATTTTCATCTTTTCGTCAAGTTTGCTCACAAATCTCGACGCCTCGTAAAAACCGAACATAGAAAGCGCTATCGCCAGAGGAAAAAAATAAAATATTGCCCTGTAAGCAAGCAGCCCGCCCATTACGCCCGGATTGTCCACGGACATCGGAAGCAGAAGGGCTATCGAAGCCTCAAAAACGCCCATTCCTCCGGGAACCTGGCTTATTATCCCCAAAAGCTGCGCGACAAGAAAAACTTTCAAAAGCATAAAATACGGTATTTCTCCCGCCGGCATCAAAACGTAAAGAATAACGGAAGCTATAATCCAGTCCGCAGTCGCCAAACTTATCTGAGCCGAAACTATTTTTATACCCGGAAAATTGATTTTCCATTTAAGTATTTTTACGGGTTTCGAATTAAACACGCTCAAAAGGACGTACGCGCAAAGAACCGCTATAAACGCGATCCCTATCCACACCGTCGAAATATCGAACTTAGCCGCTCCCGAAAGAGATACGGGAGAAACCGTAAAAACAAAACCGCCGACAACCAAAAGGCCGAGCCATATGGTGGCCGAGGAAAAAAATAAAACTTTGGTAACGTCCACCATGGAAACGTTATGGAGAGAGTAAAGCCTGTAGCGCACCGAACCGCCGAAAAGCATGGAATAACCGGTATTGATACCCAAAACATTGCTGACGAAGCACGTAAAAAGTATATCCTTGGCTTTAAGCGGAACTTTTGCGTCGATATATTTAAAAGCGACTATGTCATAACCGCCCAAAAGCAGATAATATAAAAGAGCCAGAAATAAAGCCGCCGCGATATTCAGCGACGGAATAGCGCGCAAAGCATCCATTATGTCGGCATAGCGCAAATCCTTTATCTGATTGTGCAAAAGCATAAGCGCGCCGGCAAAAACCAAAAAGCCCAAAGGCACAAGAATAATTTTCAGCCACTTTTTCATACTATTACCTCAAGAAGATAAGCAGAAACAAAGCCGCCGCTTATCATCTCTTACCTTCTATGCAAGCCTGCAAATGCCGTCTTTTTCCGAAAGTTCGGCATCCATATCGAAAAGGGAAGAAAGGACGGGGCCCGTAAATACGTCTTTTCTATTTCCGTCGGCAAAAATCTTTCCGTTTTTAAAAAATATAAACCTGCCGATTTCGGGTATAATATCGCTTGCCAAATGCGTTACAAGAATGATTTTTGTTCCCGAAGACGATATTTTTCTCATCGTTTTATGAAGTTTGGCGGCCGAAGAAATGTCAAGGCTGTTTGACGGCTCGTCCAAAATCAAAACTTCCGGCTCGTTTACCAGAGCCCTCGCTATAAGAAAACGCCTTGCCTCTCCCGAAGACATTGTCTCTATTTTTCTGCCGTTCAAAGCGGAAATTTCCATAAAATCGGTCATCCGGACGGCTTTTTCTTTCATTTCATCCGTCACGGTATGGTTGATTGAAATCCCTACGCTTGAAAAAAAACCGGACAATACGGTTTCAAACCCCGTAATATCGCTATGAAAATCATACTGTAATTCGTTTGTTACTATCCCGAGCCTGCCTCTGAGTTCGGAAATATTCCATTTGGAATTTCCGAAAAGCCTGCAAACGGTATCGTCTCCCGTATAAGACGGATGAAGCGCGCCGGTTATAAGCTTTATGAAAGTCGATTTCCCTGAACCGTTGGGACCTATGACCGCGACGTTTTCATTCGGATTTATATTCAAATTTATATTGTCGAGTATTTTTATGCCGCCGCGCAAAACCGACACGTTTTTCAATTCTATAAAAGAATTTCCGGGTTTTTCCATAATAACGGAGATTCTACCATATTTAGGCGTCAATTTTAAACGATTTGAAGAAATTTTTTAACGTTTAAGGATAGGATTTTTTGCCTGTTTTCTTCGGAAATGTCTAAAGATTTGATAATGCCGGCTTCTTTGGACGGATATTTTAAAGGAAAATCGGAAGCGTAAAATATTTTGTCAAAACCGTGCTTTTCAAAAAACCGCGCGCGCGTCTCTTTTTTCATTTCTTCCATGCTGTCGGACGTGTCGAAATATATGTTTTTTCCCGCGAGTTTTTCCAGCGATTCCTCCCACATTAAAAACCCGCCCATATGCGCGCCGATAATTTTAAGCCCGGGGAATTTTTCCATTACTTTTTGCATTCTTGCCGGCGACGAACGCACTTCGCCCGGAGAACTCAGTTCGATGCCGCAGTGAAAAAGAACAGGGATTTGAAATTTTTCCAGTTCCTCATACATAGGGAACGCCTTTTCATCGTCTATAAAAAACATCTGAAATTCCGACTGGATTTTTACTCCGGAAGCGTTGTCTTTGATTCTTTTCAGTTCTTCTTTATATCCGCCGAAGTACGGATGCATGGACGCAAACGGAATTATTCTTTCGTCTTTTAAAGAAAAAAGCCAGTTATTTATGGGAACTACCTGCTCGGGACGCGAAGCGACCGAAGCTACTACGCTTTTTGAAATGCCGGCTTCGTCCATATGCTTGAAAAGATTGCTTACTACCGGCAAATCCACCATCTCCCTGCTGAAAGCCTTTTGAAGGTGCTCTTTCGCTTTTTCGGCAATCTTATCCGGATAAACATGAGTGTGAGAATCTATTATTTCCATTTTAACTTCAGAAGACAGGCAGCTCGAAAGTTCGCAAGTCCGGCAACAGCCGAATCTTTTACCGAACCGCTGAACTGCCGGACTTCTGCCTTTTATTTTTGCAGCAGCATTATCGCGCTTGCCAGGTATATGTCGTCTGCGGTGCATCCGCGGCTTAAATCGCTTACGGGAAGAGACAGACCCTGAAGAAGCGGCCCTACCGCCTGAAAACCGCCGTATCTTTCCGCCATTTTATATCCGATATTTCCGGCGTTCAAATCCGGAAATATAAAAACGTTCGCGTTTCCGGCTACTTTTGAACCGGGCGCCTTTTTCTTTCCGACTTCCGGCATCACCGCGGCGTCAAACTGAAATTCTCCGTCTATATTAATGCCGGGTTTGCCTTCAAAATGTTTTTTTGAAAGTTCGGTGCTTTCTATTATTTTATCCAAAACTTCGTTCTTCGCGCTTCCTTTTGTAGAAAAAGACAAAAACGCGGCGTTTGCTTCCCTTCCGGGAAAAAGTTTTTGGAAATTGCCTATAGCGGCGACGGCGATATCTTTTAAGCCTGAAGCGTCGGGAGACGGATTGACTCCGCAATCCGCAAAAAGCACCGGCTCTTTTACTATTTTATGATTTTCCGGAGGAATCATAAGAAAATACGAAGACACCAGCTTTATTCCCTCGGATGTTCCCACGACATGTATGCTTGACCTTAAAACGTCCGCCGTATCGGCGACGGCTCCGCAAACGCACGCGTCGCATTTTCCGCTTTTCAAATACATCATCGCAAAATAAAGCGGGTTTTTTAAAAGGTTCATCGCGTCTTCCGGGCTCATCCCTTTTTTGGCGCGCGCGGCGACAAACGCTTCGATTTTTTTATCGTCAAGAAGCGCCCTGTCTATCGTTATAAGTTCGGCTCCGTCAATGTTTATTCCGTTTTTAGAGGCCGTTTTTTTTACCGCGTCAATATCGTCCGAAGGCAATACTACGGAACATATGCCGTCTTTTATAAGCATCTGCGCGGCAGTCAGCACTCTTGCATCGCCGGTTTCGGGAAGTATTACTTTTCCCTTGACCTTTTTTGCAAGCTCTACAATGTGGCTTCTTATGTCCATAGACATCCCCTTTTTTAACGGCAGAGTGAAGAATTTCAATCTTCGCTCTCCGCTCTTTGCTCTGTCTTTTATTTGTTTTTGTCGGTTTCCCTTATCTCTACCCTTCTTATTTTTCCGCTTATGGTTTTGGGGAGTTCTTTTACAAATTCTATTATTCTCGGATATTTGTACGGAGCGGTAGTCTTTTTGACGTGATTTTGAAGTTCGGAAATAAGCTCGGGGCTCGGCTCATAACCTTTGGAAAGAATTACCGTGGCTTTTACTATCGCTCCCCTTTCTTCATCGGGAACTCCGGTAACGGCGCATTCCAAAACGCTGGGATGCTCTATCAAAGCGCTTTCCACTTCAAAAGGCCCTATTCTATAACCGGAACTTTTTATAACGTCATCCGAACGCCCGACAAACCAGAGATATCCGTCTTCGTCTTTATATGCCATGTCGCCGGTATCGTATATTCCGTTACTCCACGCGCTTTTGGTAAGCGCCTCGTCTCCGTAATAACCGCAAAACAAACCGACGGGCTTGCTTTTATCAGTCCTTATGACCAAATGCCCTTCCTGACCGGCCTCGCACAGATTGTTTTCATCGTCAACAACGTCAACGTCCCATCCTGCCGCGGGTTTTCCCATAGATCCCGGCTTTACAGAAAGCCACGGGAAGTTTGCCGCAAAAACGACGGTTTCGGTCTGCCCGAAACCTTCTTTGATTTCAAGCCCCGTCATCTTTTTGAACTGGTAAAAAACTTCGGGATTTAAAGGTTCGCCGGCCGTTTCGGCGTATTTAAGTTTTGACAAATCGTATTTCGAAATGTCTTCCTTTATTATATGCCTGTACACGGTAGGCGGAGCGCAAAAAGACGTAACTCCGTATTTCGCTATTTTTTCAATCAAATCTTTCGGGTGAAATCTTTCGTAATCGTAAGTAAACAGGCAGGCGCCGCTTATCCACTGGCCGTATATCTTTCCCCACGAAGCTTTTGCCCATCCCGTATCTGCAACCGAGATGTGAACGCTCGAATCGTCAAGATTTTGCCAAAACCTTGCGGTAAGAATGTGGCCGAGCGGGTAAGTGAAGTCGTGATATGCCATTTTCGGAAGGCCCGTTGTTCCGGACGTAAAGTACATAAGGAAAATATCGCTGTTTTTTGACGCTTCCCCGCCTTTCGGCCTTTCGAAAACATCGGAGTGTTTTTCCACTTCTTGCGAATATTCGAGCCAGCCGTCAACGTGCCCGTTTACCGAAACTGTATTTTTAAGTTCGGGAAGCTCTTTTCTGGCTTCGTCAACGACATCGGTTATTCTTTTGTCGGCCGCGGAAACTATCATTTTGACGTTTGCGGCTTCGACTCTGTATTTAACGTCTTTTACGGTCAAAAGATGCGTCGCCGGTATAAGAACCGCGCCGATTTTGTGAAGAGCCACCGAACAGAACCAGTATTCGTAGCGCCTCTTGAGCATAAGCATTACAAAATCGCCTTTTTTTATGCCCAAAGATTTAAAAAAGTTGGCAGTTTTATTGCTGTATTTTTTTATGTCCGCAAAAGTGAAAGTTTTTTCATCGCCTTCTTCATTGCACCATATCATGGCTTTTTTTTCCGGCTCGGCGCCGGCAATGGCGTCAACGATATCGAAACCGAAATTGAAACCGTCCGGAACTTTTATTTTGCAGTTTTCAATAAAATCTTCATAAGACTCATAACTTGATTTAACGTATTTATCGACTAACATTGGAAAATACCTCTTTAACTTTGCGCTTCTTTTTTTCGCCGTTATTTTTTAATTATTCTTTGTTCTCCGCGTTCAAAGGACGACCGCTAAAAATTTCGCGGGCTTGTCTCCGAGCCCTGTCAGCGCGTGATTGCGGCTCGAATCGAAATAAACGCTGTCGCCCTCTTCAAGGATATATTCTTTTCCGTCGAAGAAAAGCTTTATCGAACCTTCAAGCACGTAATTGAATTCCTGCCCCGAGTGAGAATAGAAATGTTTCGGGATTTCTTTCGAAGGCTCCGCAGTGACATAAAACACTTCGGCTTTCTTATGTATAAAATTAAAGGCCAGATCCTGATATTTGTATTCTTTTCTTCTTTCGACGTTAAGGCCTTTGCCTTTTTTTACGACATTTATGGCAGAAAGCCTTGGTTCGCCGCCGGTAAGAAGAGCCGTCATCTCCACTTTATATTTTGAAGATATGGCCGAAAGAACGCTTATAGGAATATCCGCTTCGCCTTTTTCGTATTTCAAATACGTTTCTTCGTCAAGATTTATGCTTTTTGCAAAATCCTGTGCCGAAAGTTCGGAAATTTCCCTTATGGCTTTTATCCTGATGCCTATTTGTTTTAAAGTTTCCGTCATACTCCCTCCGATATGCAAATTTGTATGATTTTAGCAAAACAATTAAAAATTGACAATTACGGAGGCTTATTTCACAAGCATTAATAATTTTTGTAGAAGTAGAATATGAATATGGAAAAACCGGATATTCTCAACATTCTACAAACAAATAAGAATTATTTTGAAGATTATATTACGCGCGGCACATACAATTCGAACGCCATTGAAGGTTCGACATTGTCATATGCCGACACTTATGCGATAGTCTTTAATGACGCTTCTTTTAAGATATCGGCAAACCCGGGAGAAATTTACGAAGCGATAAATCATAAATACGCATTAAATTTTATTTTGGAAAACTTGCATAATGCCGTTGACGGGCGTTTTATAATTGAAATTGCAAATGCTTTACAAATTTCCTTTTAAAGCGGCGTTTTTGGCGAGTTTATCGGCAATATCATTTTTTGAGTTTCCCGTATGGCTTTTTATGTGGCGCCATTGTATTTGAACTTTATTTTTCCTTAAAAAATCGACGTATTCTTTCGAAAGTTCGTTTTTAGGCTGCCACATTCCCGTTGCAAATTTTTCTATGCCTTCGTAATCGTAATTTACCCTTGCTTTTAAAACTCCGTTTTTTTCGCACCATTTAAGAGATTCTATAACGGATTTCAATTCCCCGCCGAACTGCCTGAACTGCGTGCCGGCCGCGATACCCGAAAGTTCGGCTTTAACTTCATTGCCCAGAAAAATAACCGCGCCGTATCCCGTAATTCCGCCGATATACGAACCGTCGACGAATATTTCGTATATCCCGCTCTCTCCGCCGTAAACTTCCGAACCGTTGAGATTGTCCCAAACGCCGTCCACCTGCATTTCGATTTCCGAATCGGAAATCTGTTTCTTCACGGAGAAAGTGTTTTTTGACGGTTTATAATACATGGAAATTTTCCCGCATTTTTTCCCGTTTTTTGAAATTTCCAGTATTACCAGATAATCCCTGAAACTGCCGCCGCCGAATGAAATTTCTATGCCGTTTTTCTGCAAAGCGCTTTTAAGCAGCCCCGCTTTCGTTTCCAATTCCGATTTGTACAAAGTCATTTTTTCCTCTGACAGCCGCCGCGTTATTGCGAAGCGTTATTTTTTGCAAGCGGCAATTTTACGGTAAAAACAGAGCCTTTCCCGGAAACGCTTTTCACGTTTATCGTCCCTTTGTGCGCGGTAATGATGCCGTAGCTTATGGAAAGCCCGAGCCCGGTTCCTTTTCCTTCCTCTTTGGTGGTAAAAAAAGGATCGAATATTTTGTCCAGATTTTCTTTCGCTATTCCCGTTCCCGTATCCGATATGCTCAAGCAATATTTGCCGTTTTTCACATAAGAATCTATGGTAATTTTGCCGCCGTCAGGCATCGCGTCTCTGGCATTTAATATGATATTGATCAAAACCTGCTGTATCTGAACGGGATTTGCCGAAACGAGGCTGTCCTTTTCGGCAAAATTCTTTTCGGTTTCTATACCGGCTTTCTTCAAATCTTTTTCGACTATAAGCAAAGAGGATTCCACTATTTTATTAACGTTTACGTCTTGCATTTTCGACGAATCCGTTCTTGAAAATTCAAGCATATTGGATATTATGCCGCGGCTTCTTACGGCGGCGTCATATACGTTTTTTACGCCTTTGCGCGTTTCATCGTCAAAACCCGCGTTTTTCATAAGAACCTGGGCATAACCCAGAATTATGCTTAAAGGATTGTTTAGCTCGTGCGCGATTCCGCCGGCAAGCTCGCCCAGAGCGGCAAGTTTGCTTTGCTGCATAAGGCTTGACTTGAGCCTGTCTCTTTCTTTTTGCACCGCGCGCTCTTTTGTTACGTCTATTATGACCCCGATAATTCCGCCGATCTCGCCGTTAAGTTTCTTGTACGCGGACTTGTAAAATAAAAGAGTCTTCGGAGGAACACTCGCTCCTCTGCTCTTGAAAACGGTTTCGAAAGAAATCGCGGACATATTTTTTATTACTTCTTTATCGGTTTTCTCGGACATTTCGACGGTTTCCCGCCCGGAATAAATGTTTTCAAATTTTTTGCCGATAATTTCTTCTTTTGAAAGCCCCGTTATCTCTTCGAAAGCCTTATTGCAGCCGACTACATTCATATGAACATCTTTGTAGAACACGGCCGCGGGAATGCTGTCTATAAGAATCTGAAGAAATTTTATCTGCTGTTCAAGTTCCGTCTCTACGTTTTTCATGTAGGTAATATCTACCGCGGAAAATATATAGCCTATGAGTTTTCCCGCTGCGGAAAATTGCGGAACGACATTAAGTAAAATTTCCGCCATCGAGCCGTCTTTTTTCTTGAACGTAAAATTGTTAAATACAAATCCGCGCCGTTCAATCGCGTCGTCAAAAGACACGGAAACGCCCTCTTTGTCGAATAAAACGTCTTTAAATTCTTTGCCCGTTATTTCTTCGGCGGAATATCCGGACAAATCGGCTGCTCCCTGTCCCCACATAGATATTTTGCCGTTAACGTCCGCGGACAATATGGCTACCGATCTTACCGAGTCCAAAATCGCATTCTGCCGGCGCAGCAAAGCCATAAGCCTGTTTGACTGATTGACTATCAGAAACAGCAGCAGAACTATAACGATAAAAACGCTTACGCCCAGCATTACCAAAAAACAGGCGTGACGCGCCGAATCCAGCGGAGTAAAATATACTACGGACCAGAAATCGCCGTTAATAAACTTTTTTGAAACGTGAAAAAGCTTATTTTTCAGAATTACGGTGTCTCCGTTGAATAACTCGTTCGGGTTTTCTTTTCTTTTTTCCGTCTTGCCGGCGGGCTCGTAAAACAGCCGCAAATTTTTCAAACCCGCTTCGCTGTCGTTCGAAAACAGAATGGTTCCGTTTTTATCTATTATGTAAACATTCTCGTACATAAGAAGCATCTCGGCATAGTTGTCTATGGAATTTTTAACGACCGCTATCCCGCCGGAGCCGTTGATCTTCGCGGCCGCGTAATAGCTTTCCCCGGGTTCGCCCGGAACATTTTTCGTAAAAAGCCTCGCCGTTCCGTTTGCCTGCGCTTCCGAAAAAAACAGGCTGTTTTTCAAATTTACCGTTTGAAACCGTTCTCCGTATCCGTTCTCCGAAGCGTAAACGGCGTCTCCGTTCTCGTCCAAAACAAAAATGGCCGCGACTTTAAAAGTATTCCTTTGTTCTTCAAGTATTTCGTCGACAGAATTTTTATCGCCGCTAAAAGAATGAGATACGGCTTCTTTGAGAAAAACGGATTTAGCCAGAGCTTCGCTTATCTGCTCGGTTTTGGAAATGCGCGCGGATAATGTTTCGGAAAGCCCCGAAATAATATTGTCGGCATCGCGCGCCACTTCTTTTTTGACCCTGCCTTCGGCGTAAAAAGAAACGGAAAGCCCCGAAACCAAAATCACGAATACAATAGATGCCAGCGGGATGTGTTTCCAGTAAAAAGGCATAAAATCATAAATTCTTATCTGCTGCTCATAGAGAAATTTGAAATGGCGAAACGACATGGCGGCAATGAAAAAAACGGCCAGCGCCGCAACCGCATGTACCGCAATATGCGGGTCCGACATCGGGCAATGAAAAACCCTGAGCGTCTCAAGAACTAAAAAACCGGCCGCATATACGGCCGCAAAAGCAAAAATCACGGTAATGTGTTTATATCCGGGAGGTATTTTTGAAACCCTGAATAAATCCGACAAAAGCACGGCAGTCGAAGGAATCCATAAAAAAACGAAAGAAACGGCTTCAAAATAATGAAATCCGGCAAAAAACGACACCGCAAAAGGCATGATGGCAAAAGGGACCAGCGAGAGTTTAATAAAAGATTTGGTTTTCAGCCCGGCGCGCGGAATTACGGAGCACATATAAAGAGACAAGAATGCGAGATACTCCAAAGCGGCGTGAACTATATGCAGGCCGCTTTCCGTAAAAACGGAGCCGTACGAAAACACTTCCATAAATTTTGACGCGGCGATAAAAGCGCAAAACAGCATTATCCATAAATACGAAAGATTGCCGAGTTTATATTTCCACGCGAAACAAAAAGAAAGGCTCAATAACAAAAAAGACCACGCCAGAAAAAACACGGCGTAGTCGTAATTTAAAATAATGTTTAAACAGGTTTCCATAACCGCTCCGCGAACGATTAGAAGTTTATATGCCCGGACGCGCGGTAAAAAACAAACCCTTTACCATGATTGCGCGCGCGTCTATGCCTCTGTATATCCGCCGGCTCTCAAAACCCTTTGCAAATTTCCCTGTAATTGCAGTATTTGCATAAAACGGTCCTTTGGGTAAGAGAAAAAGCGCTTTTGTCTTTAGGAATATTTTTTTCTATATCCGCAAGATATTCGTACATTTCTTTGGTTTCGGTTTCAACCTGTTTTGAAAAAGAAGCTATCGCTTTATTATCGACAGTCACTTTTTTTTCCGCATATTGCGGGTACAAATAAACGATTACGGGCGCTATGTCTCCGGCCTCTTTGCCGAAATGATAGCTTGCCCACAGAGAATAGCCTGTAAGCTGTTTGGAGTGTTTTACTTCGTCGGGCTTTCCCGTTTTCCAGTCAAGGATATACAGTTTGTCTTTTACCGGAAACAAAAAATCGACTTTGCAAAACGCTTTAAACCCGTTTATTCTGGTTTCGCCGAATCCCGAAGGCTCTATTACCCATTCGGCGCAGGAAGGCACGGCGTTTTTTTCTATCCATGAAAATCTTTCGCTGTTTATGAAATTCTCAAGTATGACTTTCACTTTGGCGTAAATCTCCGCGGAAGAAACCGCTTCGCCGTTATAGTAAGTCTCAAAAAAAGTTTTTGAACCGCAGTATTTTTCGGTCAAATCGAAAGAGTACTTGAAGAATTTATCTTTATGAATGGGCTTGGGGCTTTTTTGAAACCTGAAAAGCATATCCCTTATTATGTCGTGAACTATATTTCCGGTTTCGAGGGCCTTTGAGGTAAGAGATTTTAAAAACTGTATTTTTTCAAGCGGAAAATCCCTGTCGTATCTGGGGTAATAATCGTAAAAATACTGTCTTTTGCAGTTTGAAAATTTATCGTATCTTGAAACTGACCAGCCTAAAATATCGGTGTAGGGGAATTTTTTTATATCGTTCATTTTTGTAGTACCGCTCAGCCGCGGAAATCAAACCTTACAAATTTCCGTCTTTCTTAACGCTTCATAATAATCGACGCGAAACCGATTATCCCCAGCGCTATGAATAAAAACGCCGCAACTTTTTTGATAACGCCCGCCGGCACTTTTTTTCCGAGCAGCGCTCCTACGGCTATGCCTACGGCGTTTGCCGCAATCATCCCCAAAGACGCGCCGAGCAAAACAAAAAGAGGGGAGCCGTATTTCATTGACAAAGACATTGTCGCAAGCTGCGTTTTATCGCCGAACTCGGAAATGAAAAAGAATATAAAAACGGTAAAAAACGGATTTATGATGACTTTTCCGGAGTCTTTTTCATCTTCGTCTTTGCCCGTCAAAGCCCAAATGCCGAAAACTATAAAAAGCCCGTAAGAAACCGATTTTATCACGTTTTCCGAAAAAAATCCGGAAATAAAACCGCCTGCCGCCACCGCTAAAAAATTATTGGCTACGGTCGCGGCGGAAACGGCAAGCAAAACGTGCAAAACTTTAAACCTTGCGGTAAAAGCCATTGCGACAAGCTGTGTTTTATCGCCCATTTCGGCGAGAAGTATAAGCAAAAACGAAGATATTAAAGCTTCCATAGGGATATTTTATATTATAGCGCCGCTTTAGTCAAACAAGTTCTTTGCGCATATATGCGGCCGATCGCATAAAATTTAATAATCCCATTAAAATTTGCTATATTTGTCTTACGGCAAACATATCGCCCGAAAAGGAATTTTTATGGCAAAAATCTACGGCAAAATTACGGACTTAATCGGAAAAACTCCGCTTTTAAGGCTTTACAATTATGAAAAACAAAACGGGCTCAATGCCGAAATCATCGGCAAGCTTGAGTATTTCAACCCTGCCGGAAGCGTAAAAGACAGAATAGCAAAATCCATGATAGACGACGCGGAGGCAAAGGGACTGCTGAACAAAAATTCGGTCATAATAGAACCAACCAGCGGCAACACCGGAATAGGGCTTGCCTGCGTTGCCGCTTCGCGCGGATACAAAGTGATTCTCACTATGCCCGAAACCATGAGCGTTGAACGAAGAAACTTATTGAAAGCGTACGGCGCAGAACTTGTTCTTACCGAAGGCGCGAAAGGAATGAAAGGAGCGATTGCAAAAGCCGAAGAGCTTGCAAAATCTGCGCCCGGTTCCTTTATCCCGGGACAATTTGCAAATCCCGCAAATCCCGCGGCGCATAAAGCGGCTACGGGCCCCGAGATTTGGGAAGATACAGAAGGGAAAATCGATATTTTCGCAGCGGGAATAGGAACCGGCGGCACTATAAGCGGAGCCGGCGAATATCTGAAATCCAAAAACCCGAATATAAAAATAATAGCCGTGGAGCCGGCGGATTCTCCTGTTTTATCCAAAGGAACGGCCGGAGCACATAAAATACAGGGCATAGGCGCGGGTTTTGTTCCGGACAATCTCAACGTAAAAATTTATGACGAAATAATTGCCGTTTCAAACGAAAACGCTTTTAAAACTGCAAGGGAACTTGCAAAATCGGAAGGCCTGCTTGCGGGAATTTCTTCGGGAGCGGCAATTTTTGCCGCAGCGGAACTTGCCAAGCGGCCGGAAAACGCGGGAAAAAGAATAGTAGCGATTTTACCCGATAACGGCGAAAGGTATTTGTCCACCCCTCTTTTTTCGGAAATATAACGATATAAACATATGGAAAACATATTCGGCGGTTTCGGTTCGTTTATAATAGCTTTTGCGTACTTTGCGCTGTCGGCCGGAAGCGCGATACACATATTGATGTATAAAGACGATATCAAAAGTTCGATAAGCTGGCTGGCGCTTGTTTTTCTGTCGCCTTTTATAGGCACGCTTTTATACCTTTTTTTCGGGATAAACAGGGTCAAAAGAAAAGGGACAAGGCTGAGAAAGAAAAATCAGTCCCGCGCCGAAGATTTGAAAAAAGAAGCCGAAGTTCTGCTTGAAAATATCTCCCCCCATTACGAAAAATTTATGCAATACGGCTACAATGTCTGCTCCCAGAAATTTACTTTCGCAAACTCGGTCAAACCGCTGCAAAACGGGACGCAGGCATACCCTGAAATGATTGAAGCCGTAAAAAACGCAAAGAAAGAAGTTTTGGTCGAAAGTTATATTTTTGACGTTGACTCCGAAACCGATAAACTTATAGAAGCCTTTAAAACAGCGATATCCAGCGGCGCGGCCGTAAAAGTTTTGATAGACGGTTTGGGAACGTTCTCAATATTCAAAAAATCGATAGAAAAAAAACTTTCCGCGATAAAAGGGCTGGAATACGGCGTTTTTCTGCCTTTTAAAATCCCTTCCGATTTCGCGCTTTTCAATTTAAGAAATCACAGAAAAATCATGGTTATAGATTCTCAGACGGCGTTTTTGGGAGGAATGAACCTGGCTCTTGCAAACGTTTTGCAAAACGACAAAAAAAAAGGAATAACCGACATAACTTTTAAAGCCGAAGGGCCCGTGGCGGAGCAAATAAAATACGTTTTTGAAGACGACTGGGAATTCGTAAAAAAGAAGAAATTTCATTCCCGTTCAAGTTTTACGCCTGACCAAAACGATACGCGGACAGGAGTTCCGGCAAGAATTATTTCCGACGGGCCGGACGGAGAAAGCGGAAAAATAGAACTTCTTACGCAGGGCATAATAAATTTCGCTTCAAAAAAAATATTGATAGTCACGCCTTATTTTCTTCCCGAAAACAACATTATAACCGCGCTCGAAATGGCGGCGATGAGAGGCGTGGACGTCGAAATAATAGTGCCTCAAAAAAGCGATCATCCGGTAATGGACTGGGCTATGGAACCGAACTTTTTGCGTTTGGCAAAAAAGGGCGTGAAAATATACATGACTCCGCCGCCTTTCGACCACAGCAAAATATTCATATCCGACGACGAACAGATTTTAGTCGGTTCTTCCAACTGGGATGTGAGGAGTTTCAAACTGCTTTTTGAAGCCGATATGGAAATCATAAGCAAAGATTTGGCAAAGCAGCTTACCGAAATTGCCGAAGAAAAAAAGAAAAAAGCCGTACACTTCGATATAACCGCAAGCAAAAGTATGCCCCTTTTAAAGCGTTTGAGAAACAATGCCGGCCGTTTGATAACGCCGTATTATTGACGGCAACTACAAATTTTAAATCTGAATTATCCCCTGACAGGCAGTTGTCACCCTGCGGAGACGAAGTCTATCGCAGGGTCTATGGAAAAGCCGTTATTTACAGATCCTGCGGCTGCGCGCAGGATGACGGACTTTACTAATGCTCATAATGGGATAATTTCGTTTTAAATTACGAATCAACGGCAATTATTTGCAAAGGGATTTGAGGGCTTCTTTGGGGTTTGCGGCTGAAAAAATATAATTTCCGCTTACCAAAACGTCCGCGCCGGCTTCAACGCATTTCATGCCTGTCTGCGCGTTTATTCCGCCGTCAACTTCTATAAGGCAGTTATACTTATTATTGTCTATAAGTTTTCCGAGTTCTGAAATTTTAGGGAGCATATTTTCCATAAAAGCCTGTCCGCCGAAACCCGGCTCTACCGTCATAACCAAAACCAAATCAAGATAAGGCAGCAGATTCTCTATTTCGGAAACCGGCGTCGCGGGTTTTATTGAAATCCCCGCTTTTATTCCCGACGCTTTTATGTCTTCTATAAGTTTCTTTTTGTCCGTTTTGGCTTCGCTGTGAAAAGTTATGAGATCCGCTCCGGCTTTTTGAAATTCGCGCCAGTATTTTTCCGGTTCGGATATCATCAAATGTACGTCAAACGGCATCTTCGTGGTTTTTCTTAAAGATTTGACTACCGCGGGGCCTATCGTTATATTGGGCACAAAATGCCCGTCCATAACGTCAATGTGAACCCAGTCCGCTCCCGCGTCTTCGATAACGGCAATATCTTTGCTTAAATCCGAAAAATCCGCTGACAAAATGGAAGGAGAAATTATAATTTTTTTCATTTTTCCTCAGAAGCCGCCCTCCGGCCGTATTTATTCGGCTATATGCAAAAGCATTTTTTTCGAATCCGTTATGTCCGAATCGGCCTCGGGTTCTTGTTTTATTACCGTTCCCGCGGGAATTTCGGGGTTTTTCTCTTTTACGGTTTCAAGCGACACTCCGTTTGCGTCCGCCCAGGTTTTGGCGTCTTCAAAAGGTTTGCCTGTCCAGACGGGCGCGTAAATAACGCCTTCCGGAGGCTGCCCGTCAGAGACCACGAAATTTATAACCGTGTCTTTATCGGCTGCGGTTCCCGCCAGCGGGTCCTGCGAAATAACAAGCCCTTTTTCGACAATCACCGAATACCTCTGCGAAACTTCGCCTATCATAAGCCCGTACGATTTTACGGAAATATCCGCCGCTCGCACGGTTTTACCGGCTAAATTCGGTATATAAATTGTTTCTCCGCCGCGGCTTAAAGTCACTCTGACGATTTTTCCTTCGCGTATGTTCATTCCGCCGGGAGGAGTCTGGCGCAAAATTATTCCCGGAGAAACGTTGTTATTGAACTCTTCGCCTTCTTTTTTCAAACCCACATTGTAAACAGAAAGCTCTTCAAGCGCTTCGGTCATATTTTTGCCTTTGATGTCGGGAAGGGTTATTTCTTTTTTGGAATGAACTATAACGCTCATTACCGTATTGAAAGAATAATAACCCGCCCCCGAAATAACGGCCAAAACTATGAACAATTTCAAATATTTTTTATACAAAATATTCTCCAAAAACTATTTTTTTGCCCATGACATTTTGGAACGGAGCCTTGCCCCGACTTTTTCGATAAGCCTGTTTGCGATCTCTTCCCTGCATTTTTTAAAGAAAGGCCTGCCGGTTTCGTTTTCTTTAATCCAGTTATCGGCAAATTTGCCGGACTGAATATCCGACAAAATGTTTTTCATTTCGGCTTTCGCAGAGTCGGTAATTATTCTTTTTCCGGTAACGTATTCGCCGTATTCAGCGGTATCGGAAATCGAATAATTCATTCTCCCTATTCCGCCTTCAAAAATCAAATCCACGATAAGTTTCATTTCGTGGCAGCATTCGAAATACGCTATTTCCGGCTGATAGCCCGCGGCGACAAGAGTTTCAAAACCCGCGTTTATCAGCTCAACCACTCCGCCGCAAAGAACGGCCTGCTCGCCGAACAAATCCGTTTCGGTTTCTTCCGTAAACGTGGTTTCCAAAACGCCGCCTCTTGTTCCGCCTATTCCTTTGGCATAAGCCAAGGCAAGCTCTTTCGCTTTGCCGCTCGCGTTTTGCTCTACTGCGATAAGGCACGGAACGCCTTTGCCTTCTTCGTATTGCCTGCGCACAAGATGCCCCGGCCCTTTGGGAGCGATCATTATTACGTCCAAATCCGCCGACGGCACGATTCTTTTATAGCGTATATTGAAACCGTGCGAAAAACTCAGCACGGCGCCTTTCTTTATATTGGGAAGAATGTCTTCGTCCCACGCCTTTTTCTGGACTTCGTCCGGCAAAAGTATATGAATCCAGTCAGCCTGCTTTACGGCTTCGGCAATGCTTACCGGCTTCCAGCCGTCTTCAACGGCTTTTTTATAATTGTCTCCGCCCTGACGCTGCGCGACTATGACGTTAACGCCCGAATCCCTTAAATTGAGCGCGTGCGCGTGCCCTTGGCTGCCGTATCCCAAAACCGCGACCGTTTTTCCGTTCAAAAGGCTTAAATCAGCGTCATTTTCATAATACATCTTTGCTTCTTTTTCCATCTCCGTGCTCCTTATTCGATTATTTCAAACTGTTGATATCCTGCTGATAATTCTTTTGCAAACTCACTAATTGTTTCTTTAAATTTGCGATATCTTTTTCTCTTTTTTGTTCCAAAGATCTATTTTTATCTTTCTTTGCAATATCCAAATCCTTTGTGGATTTGGAAAGCTGCGTCTGAAGTTCTTCTCTGGCGCTGTTGTAATTATCGATTATCTGCCGTCTCTTTTCTTCCAGTTCCAAAGTTTTCTGCGCTCTTTCCTGTTCGGCTTTCGCAAGCGCTTCGGCCTGAGCGTCGGCGCTGCCGCCGGACTGCTGTGCATAACCGTTAACAATTCCGCCGAATAAAACAAATGCCGCAATTACCGATAAAAAAACAATTTTTTTCATGCTCTGACTTCCTCCCGTTATGTAAGTTACTGTTTGTTGCCTCTTGATAAAGCTACTACGCCCGTTCTGCATACTTCCTTTATGCCGTAAGAGGACGCGGCTTCTATAAAAGCTTCTATTTTATCTTCTCCGCCCGTAACTTCAACGGTCAGCGAATCCTGCGCTATATCCACGACTCTTGTTCTGAATATTCCCGCCATTTTAAAAATCTCCGCCCGCACGGCTTTCGGAGCGTTTATTTTTACCAGAGCCAAACCTCTTTCGACGTATTCGACGCCGTTAAAATCGTTTACCTTTATAACGTCGACAAGTTTATTAAGCTGTTTTGTAACCTGTTCTAAAACCGAATCGTCGCCTTTAACTACGATTGTCATTCTCGAAATCGCCGAGTCTTCGGTTTCACCCACGGCAAGAGAATCTATGTTAAACCCGCGCGCCGCAAAAAGCGTGGAAATCCTTGCAAGCACGCCGAATTTATTTTCAACCAAAACCGAAATAGTGTGACGCATTTATACCTCCGGTATATGAGACAGAAGTTCAGCAGCCCGACAGCTCAGAAGTTCGGAAGTTCGGGAACGGCTTTTGCACTTCCTGGCTTCGCCGCCAAAGGCGGCTTAACCGTTCATTCTTACCATTATATCGTCAAGCGACGCGCCGGCGGGGACCATAGGGAAAATATTCTCTTCTATTTCGACCCATACGTCCAAAACTGCCGGGCAATCCGCTTCGAGTATCTTTTTTATTGCAGGCTCTACGTCTTCTTTCTTTGTAACGCGTATGCCCAAAGCGGAGTAGCTTTCAGCCCATTTTACAAAGTCGGGCACATACACGGGACATTTGTCCCTGTCGGGAGTATTGCACAAAGGAGGGCAGTCTTTACGCTTTGCCAGACATGTGTGCGAATACCTTTTACCGTAAAACATTTCCTGCCACTGGCGGACATTTCCCAGATACTGGTTATTCAGTATAACCGTTTTAACGTTGACGCCGTTTAATACGGCAATAGCCATTTCCTGCATATTCATCTGGAAAGAGCCGTCGCCGGCAATGACTACGACCTCTTTGTCCGGGTTTGCAAATTTCGCGCCTATGCCCGCCGGATAACCGAAGCCCATGGTACCGAGACCGCCGGAACTTAAAAACAGTCTCGGAGCTTTCGGCTTATAGTACTGGGCAGCCCACATCTGGTGCTGGCCGACTTCCGTCGTGACAATAGCTTCGCCTTTTGTGAGTTCGGATATTTTTTCTATAACGTACTGCGGATGGATCTTGTCGTCATTTTTCTCATAAGAAAGGGGATGCTCTTTTTTCCATACGCCGATTTTTTCTATCCACTCTTTACGTTCTTTTTTATCTATGAGCGAAACCATTTCTTTCAAAACCGTCTTTGCGTCGCCGACTACCGGAATGTCTATATCTACGACTTTCGAAATGGCAGTAGGGTCTATGTCTATATGTATGATTTTCGATTTTTTTGCAAAATCGCAGACTTTGCCGGTACATCTGTCGTCAAACCTGGCGCCTACGGCAATAATGACGTCCGCGGCCTGAACGGCTTTATTTGCATAATACGTTCCGTGCATGCCGAGCATATTGAGGCTCAATTCCGAATCGTACGGATACGCTCCGGCGGCAAGCAAAGTGTTTGTAACGGGAATATCCGCTTTTTTCGAAATTTCCAGAATTTCGTCGCACGCGGCCGAAACGATAACTCCCATACCTATATACAAAACCGGCCTTTCGCTTTTATTTATTATTTCCGCGGCTTTTTTAATCTGACCCGGATGCCCGTTATAATTAGGCTTGTACGAACGTATTTCGGCTTTATCGGGATATACGAATTCGCAAACGCCGCGCTGAACGTCAACCGGGATATCTACCAAAACGGGACCCGGCCTGCCGGTTGAAGCTATATAAAAAGCTTCTTTTATAGTTTTTGCCAAATCTTTTACGTCTTTGACCAAAAAATTATGTTTTGTAACCGGCCTTGTAATGCCGGTCGTATCCGCTTCCTGAAAAGCGTCCTGGCCTATAACCGAAGTTGAAACCTGCCCCGTAAAAGCGACCATAGGGACAGAATCCATATAAGCGGTGGCAAGACCGGTTACGATATTTGTGGCTCCCGGTCCTGACGTGACTATGCAAACGCCGGGTTTTCCCGTTGAACGCGCGTAGCCGTCCGCCATATGCGATGCGGCCTGTTCGTGCCTTGTAAGTATAAAATTTAATTTTGAACCGTGGATAGCGTCAAAAATAGGAAGAGCCTGACCGCCGGGAAGGCCGAATACCATTTCAACATTTTCTTTAAGCAAACTTTCTATTAAAATCTGAGCGCCTGTCATTTTTCGCGACATATTGATACACATACCCCTTTTAAATTTAAAATCCGTTATTATTTAAGTTCGAACTCTTTAAGAGAATCCGATATGACTTTTTCAAACTCCGCCTTCTGCTTAGGAGTAAGACCTTCGAGCATCTCTTTCATTTTTTCTTTTTGTTCGGCCATGGACTGCTTCATTTGCCTGTTAAATTCCTGTTTCTCCTGCGCAGTCATGCTGTTGGCGCGTTCCTTGATTATTTTGGCCTGTTCGGACATGGCTTGTTTCAAGGCGTTTAAATCGGCATTTTCCTGCGCAAACGAAAAACTGCAAACGGTCAGAACAAAAAAGCAGGCGGCAAAATAAGTTTTTATTCTATTCATACGTTACCAACCTTCCGCAATATTCCGGTTTGACACAATATAAAGCATCTATTATACCATATTTTACTTCAACACTGCGCCGGTATCCGCAGATTGCACCAGCCTTGCATATCTTGAAAGATAGCCCGTTTTAACTTTCGGCTCGGGTTTTACTGCTTTTGCAAGCCTTGTTTTTATTTCCTCATCCGTCAGTTTAACGTTTAAAGTTCTTTTCGGTATATCGATTTCGATTGTGTCGCCTTCGTTTATCGCGGCTATAGCGCCGCCTGAAGCCGCCTCGGGCGAAATGTGGCCTATGCACGGCCCTCTTGTTCCGCCGGAAAATCTGCCGTCGGTGAGCAAAGCAACGCTGTCCGTCAAACCCATGCCGGTGAGTGCGCTTGTGGGAGAAAGCATCTCTCTCATCCCCGGGCCTCCCGCAGGGCCTTCGTATCTTATGACGACAACGTCGCCGGCAGCTATTTTCTTATCGAGTATGGCCTTCATAGCGTCTTCTTCCGAGTTGAAAACCCGGGCTTTGCCCGAAAACACTTTCATTTTTTCGTTTACCGCAGCCTGTTTTACAACGCTGCCGTCAGGAGCGATATTGCCTTTTAAAACCGCAATGCCGCCTTCGGGCCTGTAAGGATTTTTCGCCCTTATCACGCCGTCATCTAAAATTTTTCCGGCTTTTGCTATGGCTTTTATGTCCGCGCCGTTGACCGTTTTTGAAGAAACCAGTTTCGGCTCAAGAGCCGAAAGAACGGCCTGCATGCCGCCGGCATTGTCCAAATCTTCCATGTAATGGTCGCCTGCGGGTTCAAGGCAGCAGATCTGCGGAACGGTTTTGGATATTTCGTCAAACAAATCGAGAGAAAGTTTTATTCCCGCTTCGTTGGCTATTGCGGGCAAATGCAAAACCGTATTTGTCGAACCGCCCAAAGCCATATCCGCGGTTATAGCGTTTTTGAAAGCGTCCAAAGTCAAAATATCGCGCGGTTTTATGTTTTCTTTTACAAGTTCAACGGCTCTTATGCCGGACTCGTAAGCTATTCTTTTCTTTTTCGCGCTGACTGCCAAAGCGGTTGCGCAGCCCGTCAAAGACATTCCTAAAGTTTCGGTAAGGCAGGCCATAGTGTTTGCCGTGTACATCCCCTGACAGGAGCCCGCTCCCGGGCAAGCCGCCATCTCCAGCTCTTCAAGCTGTTTTTCTGAAATCTTACCGGCCTGAAACTGGCCGACTGCTTCGAAGGTGTCGCGCACCATAGAGCGTTTTTTATGTTCGTACATTCCCGACATCATCGCTCCCGCGGTAACAACTATGGCGGGAATATTCAGCCTTGCGGCAGCCATAAGCATGCCGGGTGTGACTTTATCGCAATTTGTAAGCAAAACAAGGCCGTCAAGCATATGCGCGCTTGCAACCGTTTCGACAAGATCCGCGATTATTTCCCTTGAAGCAAGCGAATAATGCATTCCGCCGTGCCCCATTGCAATGCCGTCGCAAACCGCAGGCGCGCCGAAAATAAAAGGAACGCCGCCGCCGGCAGCCACCCCTCTTTCTATATATCTTTCCAAATCGCGCATTGAAACGTGCCCCGGCACCAAATCCGTAAACGACGACGCTATGCCGATAAAAGGCTTATTCAAATCTTTGGGACTTATGCCCGTTGAATACAAAAGGCATCTGTTAGGAACCCTTACAGCCCCTTTTTTTATTTGATCGCTTCTCATTTTTGACTCCCGTTATTGTAAGTTATTATAAATAACTTTATTTAGAGGATATTATATCAAATCATTTTATAAATTTTTATATATACAAAAGAAAGCGGGCTGATAATGACTTCTATCAGCCCGCCTGTTTGCTGTTTTTCTTGGTGCAGTTAATTCCTGGCTCCTAATTTCTCACCTCTAACTGCATTTCAAACTACGCTGCCTGGGCGACTGCTCTTGCGTGTCTGATGTCCATAAGAAGCGTTTTCTTCTTCCCTCTTTCTCTTTCTATCATCCCTTCCAACGCGGGAATATCAGCTTTTAACAACAGGCTTGAAGATGTTATCTTTGTTTCCAACGCTGTCTTCAATGCCGTTATATCTATAACAAAGTCTCCTGTGTCTCCTTTACCGAAATTCATCACCCCGTCCTTAAATACTTCTACAAATAAATTCCTGTTTACTTTTGTTGAAATGACATTCTGCAACTGTGATATATCGGTTGCATTGGCTCCTTCGACCCAAGCACCGACGTTCTTGTTCCCTAACTCAGCTATCAATATGTCTGCCACTACTCTGATTATTCTCGCTTCAAACTGCAACTCTTCACCTTTTAGCGCCTTGGAAGCTTCGTTAAATGTTTCAAATGCTTTCTGCATTACAATCTTATCGTCATATCCGGAAGCAGGTAAGTCCAAATACTCTTTCATTGCATTAACATTATTAAATACCGCCAGTGCTTGCAGCATCGGAATATTTCTGTCTTCCGCATTTGTAAACCCATATACAGCCTTTTCCAGTGTCGTTAATGCGTCGGTATCTTTCCAGCTGCTTGCCTTATCTAGCGTCTGTTTTACCTCTTCCCAGTTCTTCTTTGCTTTTGCCTCTGCTTCTACAGAAGGCGCGTCTGCTATTTTCTCTACTGCTCCGTCATACTTATCCATAAGTTTTTGAGGCAGCAAAATTGTCGTATAACCTTGGGATATCAAGTCTTCAAATTCTATCATCGTAGCAGGTTTTACGGCATGCCCGGCTTCTTTCCCTTTTCCTTCGCTTATCATTATTATACCGTTCAAATTATTGATTCCCAGTTCTGTAATAGCATCGGGATATTTTCCGGATTCATCAACAAATATTTCTCCTATTGCCAAATCTCCCAACTCTCTTCCCATTCCTATGTAGGCGGGTGTCTCTCCGCTTAATCCGGCTACTTTCTTCATATCCCATTCGTTTTCATACGGCGCTTCTTCCGGGGACATTATCATCTCAACTACTTTATTTGACAAACTTGCGGGACTGACTGTGTATCCCGCCTTATCTAACGACTCTATCAGACAATTGTTAAGAGCTTTCGCCGTCTCGCCTTGAATGTCAAGCCCTTCAAGTGCTCTCTTTCCACCGTTTATCAACTCAAACGCGGGATTCGTCATTATTCCGGAAACAATGTCTGTTACTTCGCTTACAGGCACACCCATTACTTTTGGCACTGCCGCATCCGCACTTTCCGTCTGATTGGCTTCCGGTATTTCCGAAGAATACAAACTGCCTATGAAATTTTCCGCATTGTTTATCACTGCAGTAATATCTCTTTGTCTTAATCTCGGCATTTTTCCATTACGCATTTCTTCCATAACGGCTATATGCTCTCTCACTTCTCCTTCCAATGCCTGCAATGTCTCGGTTGCGGTAGGCTTATTTTTTACATCCCTAAGTATTTGTTCTGCCGCAGGCGTATTCCACTTTCCGGTCTGCTCCGATGCTCTTAACAACTCGCTTACAGGCTGTACTACACCCGCTCTTTTAAGCGTTTCAACGCGTTCAGCTTTCGGCATTTCTGCGAAAGCAGGTTTAGCCTGTTGCCCCATTTCCTCAAGGAATTTCGCCATTCTCTTATCGCTTTCTTCTATTCTGTTAATGATTACCTGTGCATCGGAAGCTGACGCCAAAAGACCCATGGTTACTCTTACGGCTGCAAATTCAGCACCTTTGCGAGATGCGACATCATTATATCTGCCTATAACTTCTTCAGGCTTTTGAGCGGGCAATATATAACCGATTGCCGTTTCAACATCAATCTTTGCATCTTGTGCTAATTTTCTTACTGCAGGAATTGTCATTCTAGCTTTATTTCTGTTTATCGCATCATTTTTCTTATTTTCGTCTGTTTCTTTTTCAGTTCCTTTAGCAACTTCCGCATTGTAAGCGGCAAACAATCCGGGTTTTAATATTTCCATGAGAGGTTTGCCGTTTACTACGTCAATAATGTTCTGCGCAGTAATAGCTTTAGAATCAATTTCTCCTTTGCTTACAAGGAACGGCAGTGAATCAAACTGTCTGAAATTATTAAAATCCGCAATCGTAAGCTTTTTCAAAGCTTCGTTCATCGCAGGCACATTTTCATTCATCCATGCTATGCTCGCCATAGCGGTATCCGTACCCGTGTTGACCGGAGCGCCGACAACCGCCATACGCGCCCTGACCTCGGTACCATCCGAAACATTAATGTCTGACAAGGGGACGCGAACCAACTTGTCAAGGGCTTTGACTGAATTTCTCAAAGCTCTGATGTCACTTCTGCTTGCAACACTGCCGGAAACTGCAAGCGCACCCTGTGCAGCTTTATCAACTGCCGTATTTGCATTATTTTGCTGTGAATACCTGCCCAACAGCAAGTTAGTAGTTCCGTATCCTATGACACTCTTTGCAGTATTGGAAACTTGCCCGGCAATATCAGCAGCCTGAGGATTTACACCCAACAAATTGTTAAAGAAGCCATATACAGGAAGCATTGTAAAATATTTCAAATTGCCTCCGACAAATTGAGAAACTTTGGCTATAGGCAAAGCAGAATTTGCAAGCTGTGCATTGGCAAGCGCAACTTCTTGTTCAGGAGTCAATTTATACCGAGCCGCATTGTAAAGTTTAGTTTCAACATTGTCATAGGCATTTCTAATAGCCGTCAATTCTTTACCTGCATCATCGCCAAGCAAACTAGCAAGAGCCACACTTTGAGCAGTAGGCAACTTGTAATTTCCAAGCCTAGATATTTGTTGCATTAAGAACGCCGAATGTTTAGCGTTTATAACATTCTTTATCTTCGCCGGCGATACGCCTTTCAAAACTTCTTGCTGCTCGGCATTCAGAGATGATGCAAGATTCAAGAACGAAACAACATTATTTATATCTGTTATGCCTGTGGATTGCAACACGTTTGCCAATTTAACAACCCTGCCATTCAAATCCTCTTCAGGCGGCACTCCTATACCGGCTGCCAATAATGTAAGCAACATACCTATGATTTTGGACATGGCCGCACTGTCCTTCTTATTGACATTGTTTCTCATCAACTCTACCGCTGCACGCCCCGCAGCTGAAGATATCACTTCTTCGCCGTTTTGTGTAATTACTAAATTTGCATCTCTGAGAACTTGCTGTTGTTCTTGTGTCAAATTAACTTGATTTACAAGAATAGGCTCTGCTTTTTTATTTGTAAGCTGAGGAGAAACGTAACCGCTCATGCCGTACAACATCATCATAAAGTCTTTAAGCGTTTCAGCTTCTACCAAGGAAGTCTTCACTTCACTTGACGCTATTGCAGAAGCCGCTTCTGTCAACTCTCCTTCGTTCAAGTTTGTCAATTCCTCGATTACAATTTTTGCAGAAATATATGACGAAGAGTCTGCCAACGATTCCGCTTCTAAAGAAGCTTGCAAAGTTCTAAAAACGCCAAGCGTTTCAGCACGACTTTGCATATAAGATCTCGTTATAAAACTATCGCCTCTATCGGACTCCATTTCTGAAGCCGTTCCGCGGCCGGTTAAATCTGCCTTAGGATCATGTTCTCCGTTTGCCAATACCCTATCTATTGCCTGCTGAACAAGCATGTATTCTTTAGAATTAGGCTGAGCTACGGCCTGCATATTTCTTAATTGGGATATCAACATACGGTCTCTTATAGAGCTGCTTACCGCAAACCGTATAGAAGCATTTATCTCGCTTGTTTCAGTAAAGAATGTCAACAATTGCAAAGCATCTCTTTGATATTGCTGGTCGGTAATTGCACCGCTTTTCAATTTATATCCCGTTTCAGCATCGCCTGTTATTAAATTCTCAAACAATTCTTTCGCTTTAACATCTTTCAAGAATTTACCTTCTAAGCCCTTTACAGCTCTTTCAAAAAATGCCGTAAATTCGCTATCCGCTAAAACGCTTTCTATATGAGCAACTACTGCGTTTGAATCTTGAACAATAAACCTTACTGCTTCACCACGTCCTGTTCCTGCGGGATTTGGTCTGCCTATTCTTTGCAACAACTGCGCCAAATCCGTATTACTGTATAAGTGAGAGTCTAATACTGCTAAAGTATAATCGCCTTGATAATCCACTCCAGTAGCACCCGCATCATTATCTATTATTATTTTTCTTTCAAGGTTCTTTGCTTTAGCCAAGGCATCACGGCTTTTTTCATTTATAGACTCGCCTTCTGTATCTGTAACTGTTCCGAGTTGCTGTGCATCCGCGTCTGACAATGCCCCGTTTGTATATTTCACACCTGAAGCGCCGGCAGTTCTGTCGTATATTGTATAACTCTTTAATAGTTCTGCATTGGCACCGCCTTCTGCCAATATGCCTTTTATTGCTTCCATAAATACTGCGCCAGACGGAGCTGTTTTAGCAAGCAATAATATATTTTCTTCTCTGCTAAAACCGCTTATAATAGCCTCTTTCACAGCCTTTACTTTAGCTTCATGTGTATCAGCTACTTTTACTTCTTCAACACCGTCAAAATTTGCCCTGCCTCCTGTAATAAGATAAAGTTTGCCGGCTCCTGTTCTGCTTGCAATAAGCTGCTGCAATCCTAACACAGTTCCGGATACTCCGAGTATAGAGACATTTTCTGCACCTTCATAAATTGCGGACAAGTCGGTACTTGCAGAAGTTTCACTTTCTCTGGTACGTTTCTCCAAAATAGATCTAACTGTTCCGCCATCTTGTCCGCCTAAATATGTCTTTAAAGCAAACCCTGCTTGCAAGAAAACATCGGATATATTCATATTCTCTTCTACGCTGGTACCATAGGGTTTTACCAAACCGTCTTCTTCACTAATTGCCATGCCTCCTTTATCAGTAACAGTAAAGAAACCTCTTACAAACGACATCATTTCTCCGTTATTAATTTCTGAAGTATTTATTTTGCTTTCTATTGCTCCGTTAAAGCCTAAAAGCAAAGTAGCTGTACTTTCACCTACAACAGCTAACATACTTTTTGTTTTTTCGGCGTTTGCGGGATTATTACGATATTCAATCCATTGTTCCCAAGTCATAAACCTCTTAATAGTGAAATCAACACTGTTATCATTGCCTGATGGAACGAACAACTCTCCATTAACCGTCGCTAATTTATCCATATTCTTCGCTATATATTCTGCATTAATTGCAGAAGACATATCTTCAACTCTCTTAATTGTTCCCTCTGCGGGAATTGTCCCTTCAGAGCCTATAACTGCCGCAGTACGTGTTAATGTCCATAAATGAACTTCATCGGCAAGAACTCTTCTAACGCTATTTAATGCCTCCGATATTGCCGCACCATAAGGACTTCCCGCTATTTTATTCTTTAAATGCCCTCTTTGAGTCGGATCAAGAATCTTTAACTGATCAGCGTCCTTATAAGCGGCCTCCAACTTCTGTGCTCCTTCCGCGCTTTCGCCAAAACTGCCGTCAATCACAGTCGCACTCATACCGACAAAAGCAAGTAAATTATCAACTAACGGATTACCTCTGTAATTGCCAACCGCACCGTTACCAACTAAAATTTCAATGTTAGAAGATTTACCGTTGATCATCCTGTCAATTATGGCATCGGCAACAAGGCTTATGGTTTTCCCGCCTCCCATATCAAGAGCCACATTATAACCGTTACCTAGTGCAGCTACCATTTCGCTCTGTGAAGCTCTAAGATGGAAGTTTGCAGTTCTTAATAAAGCTTCATCAACAAACATTCTCATAACATTGATTTGCTCTGCTTCGGTAAAATCAGCACTTGAAATCTGCCCCATAAATCTATCTAAAGATCCTTTTGGCAGTGTCTCGCCGACTTTATGTGTCTCGATAAAGTTTGCTACAAATCTTTCTGCTTTTTTCTGGAATTCTCTATTGGCTGTGACATTAGCACCACTGACAAATCTTTCTTGATACGCAATAGCTCTAATGAAAAATTGTGCCATCGCTTCTTTCCCAAAACCGACATAATCCGCTATCGCCTCAAACTTTGAATAATCCGATTTAAGCAATTCTGTTATTGCTAAAACTTTATCTTTTTCGTTTAAGGTTGAATCAGTTAAGATATTTATTATGTCAGCCCGCGCATCATATACGCGGTTCATAGCACTTTCCAATTCTGCCTTATCTGTGAATGTATCTTTTATTACCTCAATTCCTTTTTCCAATCCCCTGATTAAAGATATAGAATCAAACATTGTAATCCCAGTTACATAGCCGGCGGTGAGTCCCGATAATAAGTCAGACAAATCGTTTGGAACACCTTGAGCATTGATATCCGAATGCCTGACATCAAACTGCGCTAACACATTTATAGAGACATATTCTAAAGCATCGGTAAGCAACTGTTCAACAGACATCTCTCGCATCTTTTGTACATTATCATTTATTAATTTGTTTTTATCTTCTGAATTATCCGTATTGTTAGCTCTTGCATTGCTCTCAATAAAACTTATTACGGAGTCTTTCAATTCAGCCATATTTGCAGTATACTCTGCAGGAGATGAGTTAAACGCATTCTGTGCTTGCCGCACAACAGTTAAAACTGTCTTTAAAGATTCAAGTTTCTTTATCTTTTCTTGCTCTGAAAGTTCGCCATTTTCAATCTTCTTTATTTGAGTTTCAAGCATTCTTACTTGATCTCTTGCCTGCTGTTCCAATCCTCTGACAACATCTATTTGTTCAGAAGAAGCACGTACTAACTTATCTGTCAAATTATCTATAGCCGCCAATTCAACCGCAGACATAAAATTTATTATGGATCTCGCTTTTTCATTTGCCGCTTCGGATTCTTCAGCCGATATGCCAAGCTGCCTGTTAATCGCTTCAGAAACGTTTGCCAAAACGGAAGATTTGTATTCATTAACGGCTTTGTTATACGCATCCGAATTACTTGTCATAACATCATAGAGATTATTGTTCGTATTCAAGCTTTGCAGAGCTGTAAAAAACTTAAGAGTCGCCTCATATGCTTCTACAGAACCAAATTTTTCTAATATATTTCTCGATCCGGCGTTGGAACCATTATCTCTCATCTGTGTAAGTCTTTCCACTTCGTTGTTTATTTGAGAGACCACTTTAGAATTAAGCTCAACAACAACTTTAGTATTCAACTCTGATAATGCGGAGTTGCCGTTTATTCCGGTTGTCAAAGCTTTCAGTTGTTCTATCGTAAGTTTGTCAAGAGCCGCGTCAACTGAAATAGACGGCAATGCTGCTATTTCTCTCATCATAGTATCATAAGCCTGAACATCACCTTCTGCCCAAGCTATTTCTGCAGATGCTTGCAAGAAAGGAATTGTTTCTGTTACATACTGTTTGTTATTGTTATACATTTCAGTCATTTTTGTATTTATGGCGTCAGTGAGAGCGTTCCTAATGTTTACCTGCCGTTCTTGAGAAGAAACATAGCCTTCATCGAACTGTCTCCTAATGTCACTGACAAACTTATTTACCTTGCTTTGAGTTGCAGGAATTTGTTTCGCAAATGTTGAAAGATTTGCGACAATTACCATAGTTTCAGCGTTGTTTGCCGAAGCTGAAGCAGTCAAGCTATTTACTATACTAGTAATAGTCGGAATATTTATAGTACCGGTTTTTATTCCGCTGCCATCGGTATTAGCGCCGCTTAACTGTATCAACTGCATAACGTTATTGACAGCCGCTTTTGCAGAAGCCGCATCTGTGATTTGGTTATTAGCGATAAAAGCAGCAGGGCTGAATTCTCTGGCGCCGGTCGCAGGATTGACGGTGGAATTAGCCGCAATAACATTTGTAAGCTGCATCAAAGCAGGGAAGTTTTGAGCAAGATTTGTCCTAAATGAGAAATCGCTGTTTGCAAAACCGCCGTAATCTGAAATTACCTTTCTAACGTTATCTATATTTCCCATATTTTCAGTAAATTTCTCCGAACTGACCGTTCCGTCGGCATTTTTGCTTGAAGCGGCTATAGAAGCTACGGCAAGCAAGGCATATCTTGAGTTCTGCATATCTGAAGCAGTTATAGCAGTGCCGTTGACAATAATACCATTGGGGCTTACTTCTACATTAGCATCTGTAAGACCCAGGTTTTCAAGATATTGCTGAGTGTTTTTCCTTGCATATTCCCTGCCTTCCTGAGTACTCAAATCCGCTCTGTTTATAACTTCCGTATATTGCTGTTGCGAAGTATTAGCACCGCCGCCCGGCGACAAGAATTCAGACATGTATTCCGCGGCGTTTGCGCCGACGTAAGGAGTAATTATCGCCTGTATAATATTTTCATTTAAACCTTCTTCTACAATTCCGCCGACATATCTCTCGGCGACTTGCCCGGCTTTTTTACCTAAAAACTTCTCATATATGCTCTGTTCGGCGGCAGCGCCTGCTGCAGCGCTTGCCGTAACTTCAGGCGCAGCGGCAAACAACGATGAACCAAAGCCCGCTATGCCTTGAAATATAGGCATACCGACGTGCATCCCGACACCAAACATCAAACTGTGTCCGAGATTTACTGAAAAAATATTTCCATTAGCAGTTCCCATTTCACCAAAAACAAAATCAAGTAAATTTCCGCCAAACCCATTTCCGCCTACTCCGAAGCCGCCGCTATAGTCATATACGTCGCCGACCGCATTCATAAAGACTTGCAGTTGAGTCATAGTATACGTATGGTTATATATGCCTGCCCAAGTCTCGAAGGCGCCTTTACTGAAACCGCCGAAAGCGCCCTTTTTCGTGACCGCCGAAACTAAATTCTGCCAAGCACCTTTAAACCCACCGGCGAGCTTACTTCCGGCAGGAGAAGAGAAGAAATTGGAAAACCTGCCGACTTTTGAAACGCCGTTGACTTCTTTCGTAAACCATCCGTTGCCTTTCGCCCCGCCCCACGATACGTTTGTTTTAAAATTACTTATCATTTGCCCTAAAGAACCTTTTATGGAACTTCCTACTGACTTAAGTCCGCCGGTAATCTTGCCGGCAATACCTGTACCTGCTTTAAATCCGCCGGCAAATGTTTTCCCTAATGATATAGCGCCTTTTGCAACTCCGTTAATTAACCCCGGGGCCAGTACATAACCCAAAACCGGCATTAAAGCACCCCATTTTAAATTTCCAAAAGCTCTTTGGTTAAGGAAGCTGTCAGACGAAATACGACCTCCCCAACCGAAAACTTGAGCAAGAGACATTGAACGAGCTATATCAAGGAAACCATTTTGATTCTGACCGCCTATTAAATCTGCAGCCGTTGAAACCGTAGCAATGAGTGCTCTTGTACCCCATGGATTAGAAAGCGCTGTAAGCAATCCTTTTCCAAGGCCGCTAAAAACGTATCCGGTCTTTGCCAAAAGTCCAGATGCAGCGGTGAACCCTTGTACGGCAGATTTTATTCCGCCGGCAGCATTCCTAAAACCGCCGACAATACTACCGCCAAGTTTTTTCGCTCCGGCTTTGAGAGTTGCCCTAAGACCTGCTTTAGCGCCCTCTTTTCCGGCAGCACCCGCTGCTTTAGTAGCGTCTGCTGCCGCTTTCGCCGTTTTTGCAATTCCACCGACAAATGAAATTGCAACCATCGCAAAGTCCAAAGCTACAAAAGCAAATTCAGTAACAGCTCCCCACGTATCGCCGGTAGAAACTTTCTCCATTCCGGACTTCATTCCGTTATAAACGGAAGGAATAGCGGCAAGAGCTAAAACTGCCATAGCCGCTGTTTGCGCACTCAATTGTATTGCAGTAAACGCACCGAAAGTTACAACAGCAAGCGCCACCGATGCCGCAACATACAATCCGGTAACAACAGCCGTCACTATTGTATTTCTCGTTTCATCGCGTTTTAATACCTGTATATCTCTCAAATCACCTATTGAGTTGTATTGGTCAACGGCACTGAAAGAAAGATTATTTGCCGGAGCTGAATATCCAAGATTCTGATAACTATACCCTGACTTTCTAACCTGCCCTTCTCCGTCTCCTACATTACTCCAATACGAAGGTTGCGATTTCTGCCCGGCAATGCTCTCTAAGACAGCCTTTTCAGTTGCTTCATCAACTAATTTCCCGTTTTCGAAATTTATAATATCTCTGTTTAGTACCCCTTGCGGATTCACCTCGGCTGTTCCCACACTTTTGCGAATATCGCTTGTATAAACGGACGCAGTAGCATTTTCTCCGTTTCTCTGATATCTATTTTCAACAGTACCGACTACAACTCTGGTTTCACCGTCTGCACCTTTGATTATAGCCTGATAATTATTGGAAACGAGTCTTCCTATCGAATCATACTGATAACCGTCATCAATTCTGTAACGCGTAAAGCTATTCAATGCACCCAAGATACTATGTGTGTCGTTGACCATGTCCGATTTAACAATCGCAGGGATTTTACCCATGTCTACAAATGCGCGACCATTTACGGCACCGTTGACACTGTTAACTTTTGAAGTTATATAATCACCCTCTCCGAAAATGTTAAGTGTGCTGATATCCGTTTTAGCATAAGCCGCCGCGGCTTCTTCAGACAAACCATAACTATAAATTCCGCCGGTTTCACCGCCGTCTTTTATAGTTTTTATAACTTGCCCTCTTATGTTGTAATCCGCATCCGTTGAAACGTTTTCCTGAATTGTTACAGACTTATTGGTAAAATCAACATCAACACCGTAGAACGTATAATTGTCGCTTGACACAAGCCTTATAAGCTGTTCGTCGGTAAGATTTGCAGCTTTGTTATAAAACTCGCTGTCGTTAGTCTTTTCTGCAATTTCCTGCAATATGGCATCTCTTGAAAGACTTCCGTCAATATTTAGCCCGCCAATCGCTGAAGATTCCGAATAAGAGTATGTTCTTCCCATTTCCTGCGTTGAATCCAACGCAAGAGCATCATCAAGTCCATAAGTTTGCGTTTCTTTAGATTCCGTTATAAGGAAGTTTCCTGTTTTATTTGTTATAGAAACTTCAACCGTACCGTTTGCACCGTAACCGTTCTCATTGTCTGCAGAAGAGTCCAAATAGTTGTAGTTATAGGCTACGGTATTTACCGTAGGCACTCCGGAATTGCTGTATTTATAAGTTGATACAAAATCCTGCTTGCCGTAAGATATAACATCCCCGGCTTTAATTCCGGTTTCTATTGTTTCTTCTCCGAGCTTCCAGGTTGAATACGCACCGTCCGTCAATGCGGTTGTTTTAAATTTCCCGCCTTTTTGCTCTTCAAAGACTGGCCTGTTTTGGTCATCGTAGGCAGTCGTTAAGATATTAGTCGTACCATCAGCTAAACCGCTGTATAAAACTATAGCCGGGTTTTCTTGGTCTTTAGCGCTATATTGTGCGGTTACAACATCTTGAGCAGTAGTCTCAACAACAACGGTTCTATAATCGGTATAATTCCAGTTTTCATCGTAATAATATGCGGAGCCTTCACGCACGTCTCTTGAAACGTTGGTAAAATAGTCCGTCTGCAGCCTTTGTTCATTTCCGTCACTATCCACACCGGTTGTTTCGACTTTTATATTTCTGACATTCGTTTCATATTTTACGCCGTTTATGTATTCATATTCTATTACCGAAGCCTTTTTAAGATCCGTCTCATTTACTCCAAGTCCTTCAGGCCATTCAAGACCTCTTAAATAGTTTTTATCAGTTTCAGTATAAGCAGTTTTTACTTCCGTCTTTGAGCCGACTTGTACGCCGTCTTCAAAAAACAGCGTGGTTTCTTTATATCCGTCAGTTCCAGGCACAAAACTCTTTATATCCGATTCATCGTATTTGATATCTGTCATTGTTCCGCTGAACAATGTTCCTGCGACTTGATAACGAGTTCCGTCAGCTCTAAAATCGTATGTATTTGTATATCCGTTTGTAACCGTAATTTCTTTAGCATGACCAATAGCATCCAACGGCTTTTTTCCGGCTTCGCCTTTCCATTCATAAGTCATACCTTCCGTATAATATATGCCTCTTTCATTATCGCCATTTTCATTCCAGCTTTTTTTACTTATACTTGCCGTAGTTACCCCATCACTACTACTGATAAAATCATCATATATCGTCCTGTTTCCGGAACCGTCAGCAGACATATAGTTTTGTATAATTTTATCGGTAACAACATCTTTATCGCCAAAAAACCCGTTATTATACTCCACATGACTTAAAGTTATATTGTTTCCTTTGCTAAGATCCAATTCTATATACTGATATTTTCCATCTTCAGTTTTCGTTGTCGACGTTAACCTATGTTTATTACCATCGCGCTCTGAATAAAGGCTGTTAAAAGTGTACGTTATTCCATCAAGCTCATATGTTGCGGTTGAAACATAACCGCTGTTAAGCTGGTTATAATCAATAGTTAACATTTGCCCGTCTATTTCTATTTGTTCTTGTCTAAGCTGAAGCCCTTTCTTATCGGCATACACTACATACTGGTTGCCGTTTGTATCCGTATATATGACTTGCCTTGAGTTTTCAGGTTTTGAGACAGCAGCAGTGAGATCATTTATCAAATTGATTGTTGTTTCCGAACCGTCAGCGAAAACCATCCCGGGTGCCGAAACGGTAGTATTGTATCTCTCATCATTACTTGGCAGCGCCCCCTGCCCAAAACACCCGTCTCTATCAACCATTACTACCCGGCCGTCTGAAGTTCTGACCTTTATATCGTCATCTGCTGTCCAACCCGCAGAAGTGTCTGTTTCTTTCTTATTTGGATCCATGTCAACAGTAACATATACTCCTACCCCGTTACCATTAATATCTGCCAACTCTACTATTTCTCTTGTACTATTGCCTGCACCGCCGTAACCGTCAACCCAGCCTAACGAATTGCCGTCTTTATCAAAAATTTGTATATCGTCTCCGCCTGTGTTGCCAAAGAATAAAAACCCGCCATCTCCTTTTTTACTCAATATATTGTCCGTCACTACCGCTATCATTTTTCCGTCTGTCGTATAGGCTATGCTCTCCCCCGCATTAAGATAAGGCTTAACGGCTTCTTCCTTATCAATTACAGCCGCAAGGACAGTTTTAGTTTGTCCGTCGCCGGTTGCAATAACTTGCGGCGTGTACGTTACCTCTTTTTTCGTTCCGTTAACAATTGTTGTCCCCACAGCGCTAAAACCTTCTGAGAAGAATGTATCTCCCAACACAAAACTTCCGTCTGCATTCAATATTTCCAAGTTATTTTCTTTATCAATTTGTACGCGGCGTTTTATGTCCTCGCCGTCTTGAACCGTCAATGCTACCCCGTCCGGAACAAGATCTTGAGGTATTGTTGCGCCTGCATTGTACTGAAGCCATGAATCCGTTATTCCTTCTGTCGAATACTGCCTGTAATGTTTTACATTCTCGCCTTGTTCGACAGCTTCGCGTACAGCTTGAACATTACTGTCAACGGCTTTTGCCTTTATACCCTCGGCAGTAACCTCGTAGTGCAAAGTTCCGCCGGAAATATTGCCGAAATAAGAATCGTTTACGCCGTTATGCAGGTTGATTTTTGAACCCACCGCCTTTAATGCGTTAAGGTTCAAAGAACCCGCAATACTATTCTCATTTACATTATGGAATGTCCCTACAAACTTATTGCCTGCAAACAAATCGCCTTCGGCATATACGGCGGAAGAAGCGCCCGCAGAATCTCCTCCGGAAGAAGGTTTTGCATCTTCAAGTATTATTCCGGAATCGCCAAAACTGATTTTCAAGCCTTTTCCGAATATCGTCCCGTGATTTAATTCTACAATCGAACCGCTTTCAAATGTTACTTCCGAAGCGTTTACACCTTCCAGGCTGCCCATATTATAATTGCCGTCAAGCGTAAAATTATTATTACCGTCAACTACTATATCCAGTTCCCCTGCCGCAAATTCTTTACCCTGCCACGTTATCGCATCCGTATTACTGATTTTCGTACCTTCATCAAGTCCTACTTCAAGAGAAAGTATGTCGCCTGCAGCAAACGTTAAATCAACCTTGCCGTCTGACGTATTCCAGCCGTCATACATTACTCCGGTCGTATCAATAGCATTTAACGCCCTGTAAACTAAAGAAGAACTTCCGACAGGCCCTTCTAAACCTATAGAGATTTTGTTGCCGGCGTTTAGTTTAACATTGCCTACAAGCCCCTCTCCGGTAAAAGTAAGGCTCATAGGTTTGTAGCCTTCAAGCGGATCTTGTCCCTGCTGAACCGGTCCTTGAAGTTGAACGGGCTGCGCCTTATTTTGATAAACCGTAGTCAATAAATCAACTGCATTTGCATTTATATTTCCTTTAATGTCTCCTGAAAAATCAATCCCGGCAAGGTCATCTATTGTAAAGTTCCCGCTTTTTTCTAATTCCGATTTAACCGCGCTCGGATTATTGAATTTGAATGAAGAATCTGCGCTGTCTCCCAGCCAAGAACCGTTAGAATGTACATAATTGCCTGAAACGGTCGTTACTCCTCCGCCGGCGGTTTGTAATTTCGAACCTTCGCGCGCAATAGCATTATTGCCGACTAAAGCATAAGCGCCGTCTCTGATTGAAACTACCGCAGCTTCTCCGTTAGCACTTTTGACCGTCGTAAAGTCAGCGCCTAAATCGTTTATTACTCCTTGCGTACGAACTGTAGGAGCTTCCCCTGTGCCGCCTTCGGCGGATCCGCCGCCTTTTGCCGCAGAGAAAGTATTATTTGAAAAAACAAAATCGCCGTTGCTTATTCCTAATTTGTTATCCTCGTCAAAAGCTAATATAACATCTATTAAATCACCGTCTATTACATTTTCGCTGTCGTCCGTAATACTTCCGGAAATACCGTTTGTCACGGGTTCGGCAGGAGTTATAGAGCCGTCGTCTTTAACCTCGTCAAAATTACATGTTCTATTGCCCGTAATCGCTTGGCTCACACCTCTTTCCGTAATTATAGTAGTTCTCGTTATTTCTTGATTGGCATGTATTGTGGCGTTGCCGAATTCCAAAGGAGCAGTAAGATTATCTGTCTTGGATATTTTGAGGACATCAGTTGTTTCGTCATAAACTTTATTGACACCTTGATCTTGTGCATAATCTGCTATCTCTCTTACGCTGCCGTATCCCAATTCCACAGCTTGTTCATCCGTTATTCCGCTTCTTATGATAGACGAATTTATATCGCTTACCCCTGCGCCTTGTAGTATGTTTCTTGCATTTATGTACTCTCCGTCTCCTACAGGACCCGATACGGAATCCTTACCTAAAACAGATTTGCCGTAATCGGATGTAACTTCATAAGTAGCCCTAACACCGCTATTTGCTTTAAATGCTACTTCTCTGCCGTTACCAAAATCCTGCATACTTATATTGATTGAACCGCTGTTTAAAGTTACTGTGTCTGATAATGCAATCGGCGCTCCGACAAGTGAAGCATTAACCCCTGCTTCAGCAACACTCTGGGTTTGATGTCCTAAAATACCTCCAAACATTCCCATAGCACTGCCGGAAATATCCCCGTTTATTTGACCGGAATAAGTTAATTTATTCAGTTCTTCGCTGGTTACAGTCAATCCTTCTGCTGCAAACGCATTCATGAGATTTTCTACAACAGTATGTTTGGAACCATTAAAACTAAAACTTGCATTTTCGCCTGCACCCCACGTACTGCCCGAATACGTATAATTTCCGCCGGTCGTTGTAACTATTCCTCCGGCAGACTGTAACTGCGAACCCGACCACGCCGTTGTCCCCTCTCCTATAATAACCGCGCTCGGGCCGTTTTGTCCGGCTACAAACGACAATACAGAGTTATACCCTGACAACGTAGTCTGTCCGGCAACCGATTCGTCTATTTTTCCCGACGTATTTACCGTAGGCGGCGTACCCTCTCCCGGATCTTGCGAACCGCCGTCGCCTATAACTCTTTCCGTATATGTAGCGTTCGCTTTTGTATTTACAAAATCAAACGCGCCGGTCATCGTCATCTCGTTTTGTTCATTAAAAACAAACTGTATGTTTTCAACATACCCGCTGTAATCCGTAGTTATATCAAGACTTTCCGTATCTATTGCATTAAGAGCAAATGTATTGCCTGCTCTTACTTCCACAGGAGTTTCCGCGCTTACAATTCCGTCTAAATCTATTCTTAAATCATACCCGCCGTTATATTGCGTTTGTACTAACTTGTCATCACCGATTATCGAATTGAGCGCGTCTCCGCTTACTACACCTTTAACAACAACGCTGAAATCCTTTGCGTCAATCGTAAGATTTTCTGCAAACACTTCAGGGCTGATGCCAAGCGATGTTGCCGCATTATCCGCAAGACCGTTAAAATCCATATTTAACTGGTCAATTGTTGCCTGACGATACTTCCCCGTATATTCATTAATAAGTTCCATTCTCCACGGAGTAGCTTCCAAATCACCCGCTTCCACTCTTGCGGCTATATCCTGCCATGTCTGTAAATTATCTCTGGCATTCATTACCGAATATGCATCCGAAGCCGCCTGTGATAATCTCTGATATTCGGAATCATACTGCATCGCATAATAACCGTAAGACGAATTGTAGTAACCCATTTTTTCTGCATAAGCGCTAAGCTCTTCCTGTGCCTGCGTATATGCCTGCCCCGAAGGCATTGATAACTTTAAAGTATTGTAATCTTCTCTTGCGTCTCTTAATTGCTGCTCTAATCCTTTAACATATGAATTACTGCTATCAAATCCTGCGGCTTTTAAATTGTTCACGCGTTTTTGCAAATCAGAAACTTTCGTTCCGGCTTCCGTCATACTATTATAAGCTTGTCTTGCTCTTTCCTGCGCTATCCTCTGTTGCTGCGACAAGTTTGTACCGGACGCTCTTCTTGAAGATGACGCTACTATTAATTGTCCCGCTTCATCCGTAGCCAATACGCTGTACCCATTATTTTGGGCAAGCTTATACGTAACGTCCAATGTTGAATGCGAATATATGTCCCCGTTTGCGCCTTTATAATTGCCTTTTGTCTGCTGGGAATAACCCGCCCATGTTACTCCCTGCTGATTATAGCTAACCGATATTGAACCCATTGTTGCCGTCGCTTTAGCTCCTTGCGAAACAAACAAAGCGCGGCCTTCGCTGTCAAAATCCGCCAGCCTTAAACTTCCCGATTTTACCGTCTGTCCGGCTATCTTCGAACCCGTCTTAAATACCGCTCCTTTTCCGTACACAACCAAACTTCCTTCGGATATTTTTATCGTTCCGTTTGATATGCTGTATCCGCCTCCGTCAAGTTCTTTTATTACCGCATTCGTCCCCGTAGCGTCAGGTATTTGTCCGCTGCTTTCTCCTCCTCCGCCCGTTCCGCTGCCGCCGCTTTTTGCAGGCGGAACTATAATACTGCTACCGGATACCGCTATTTGCCCGTCAATCACCTGCACCTGTCCTGTCCCGAACGCAACTTTCGCACCCGATAACAGCGTTATCGAAGTACTTCTGTCATTTGCGTTTTCAGGGTTCTTATAACTTATGCTTCTATCGCCTATTGTCTTAACTACAAAACCTTCTTCATCATTCGTCAATCTGAATTTTCCGCTTATCTGTCCCGTTAATCCGTTCTCTCCGACTATACTAAACTGCGAACTCGTATCAAGCGTCCAGCCCCCTTCATCTTTGCCTACTCTGAAATCTCCCAATACGTCGCCTTCTTTTATATACCTGTACGTTCCGTTATCATTCCTTGTGACATATATAGGAAACTCCGCTGTCCTTCCCATAGCCATAATGCTTCCGTCCGAAAAAGACATAAAGCCTTCGGCATTATACGTTGTTCCGTCCAAATTAAAACTCTTCAACGAATATGCAAAAGCATTATCTTTTACTCCTACGGTATATGTGTCATTTGCGCCGCTTAATGTCCAGCCTTCCTCTTTGGAATAACCCGTAATATTGTAATCCCCTACCTTGCCGCCCTCCGCCAACTGACGCCATACGCCATCTTCGCCGCGGGTCATAGCGAAATTGTACTTAAGTATTGCTCTTCCCTCTTCATCACGCTTTACCGTCTTACCGTCCTCTTCATATTCATATACGTTCCCTATCGCAAGCGTTCCGTTTCCGAAGTTTTCCATTGTCGGAACATCATACCACTGGCCGTTATTAAGTTTCGCCATTATGTGCGGCTGCGCCATAGCAATGTTTCCGCTTTCGTCTATATTGACGTTTTTATAGAAATATCTTGTCGAATATCCTTCGCCCGCTGCAGCGTCTTGTATAATTTCTTTACCGTTGTCAAACAACACTATATGCTCGTCAAGCACAAACGTCTTGCCGTCCGCGGACAACGTACCCGTCAACGCCGCGCCTCTTACAATTGCATTCGGATTAGGGATATCGTTACCGTCAGCATCCTTAATTGCAGGCGTTACATTTAATGTATATCCTACGCTGTTTTCCGCATCATATACAAAGTATCCCGTACCCATCTGTGCCGCAGACATCTCCCTGCCGGTCTCATCCATATACTTCATCGCTCTTTCTACAGAATCGCCGGTACCCGTAATTTTGTTATATATCTTCTGTCCGTCGCTTTCATTTGATACTAAAATCTGTTCCATTACTGCGCCGTTTGTCAACTTCTCGCTGATTATCTGTCCGTTGCCGTCAACGCTATACGAATACTCCGCAATTTCGCCTGCTCCGAGTTTTGCAACGGTATATCCAAATCCCGTATCGCCCTCTACAATCGCTTTTATTGTAGTGTTCGTTATTGTTTTACCGTTATATGTATTCGTTAATGTCGCTCCATTCTTGCCGGTCTGCGTAGTCTTGGCAGGCAAAGAGCCGTACCCCTGCAAATTCAAGTTGCCGTCGCCGTCAACGTAATACTGCATTGAACCGCTTGTAACCTCGGTCGTCCCGGTTATCTCGCCGTTCTCGCCTTTGTTATAATACGTAGATCCGGTTCTCAGCACGGTGCCGTCTCCAATCATCGCAAAACTTCCGTTGCGTACAGACAGCGTAAATCCGTCTCCGGAAATACTGTATGTGCCGTCGGCATTTTCATTAATTATTCCGTTGGTGTTAACGTTCGGATAAGAAGTCTTTTCTTCTCCGGCTTCTTTTGCGGCTTTTGCCGCGTCAATCTGCGACTGTGTCTGCCAAGTGCTTTGTTGCGATTTCGGTATAGTGATTTTCGCGCCGGTAGTAGATTCTATTTCTCCGTTAAACAATGACATCCCGTTATCGGTACCTACAAATTTTGCGCCTTGCTTTATTACAAGACCGTCGGTTTTTAATTTAGTTTCGGGATTTGTATATGAAGCGTTTTTAATATCTGCCTGCGACGTGAAAATTATTTGTCCGTTTTCATAAGACATATCATAAGCGCCGCCTTTGACAGTAGCTTCCAAACCGTTTACGCCGATTACAGTATGCTCGTAATCGGGGTTGTACACTTTGTCAAGTATGCCGTCTGCGCCGTTTTTATATGTAATGTTTCCGCCCGCAGTAACCGTACCGTCAACAAGGTCTGTCCAAGTTCCGTCCGCGTTTTGATACAAATACCCGTTCCAGTTATGCCCTTCTTGCGGACCGTATAACACAACGCTCGTACCGTCTTCAGTATAGGAACTTTCCACAGACATCCAGTCATTTCCTTTGTAATTCACTTCCGTTATGCCTTTGGATACAACGGTAGGCGCTCCGTTAGGCAAAGTCTCACTTGCTGTGAGGGTGACTGCGTATCTCGTATTCCCGCCGGCATCTTCATATACGAAAGAATATTCTTTTCTGCTTCTGCCGGTTTCTTTGCCTTCAGAATCAACCTCATAAGTAGCAGTCTCAACTGCTTCTATTCCTATCTTCGATATGCTCTGTATTTCTTCACCGTCAGGACCAATACTTGAAACTGCCGGCGGATTGCCGAGCTGGAATGCATCTATTAGCGCTCCGTTTTCAAACTGCGTAAATATAATTTCGCCACCGTCGTAATAAGAGCCGTGGTGCGTTAATTCTCCGTTATTGAAATACTCAAAAGCTACTCCTGCAGATATATCTAAACCTTTCCCGGTAAATATCTGGTCTATCTTGTCTCCGTCGCCTTCCAGCCAATTAGGCTGCCTTATCACAGCGCCCTCTGTCAGGAATGTGCCGTCAGGGCCGATTTTTAATACCGTCTCCCCTTCTGCCGCCAGCTGTTCAACCTTATACCCGTATCCGGTATCCCCGGTTTTGCTGACCTTTAAAGTAACATTGGAAGAAGGCTCTCCTGCGGAATTTGTCACTTGTACATATTTGTTCTGCGCCGCATCATACGTCTTGTATTCCGTAAGCATCGTCACGCCCGTATTAGAGTCGTCGACCCATGTCCGTACAAGACCCTCCCCGTCATATCTTGACGAAGTATATACTCCGTCTTTTGTCATATCAGTTTTAGCGGTAGGTATTCCGTGCTCGTCAACCGCTCCGCTGCCCGCGCTAAACGTATAGTTATTCTCTGCGTCTACTCCTACTTTCAGGCTTCCTTCCACTACGCTTCCGCCTATCGCTTCCATATAAGAGCCGGTCTTAAATTCGGCTCCTACTCCCATTACGACCAATCCGCCGCCTCTGAGCGATATGCTGCCGTCGCTTACCGTATACCCGTCTGCGCCTTCCACTACCACTGCGTTAGTATCGCTTGCATCCGGTTTCGGCTGATTTTCGGATTCTTCAGAATCATCGCTTGCGCCTTTGCCTACGTAAAATTCTGCTCCGGCATTTATATTTACTTTTCCCGCAAGTACGGGATTTCCTTTTTCATCAAGTTCAAATCTGCAGTTTTCAAGCACGCCTTTTGCCTGCGTGCCGTCAGACTTGTTGTTTATATATGTGCCGGAAACGAAGTTTTCACTTATAACCATCTTGCCATTTGCATCTTTCGAATATGTAAAACTTACGTCTTTATCAAACTCTATCTTGTCATTAGAGCCGGGTATCGACAATACATTGCCGGCTTTATACTCGGCTCCGCCTTGTATTATGTCACCGTTCTTATCAAGGTCGTGCCATTCCCTGCCGCAGCCGCTCGTATCATATGTAAAATCGGCGTTTATCGTCGCGCCTAAAAATTTCTCTACATGTTTCCCGCCGTCCGACGTTTTGCTGCTGTACGTTACGCTGTTTTCCGCATGATCTGTAACTATGCGCCTGTCATATCTCCAGTCCGCTCCTTCCGCCAATTTCGCGCTAATCGCTACGTCCTTGCCGCCTTCCGTAACGTTCTTTGTCACAAAGTCCGCGCTTGACGTGCTGTACGAATACGTTTCGGCTTTGCTCATATCTATATAGTCATTGCTTACTCTTTCATATCCTTTGTAAAGGTCGTCTTTTCCTTCAAATTTAAGCCCTTCGGTTAATTCAAGAATTTTTGCATATTGATCTACTAAAGTAGGCTCATTGCTGCCTCCGCCTTCTCCTTCCTGCTTAGGCAGTTTCCCGTCGCTTACCGCATTTGTCAAATCGTACCTTGTTACTTCTACGTCGCCGTTCGGCATTATTACCGCTTCTTCAAAACCCGTCGGCTTTATTCCTCCGCTTACAAGATTTCCCTCGGAATCCCTCGTTTCCATCATAACTCCGCCAGAAGCCGAACTCCCTCCTTTAAAATCTACCGAGTTCGCTACTCTTACCGCCGTGTCTTCTCCTTCAATTTCTATCGTCTTCGTCGTAAATTCCGTCACTCTTTCCAACTCGCCTATGTTGGCCGTAACTGAAACGCCGTTTTCCGTCGTTTGGCTTGTCTTGGCTCCGTCTTTCGACGAAGCATACGTCATAGCTCTTGAAATTGTATAGCCCGCGTCTGCTCCGTTATAGTCTTCTACTACTACTTTTTGTTCGCCTTTTTTTGCTCCCGCTATCGTTGTCTCGTTCGAATAATCCTGCGCAAAATTATACTGCAACGCCATAGTTCCGATTTCGGGTCTTTGCCCTACATTTGTCGCAGTATATATCTCCTCTCCCTTCTCGTCATAACGCGTCTCGCTTTGCAGCATTCCGCTGAACTTCGTGAAATTCAATATAGTTTCATAGTCCTTACCTTCTTCGATAAGGCCGTTTATTGTCTCTATTTGGCTCTGTGTCGGCGCAACCCTAAGTTTTATCTCGCCCTCTATCCCGTTCTCTCCGTAATTGATTATTGTCTTGCTGTCTTCATCAAATACTACCCCTTTCTTCTCGCCGCTCTCTATCCCCAATAACGCCGAAGCAAATTTACTTACTCCCTCTATCATCCTGTCAGCGCTCGTCATTATTGCTTTGCCAGCTGTTGTGCACGCTTCCATTAACGCTTCAAATCCCTGACTCGCAGCCTGTCCCAGCTGCGTAAACGCATCCGTTACCGCTTTCGCCAATGTACCGCCGCCTGCCGCTTCTGTCGCCGCTTCTTTTAACGTGCTTACAAACTTATTGTTCGCATCTGTCGCCGCTCTCGACGCATCCCTCGACATTTGCGCCGTTTCGCTTACCAGAGCCGTCACCTTCTGCGCTTGTTCATCTCTGGCTTGTTGTTCCTGCTCAGTATATGTGTTTATTCTATCCCTATTTACGACCTTTACTGTTTCTTCCGCTTCTTTCGCCGCATTTACAGCTGATTCCGATGCCTTTCTTGACTCTTCCGCTGCTCTTGCCGCTTCTTTGTCAGCTTTTATCCTTTCTTCTATATTTCTAATTTTTGCAGCTTCTTCTTTTGCTTCTTTTGCTGCATCGGCCGCCTTCTTTGCTTCTTCTCTGGCCTCTTGTGCCGCCTCAGCTGCCTTTTTTTCAGCCTCTAATCTAGCCTGCTTTTCTCTTGCCTCTTGCGCAGCTCTTCTCGCTTCTTCAGCTCTCTGCCTTGCCTCTTCCGCAGCCCTTGCCGCTTCTTCAGCCCTCTGTCTTGCTTCTTCCGCCGCTCTGCGCGATTCCTCTGCCTTTGCTTTACTGTCATCGTTTGACGACCTGTCGCTGCTTCTGTCATTGCTGCTACTGCTGCTTCCTCCGCTTCTACTGTTGCTTCCTGTACTGCTTCCGCCGCTTGATTTCGATTTCGCATTGCTTACTGCTTTCGTTACCGCTTTTGCTACTGTCTTAACAGCCGCCGCTACTGCTTTCACTATTCCTGACAATATTGACGCTCCGGAGGCTGACCTCATTTCTCCGCTTTCCAGCATTACAGCTTCTCCTTCTCCATCTGCCGCTTTCGCAGCTAAATCCGACTGCGTCAATGTATTTATCTTTTCCCCGGCTCCGTACGTGTCCTGCATATATTTTTCAAATTCGCTCTTCGTCATCGTTACTTCGTCTTTGTTCGGGTCCCTTATCGTCAGCGTTTCTTCTCCCGCTTCATTCTTTCCCGCTTCTACCGTTATAAAATGATTTTCTTTTTCTTCTTCTCCGGTCGCCCTCACATTCAGTATCGCTTCCTCTCCTTCTTCCAATCCTCCCGCTATTTCCGACGCTCCCGCGCTGTATCCGTTATACTCAACCTCTCCTTCTCCCCTGTTATCATTTAATGCCTGCTTCATTCCGTCCATACTTATAAATACTTCCGACGCGTTCTCATCTTCCATCTCGTTGTTTTCAAAAAATGCACCGCTGGCTATGTCCGCCGACAACGCCTGCAATGCCAATATACCCTTTCCGTCTATTCCCGTCACTTCCAATACGTCTGCTACCGCTTCCGTTGCGCAGTTTACTATCGTCCCGCCGTTTTCTACTACCTTATCCAGATAATTTAATACCTGCTCGCTCCATTTTTCCTGCGCTACTTCGTCTCCAGCTAATGCATCTTCTTTTAATCCTTCATCTAATCCTTCACCGCTTAATTCTGACGTCGCTTCAGTAAATTTCGCCGCATCCACTACAGTCGTACCTGTTCCGTCTTCTCCTCTGTCTATTCCGATATCTTCGCTTTCTTTCACGCTCCCGGCATGAGCTTCCGTTTTAATTTCTTCCAAATCCGCTATCTTTGCCTGCTCGGCTGCCGTAAGACTTCTTCCGGCATCTGACGCTTTACTTTCTATTGATTCTATCTCTTCTTGCGCTTCAGCCCATTGCTCCTGGTACTCTGCTACGGCTTCTTCGTTTCCTGCTACCATAGCTATCGCTTCGGATACGTTTTCAGGCTTATTTGCCTCTTCTCTCTTATCTACAACTTCTATACCCGCTATTTTGTTATTTTTCGCATCGTACTCTACCGTAAACGAGTACGGAGAATCTTGGTCTAACTCGAACAAGCTTACTTTTACGTTATCTTTCGGCAAACTTTCATTCATAAAAGGTATTTCTACCGCGTTATAATAAAAGTTTGAACCTTGCGTATATTCTTTAACCGCTTCTTTGAATTCAGCAGATGTTTCTCCTGTTGATAGCGCGATAAACGCCTCCACTAAATTAGCGTTTTCCGATGCGGCGCCGTCATTGTTCTTAAAATCGCCGTATTTATGCGCCATATCCGTACCGGCTTTCCACGCCGCCGCTTCATCTAAAAGCGCGTAATTATCTTCCGTTATTTCAGTGCCGGCGGGCAGTAAATCTCCAAGAACGGATTTTATGTTTTCGGGATTTGCCTTGTTTTCTATGTGAGTAGCTTCATGCGCAATTTTTGTAGCCAGCAATTCTACCTGTTCCTGCTCGGTTTTACCTTCTAACGAGGCGGCAGGTATGTATATCGCGCCGTCCTGCGCCATTGCTCCTTGTTCATTTTGAGTTGTATTCTGCAGGAAAATTACAGGAGCTTTCTCTGAAAAATCAAATCCGTTCTCCGCAAGAAGTTCATATGCTTTTTCCGTTAATCCGGCATATTCTCCGTTTTGGTTTATAGAATTTTCGAAATCTTCAGCCGTCATTCCGAAGAAAGAACTTATATTCTCTGCTTTCGCATCCTTTTCTCCGAGCGCAGCATCAGCTATGCTCACTGCCGCCTGCATTATCGCTTCGTTCACTTCTCCAAACAACGCAGGCATATCCAAGGTTCCCAATGCCGCATCTTTTGCTTCTTCTATCGCCGTATCTAACGTTGCGTTCAATCCCGTCAAATTTTCGTTTAGTGCCTGCACATATTCTTCAGACACTGCATTACCGTCACTGTCCGTTATGCTTATAATTTTTGTTATCTTATTGCCTTCCGGATTTCTTAAACTGGCTTTGTCGCTCTGCGCATTGTCTATTAATGCACTTTTTTCTTCTTCGCTCATATTTACATCTTCTCTTGCAAACGCGCTCACGCTCGCTATCACTTTATCGTACACCTCTTCTGCATCCGCCATCTTCTTTTCCGCTTCCGCTTCGCTCGCTATCGCCTGCGCTTCTTTCCCTGCTACAGACGCTTCCATTTCCCTTATATTCGCTTCTACCTCTTTCGCAGCCTCTA
>JAISVT010000061.1 GCA_031271405.1 Candidatus Endomicrobium macrotermitis | reverse complement strand
GAACGGGTAATGGTCTCTCATATCGTCTTTTGTGGTAAAAGGAAGTTTCGATATGTCGTCTATGGTTTTAATGCCGGAAACCGAAAATCCTCCTTCGTCTATTCTTTTTTTGTAAACGGGCGAATTTTTATACGCGTATTTCACGAGTTCGCGCAAGCGCTCCGACTGCAAATTTTTTAAATCTTCCAGCCCCATCGTCTCAAATTTTTCATTGAAAATCATACTCTGCTCCGGTTATAAAATTTCTTTTTGTTTCTAAAAAACGGCGAACGTTTGTTTGTTTGAATCTTTTACCGTTTCCGAATCTTCTTCCGTTTTTATGAATTGCCCGGCATACTTTAAGATTTTTTTCCATTCCGGGAAGTTATTTAAATCGATAATGCCGCCTTCGCCGGAAAGACGGAAAAAACACGAAACCACTTTGTCAAAATCTCTGAAATTATCAGTGTTTTTAAGAATTGCCATATATGCGCTGTAAGGCAGCGCCCCTTTGAGCGTATAGGCAATTTCCAATAATTCCCGGCGTGCACGCTTATAATTGACTTTTTTTCCGTCTTCTTTTAGGCGCTGCTTGAGTAAAGCAGCGTATTTTGACGGTTCCGAATCTGCCGCTTCGGACTGTTTGCCGCGCGCAGCGTTTTTGTTATTTTGAATTTCCGTACGGATATTTTCTAACGTATCCGTAATTTTCGGCATATGTATTACTGCCAAAGCGCACAATGCGGCAAATACCAAGACTGCGTGTTTTACAAGCGGAGATTTTTTCTTTTCGTCTTTTTCAGGGGAAGAATTATCCATATGCCGTCCCTGTGAAAATATAATACCGCGCAATAACCGGCTTACGCCTTATTTGCCGCTTCCAAAAAAACTTTCCTGTTTTCTTCGACAAATCTGCCTTTAAAACCGATTTCAAGCGCTTTCAGCCAGCTTTCCTGCGATATGTTTAAATGCTTTGAAAGCCGCCCGAGCATATAGGTGTTTACAAACTTTTTGTTTTCGCATGCGAGATGCGCGTTTTCCAAATCGGAAAGCAAATCTTTTCCGTCTTTTGAAAGATACGCAATCAGCCTGTCATGCTCGTCTTTGTAAAATGGCACGAAAAAGTCCGCCTGCCCTTCTTCTATCAAAGGCGAAGAAACATGCTTCCCGTAGCGCACATGCGATTCTACCGATCCGCCGCGCTGCGCCATTCCGTGCACTTCTGATTTTTTCGTATGAAATCCGTCGTACATTGCGGCAAGCGACACTATTTCGGACGCGGTCAAAACTCCCTGCCCGCCGGTCCCGCAAAACAATATATCGGTAACCTTGTTACCGGTAATTTCGTTACCCTTTTCGTTTTTCATTTTAATTATCCTTTTTTGCCAAAGCGCCGAATTTGCAGGTTTTTACGCACAGATTGCAGCCCGTGCATAAATGTTCGTCCAAAGTAATTTTGCCTTCTTTGTTTTTATATATTGCCGGGCAGTCTATTTGCAGGCAGGCGCCGCAAGTTACGCATTTTGAGGAATTGAATTTCGGCACCGGATCTTTGATTTTATAGATAAGCCTGCACGGATATTTTACTATCAACACGGACAGAGCGTCTTTATCCGTCAATTCTTTTATTTTATCCTGAAGATTATCCGCAAAAGCGTTTATGGTCTCTACAATATCCGCGCCGGCGGCTTTGCAAATGTCTTCCAGTATAAGCCTTTTTGTTTTTTTGCCTTTCGCGTTAACGCCGGTAGCGGGATTGGGCTGGCTGCCTGTCATTGCCGTATTGGAATTATCCAAAATTATGACAAGACCTTTTGCCCCGTTGTAGGCCGCGTCGATCAAACCTTCCACGCCCGAATGAACAAAAGTCGAATCGCCGATTATCCCTACTACTTTCCCGCGTCCCAAAATTTTAGACATGCTTTCAAACATCGTGACGCTTGCGCCCATGCATACCGTAGTGTGCAATGTTTCAAGCGGTTTTAAAGCGCCCAGAGTATAACAGCCTATATCGCCCGAAACCGTAAGTTTCAAATTTTTTAAAGCGTAAAATACCGCGCGGTGAGAACAGCCCGGGCATAAAACCGGTTTTCTTGCCGTAAAAGGTTTTTCAATCTTTTTTTTATTTTCAATTATCTCTTTGACTAATGTCGAATTCAATTCGCCTATTCTGTAAGAAACGTCTTTTGCTTTTACCGGTATTCCGAGCTGCCTGACATGTTCTTCGATAAACGGCTCCGACTCTTCTATGACATAGAGGTCTTTGACCTCTTTCGCAAAATTTTTAATTTTTTCGTCGCAGAAAGGATATGTAAAACCTATTTTCAAAAATGACGCGTCCGGAAACGCTTCTTTCGCGTAAAGATAAGAAACGCCGTCGGCGATTATGCCCAAAGATTTATCGTTTATTTCGGCGGAATTCAGAGGAGTCTCGTCGGAGTATTTAGCCATTTCCAAAAGTTTTGCTTCCAAAGCGATATGTTTTTTATAAGCGTACCCGGGAACCATAACGTATTTGGGGGCATTGGGCGTAAACGGTTTATCGGCAATCTCGTTTCTTTCGCCGATTTCAACGTTTTCTTTTGTGTGCGCCACGCGGGTGGTAATGCGGATTATGACGGGAGTATCGAATTTTTCGCTTACTTCAAAGGCGATTCGCGCCATTTCATACGCTTCTTTCGGGCTTGCGGGTTCCAACATAGGCAGTTTTGCAAATTTTGCAATAAGCCTGTTGTCCTGCTCGTTTTGGGAAGACGCCATTTGCGGATCGTCTGCAACCACAACTACAAAACCGCCGTTGATTCCCGTATAAGCGGATGTCATTAATGGGTCCATCGCCACATTTAATCCTACATGCTTTGACGAGTACATGCTTCTTACTCCGGCAACGGACGCGCCGAGAGCGACTTCATAAGCTGTTTTTTCGTTGACAGACCATTTCGCGTCAACTTCGGGAAACTTCGCAAGGTATTCCAAAATTTCGGTCGATGGGGTGCCGGGATAGGCTGCCGCGGCTTTTAACCCCGCTTCATAAGCGCCGCGCGCAAGAGCCTCGTCGCCGGATAATAGCAGTGTTGTTTTCATCAAATCCTCTGTTTTATATTTTATTGTAATTGAAATCTTATTTCACGCCGAGGCAAATCTTTATATTCAACGTATATATGGTAAACCTCGCTATATTCCTCCGGTATGACAGAATTAAAAGAAACATCAACACCAATCTCCGGCTCGAATTTACGTGTCGGGCAATCGTCCGTCCAAATAATAAATTCCGGATCAGGAACATCCAGAATTTCGTTTTTTGAATTAAAAAATACGGCGGAAAGCTGATAAGGCGCGTTGGCCGGAATTTTGGCTATGCCGGAAGTAAGCATGTGCGAGCCGTTATGGTAGATTTCAACGCGGTTGACGGGATAAAAAATATTGTCTTCGCAGGACATAAAACCCGCGAAAAACGAAAAAACCATAAGCAAAAGCAATGTTTTTTTTATATATTTTTGAATTTTCATAGCTATACGCAATTTATAAAAGTAATTGATTTTATTTTACATTTTTAAATATCTTTAGGCAAGAAAAAGGCAGGCGTTTTTTGAAAACGCCTGCCTTTTATTTTATAAGACCGTTGCTATTTCTCTGCCGCTTTTATGCCGTCATAGCAGGTATTTCTTCCGAAGTTTCACCTTCTTCGCCGGCAGCGGTGTTTTCCTGCTCATCGTACCCTGCTTCGGATTCCGTAATAATATTTACTTCCTCGCTTACCGCCGCGGTTTGTTCGGCCGGAGCAGGAGCAGGCTGTTCCTCTTTTTTACCGCAGGCGCCTAAAACAAAAACCCCGAGCATCATTACCAGAGCAAACATTGCAATTTTTTTCATTTTCTCCCCCTTTTATTATTTGAAACTATTATGCATATACTTGCCGATTCGTATTTTTAACACGCGCGGCTCACAATTTCGCCGACAGTTCCGCTCTTATAAAAACCGAGTCTTTCGCTCCGCCGAAATAAAAATCGCCCGGCTTAAAGTATTCGCCCAAAACATAAGCGCCGATATTTTTTGAAAAAGCGTATGAAATTTTCGCCAAAGACAACGCCCCTCTGTTTTTGCCTTCGCCGAACATCGGCGCCGCGCCGTGATAACTTTCGTTTGCGTAAAGCAAAGCGCCGGACAATAAAATTTTCATTTTTTTGGTAATGTCAAAGTTCAAATCGGCTTTGACCATCTGCAAATTCGTCCAATACGCCGTGCCGGACTCATTTCTGTACAAATAACATACAAGTTCGGACATCCACGGATAACGCGAAAACAGCGGGTTCCAGCCTTCCGCGCCGGCAGTCTTCGGATCGTTTCCTGAAAGATAAACATAACCCAAAGAAAAAGGATTGACAACGTTTGACAGAGGCAAGTCCGCAAAAACGTAACCGCCGAAAGCCGTATTTACTTTATCATAATAATCATTTAACTGCATGGCTGCCTGCCCGCGCAAAATTACATTATCGTTTAAATTATATTTAACGTAAGAGCCGAACGCGTTAATTTCGTTTTCACGGCGCCCGCTTTGGGCGGCTTCTTCGTGTTTATACATATAGTAAGGCTCAAAATACAATTTATCTTTATCGCCGGTCCTTCCGTAAACTATAAACGCGCTTTCGTTCGAATCGTTTAAAGCCGTGTCGGGCATATTTTCGTTTGCTATGGGCATAAGGTCGTCAACGCGCGGATTGTATATTCCTATAAGTTCAACGCTGCTTTCTTCGGAAGCGAATTTCGCTTTTACGGTATTGAAATACATCGTTCTCGAACCGTCCAAAGGCGTTCCGTCGGCAAGTAAAAAGCCTTCGCCGTAATCCGCAGGCGAAAAATCCATTCTTCCGGCTTTTATTTCCAAAACGTCAAGAATGCCGGGAACGGTAAAAAACAAATTGTCTATTAAAAATTCGTTGATATTATATTCGGTATTTCCGCCCGCATTGTATATATAGGAGCGGCTTTCGTTGGCGATTCTCAAATAAGCCGAAGCAATGCCGTCAAAATCGGCAGAAAGGCCTGCGGCAAATTTAAACCTGAAAAAACTTCTTTCGTCGCTTCCGCTAAAACCCGCGTCAAAAACGTTCAGATGATATTCGTAACGGGTGCGGGAAAGAGCGTCAAAACTCAATTTCGTTTCCGCAGCCGCGGATGCGGCCGTAAATACGGCAAATAACAGCGCCCAAATTTTTTTCATAAAAGCCTTTCTTTTTCCGCCCTTCGTAATTTGTAATTCGTAATTGCTTTTTGATATAATACCAAAGATTTCCAAATATTCAAAGAGGCTGCGCTCGGCAAAGCCTCGAAGTTAAGTTAAAAAAAGGATTCAACAACAATGAAAAGAACGTTTCAGCCAAACAAAGACAGAAGAAAAAAGAAAATCGGTTTTATGGCCAGAATGGCGACGCCCGGCGGAAGAAAAGTATTGAGCGCGCGCAGAAGAAAAGGCCGCAAAACGATAAGCGCGTAAGGCAGAAGCAGAGAAGAAGGGAGGTTGAGAAGATGAGCGGCGGCAGCTACTTAAACGGACACGGTTACTCACGGCATCTTAACTTCTACGCATCTTATCTTCTAAAATGAAACGGTTTTCATTTTCTTATGCGGAACGTCTGCATCTGCAAAAAGACTTCAAAAAAGTTTTTAAGTCCGGGCGCAGGCTCGAAAACAGAAACATAAAAATTTTGGCATATAAAAACGACGGGCTCTATTTGAGACGGCTGGGGCTTGTGACTTCCCGCAAAGTCGGGATTGCAGCCGTAAGAAACAGAACGAAAAGAAGATTACGGGAGATTTTCAGAACCAATAAACATTTGATGGAACCCGGCTTGGACTTGATTTTCATTTCCAAACCCGAAACCGCATCTTTGGATTACGCCGTCTTGAAAAAAACAGTTTTAGAGCTTCTTGAAAGCGCGGGGTTTTATAAGGAACACGCATTATGAAACGAATCGCGCTTTTTTTGATAAGGTGTTATCAGGCAGTAACTTCACCTTTTCCGCCGAGATGCAGGTTCACGCCGAGTTGTTCCGTCTATGCTTATCAGGCTATAGAAATCCACGGTTTTTTTAAAGGATCGTTTTTAGCGTTGAAGCGCATTTTGCGCTGTCATCCGTTTTGCGACGGCGGCATAGATCCGGTCCCGGAACGGCAATTACGAATTACGAATGACAAATGACAAAGAAAGCCGTTTGCCGCTGCCGTTAATCGTAATTCGAAATTCGTAATTTACAATTGTATTTAAAAAAGGATTACACATGAATAAAAATTCGATGCTGTTTATAATTTGTTCGGCAATAACTTTGTTTGTTTATTACAGTTTTTTTGCTCCTCAAACCCGGCAGGATTTGGCCGGGCAGGATCAGGCCGCCGTTCAGACACAAAACGCGCCGGCCGCGCAGTCCGCGGCAGATATTACGCCCGAAATAAAAGAAGCAAAAACCAATCTTAACCTTATTCCGGAAGAAACAATAGCGATAGAAACCGCAAAATACAAAGCTTCTCTGTCAAACAGAGGCGCGTCCGTGATAAGCTGGTCCGTTAAAGAGAAAAACGGCACATGGGTGGATTTGGTTTTGCCGGACGCCGTTCCGGTTATGGCGAATTTTCCGGGGTCAAATTATAAAATTGTCTCAAAATCCAATGAAAAAGTAGTTTTTGAGCATGCTTCCGAACTCGGCTGGAAAATAACGAAAACATATACTTTGTCGCAAGACTCTTATATGCACAACCTTAATATAAGCCTTTCAAAAACCAAAGACGGCGCGGAACTTCCGAAAATAGAACTTGAATGGGGCCCGGGGCTGGGCACTGACGAAAAAGAACAGAAAGAAAATATTGCCGTTACAAGAGCTTTGGCTTATACTGCCTCAAAGCCCGGCAAACTTAAGAAACTCAAAAAAGAAGCCGAATCCGCAAGCCTTTACAGATGGGCGGCTATAGACAACAGATATTTTCTCGCGGCGTTTATACCTGAAAAATCAATGGATTTTGACCAAATCATACCTTTGCGTCAGGATAAAAAACGTCCTTTTTCACTGGTTTTGACCGCCGTTGCCCCCAAAGAAAGCGAGTCAAAAAGTTATTCGATAAATTTTTACGTAGGCCCCAAAGGCTACACATATTTAAAAACGTACAATCTCGGTCTTGAAGAGTCGGTAGATTTCAGCGTTTTCGGTTTTTTGGGCAAATGGGCGCTCGGCATTTTAACGTTCTTTTATAAAATTACGCACAATTACGGCTGGGCTATAATAATGCTTACCGTGTTAATCCAGATTTTGGTAATGCCTTTGTCTTTGAAAAGTTTGCGTTCCGCCGCGGCAATGAAACGCATTCAGCCGATGATAAAAAACATTCAGGACAAATATAAAGACAATCCGCAAAGGCTTCAGGCGGAAATGCTGAACGTTTACAGATCGCAAAAAGTCAATCCTCTGGGCGGATGTCTGCCGATGCTTTTGCAACTGCCTATTTTTTGGGCGTTTTTCTCGATGCTGAGAAACGCTTACGAGCTTAGAAACGAAGGCTGGATTTTGTGGATAAAAGATTTGTCGGCTGCCGACCAATTTATGAATCTCGGCATCATAAACCTGAACCTGCTCCCTTTAATAATGGGATTCGGAATGTTTTTGCAGCAAAAAATGACTGCCGCGACTTCGGACCCTATGCAAAGAAGGCTTATGTATCTGATGCCTATAATTTTTACGTTTATGTTTTGGACTTTCCCGTCCGGGCTTGTCCTGTACTGGCTCACAAACAGCATAGTTTCGATGATCGAACAGTACTTTATAATAAAAAAGAGCGAAGCAAAAGTAAAACATGCTTAATACAACGGGAGTTGCCATGCCGGAAATAGAAGTTAAAGGAAAAACCATAGAAGAAGCGATAATCAAAGGGATTCAGCTGCTTGGCTGTGAAAGAAAAGACGCCGAAATCAAAGTTCTTGACGAAGGCGCAAACGGGCTGTTCGGGCTTATGGGCGCAAAACCCGCGGTAGTTTTGGTTTCCGCGGACTCTTCAAAATGTTCAGGTTCCGCGGCGCTTAACGAAACCGAAGCCGACATAAAAAAGTTCCGCGCAAAGACCGAAACGGTCCTTGCGGAAATTTTGCAAAAAATGGGCGTGCCTTTTAACCGGCTCGATTCGTCTTATGAAAACAAAACCGTGACCGCGCAAATACAAACGGACAAAGGAAGTTTTATTATAGGCAAAAACGGCCAGACTCTGGACGCTTTGGAATATATAATCCAGATAATCGTAAATGAAAATCTGCCGTACAAAATAAAAGTGAACATTGACTGCGAAAATTACAGGATAAAGCAAACCGAAAAACTGAAAATTTTGGCCGACAAAGCCGTAGAGTACGTTATCCGCACGGGCAAAATTTACCGTTTCGAGCCGATGAGCGCGAAAGAAAGAAAAATCATACATACTTATCTTAAAGACAATCTCAAAATAGACTCTTTTTCCGAAGGCGAAGGCCCGCTGAGAAAAGTAGGCGTAAAACCGGCAAAGACGCTTCGCGCCGAAGTTTAGAAGATAAGATGACAAGAGGATAAGTAAAAACCTGACGACAGGAGCAGTGCTTGCCTTCTTATCATCCTGCCTTCCTGTCATCTAAAAAAATATGAATTATTTATCCGAAGACACCATTGCCGCACTTTCGACTGCCGCAGGCAAGTCTGCCGTTGCGGTCATACGCCTCTCGGGCGGGCATTCGTCCGATATTTTAAACAAAATCTTCAAACCTCTCTCCCAAAACGATAAACAGATAAAGTACGGCTTTATTGCCGACGGCGGCAACAAAATAGACGAGGTGCTTTGTACCTTTTTTAAGGCGCCCGGCACTTATACCGGCGAAGATTTAATAGAAATTTCCTGCCACGGAAACCCCGTAATCATCAATGAAATTTTAAACCTGCTTTATAAAAACGGCGCCCGCCCGGCTCAGCCCGGCGAGTTTACCTACAGGGCTTTCCTTAACGGCAAAAAAGATTTGGCGCAGGCCGAAGCCGTATGCGCCTTAATATCGGGCAAAACCGCGGCTGCGGCAAAAGCCGCTTTAAACAATGTCAGCGGCGAATTTTCAAACAAAATCAAAAACATCAAAGATCCTCTTATCGATTTACTGTCTTTCGTGGAAGTTTCGCTCGACCATCCCGAAGAAGACGTAATGTTTTTATCGCGCGAAGAAAAAGCCTTGCGGCTCGGCAGCTTGATAGAACAAAACCAAAAACTTCTTGATTCTTACAAAATAAGCGAAAGCCTGCAAAAAGGTTTGAAAGCCGCCATTATCGGAAAACCTAATGCCGGAAAATCTTCACTTTTAAACGCAATTCTCGGCAAAAACCGCGCTATCGTAACGGAAATCGCGGGCACGACAACCGACACGATAGAAGAAATTATAGACTGCCGCGGAATTCCTTTGACAATAATAGACACGGCGGGCATAAGAACGCATTCCGAAAACTCTATAGAGCTTTTGGGTCAGGAACGCTCAAAAGAAGCCGCCCAAAAAGCCGATTTGATAATTTGGGTAACGGACGGCTCGCAGCCCTTAGACAAAAACGACAAAGAAATCGCGGACTTCATAACAAAATCAAACTTAAATATACCCATAATAGAAGCAGTTAATAAAACGGACCTTGTTGAACGGCAGAGTGAAGATAAAGACGATAAACCCTCGCCTCTTGGGGGCGGCAGTCCGAGGAATAACAAGGACGAGTCTGACGCGGGCGCGAGACGTGAACGCCCGGGCTCCGAAGAGAAACGAGGAGAGGGCCTTGCAAAGCAAGATGGTGAGGGGTCTGCCGTTATCTCCGCTTTTCACTCTCCACTCTCCGCTCTGCCGTTAAAGCTTTCTGCCAAAACCGGCGACGGCATCCCCGAATTACTTGACGCAATAGCCAAAATAGCAGGCATTACGGACTCATATGATCATTTAATGATAACGTCGCGACACTTTGCCCTGTTAAACACGGCGCAAAGCGCATTAAGCAAAGCGAAAGATCAATACGCATTGCAGGATGCCGACGAAATCGCCGCGTTCGAACTCCGCGCCGCCCTGGCCGCTTACGAAGACATTTTGGGAATAACGACTCAACACGATATTTTAGACACAATTTTTTCAACATTTTGCATAGGGAAGTGAAAAGGATGCAGGGATGCATGACAGCGGCATTAAACGGAATATCGGATAAAGGGCAGAATATATGCGCCAAAAACACGGCCAAAACTTTTTAACAGATTTAAATATCGCCAACAATATACTTAAAGCGGCAGGACTTGAAAAAGATGACGAAGTCCTGGAAATAGGTCCCGGGAAAGGCGTTTTGACTAAACTTATACAGCCGCAGGTCAAACGTTTGGCCGCGGTGGAAATAGACCCGGTTTTAGCGCAGCAGCTCAACCATTACTTTTCTTTCCACAACATTAATAATGTTGAGATTATAAATGAAGACTTTTTGAAACTGCAGAGCGAAGAGTGGAGATTGAAGAGTGGGGATACGGCAAAGTCTGTTCCCTCGCCCCTTGCGGGCGGCAGTCCGAGGAATAACGAGGACGAGTCTGCCGCGGGCGCGAGATGTGAGCGCCCGGGCTCCGAAGAAAAACGAGGAGAGGATGCCCGAAGGGCAGGTGAGGGGTCTGCCGTTAATTCCACTCCCCGCTTTCCACTTTTCACTTCGCCGTTCAAAATTATCTCAAACCTTCCTTACAACGTCGGAACTGCAATAATACAAAAGATTTTACCTGTGCAAAATTGGACGCAATGCGTCTTTATGCTTCAAAAAGAAGTCATCCAACGGCTTGCCGCAAAACCCGGGGATAAAGATTACGGCTATATTTCGATTTTTACGCAATATTATGCCGACTGCAAAGTCTTGTTTGACGTTTCCCCCAAATGTTTTAACCCGCCGCCGAAAGTGATGTCGTCGGTTATAAAACTTACAAACAGGCATTCGCCTGCGCCCGATAAAGTACTTTTTGATTTTATAAAACACGCTTTCAGCCAACGCAGAAAAACCATTCTCAACTCTTTGAGCTCTTTTACAAAAACGGACAAAACCAAAGCTGCCGATTTACTAAAAACCTGCCGAATAGACCCGATGCTGCGCCCCGACAAAATCCCTTTGCAGGATTTCCTGAATTTAACCGAAAAACTTCGTTAGAAACAAAGTCTCTTCTTATCTGTCATTGCCGAAATCAGTTAAAAGGATTTTATTCTTCGGCAGCCTGCACCCGGACAAACAAAGTTGTCACCCTGCACGAAGTTGCAGGGTCTATAAATTCATAGATTCTGCGAGAGGCTTTGCCTCCGCAGAATGACGGCAAGGAAGTAATATCTTTGCCGTTGCCGCTGCCGCCTTAACGCGTCTATGAGCGGAGAAGTTTTTGGGGTAGTCAATTTCTTATGTTTGAGCATACGAAGTCCGCACACTGCCGAAGGCAGAGATTGGCTGTTTAATCTCGTTTTAAGAAATTGCCAAAAACTTCGGAACAAATGCGTTACCCGCGGCAGTTTTTTTGCATACTTTTTGAACGTCTGCAAAAAGTATGGCGGGGGCCGGGGGCGCAGCACTTCCCGATGCTCTTGACAAAACTTCATAAAAAATGTACAATTTCATTTCTTAAAAATGTCTCATTTTTCAATCAATTTTATGTTGTTGATAACCATATCCACAATTGTGGATAACTTGAGGATTGTATGAACGTTTCAATTACTGACTTGTGGCAAAAAGTTGTGGATAACATCAATTTATCGGTTTCGCAGGAAACTTATAATTTATGGATAGCGCCTTTAAAGCCTTTAAATTTGGAAAACAATATTTTTACCGTAGCGGTTCCGAATATTTATTTTTCGCAATGGATAGAAAGCCATCATCAAAAAAATATTGAGCAGTTTTTAACAACGGTTTTAGGGCAGCAGATAAACCTTGAATTAAAACCCCAAACGGATTTAACGCCGATAATCGCGCAGGTCGAAAGTACGCCCGCTCCGGCGGACGTTCCCCAGACGCAAAGCGTTCAGAAAGACCAGATAAACCCGAAATACGTTTTTGAGCGTTTTGTAGTAGGCTCGTCAAACAGGTTTGCCCACGCTTGCGCCGAAGCCGTGGCAAAAAATCCGGGAAAACAGTTCAATCCGCTTTTCATTTACGGCGGCGTAGGCCTGGGAAAAACGCATTTGCTTCACGCCATAGGCAATTACATAAAGCAGTCTAATCCTAATTTAAAGGTTTTATACACGACAACCGAAAAGTTTACTTCCGAATTCATAGACTTTGTGCGTTTCGACAAAATGCCCGCGTTCAAAAACAAGTACAGAAGCCTGGACTGCCTTTTAATAGACGATATACAGTTTTTGGGCGGAAAAGAAAGCTCGCAGGAAGAGTTTCACAATATGTTTAACTCGCTGCACACTTCGGGAAAACAAATAGTGGTTTCTTCCGACAGGCCGCCGAAAGAGCTTGAAAGAATAGAAGAACGCCTTATTTCGCGTTTCGAGTGGGGTGTGACTGCAGATATTCAGTCGCCGGATTTGGAAACAAGAATAGCGATACTTCGCAAAAAAGCGGAAGACGAAAAATTGTACGTTCCGGATGACGTTATTTTGTATATCGCCACGCATATAAAATCTAACATAAGGGAACTTGAAGGTTCGCTTTTAAGAATTGCCGCTTTTTCGGCTTTTACGGGTACGCCTTTGACGGTAGATTCCGTGCAGAAGATATTAAAAGACATCGTAAAACCCGCAGACGACAGCGCGCGCGTTACAATGGAACTGATTCAAAAAGTCGTAGCCGAAGACTTTAACATAGATTTAAGGGATATGCGCTCCAAACGCAGAACCGACGCCGTGGCGTTTCCGCGGCAAATAGCAATGTATCTTTCGCGCACGCTTACCGACGAGTTTTCTACAAACGACATAGGCGAGGCTTTCGGCGGAAGAGACCATACCACGGTAATGCACGCCTGCAACAAAATCAAAGATAAAATGAACTCCGACCCGTATTTTAACGCAAAATTAAACCAGCTTATCAAGAAAATCCGGACTGCCGACGTATAGACGCATGGATGCTGTGATGCATAGCAAAGGCAAGAAGCGGTTTAATTGACAAACGGTTAATGATAAAAGAATTTATTTTTGCTTTTTTCAATCATTCCTGATTGCCGTTTCCTGATTTCCCAGCTTCCAAACGCCGCCTTTTCAATTGTTGTTTTAGCGTGCATAATTACTTCAAAATTTGTATAATGTTTCAATTCATTAATAACACTAGTAACTTCGTCGCTTTATTAACATAATTATTATTATTAACTTTATTGAAATTTAATCTTATAATCATAAATATTTTGCAGCATATAAGTACTTATTAACAATATACAGCCAACTACAGTAATAATTATCTTTTTTTAAAAAAAGGGAGAAAACAGATGAAAGTAATTTGTGGAAAAGAAGAATTGATGAGAGGAATTCAAACCGTTTCGCCCGTAGCGTCGTCAAAAAGCACTCTTCCCGTATTATCTAACTTTTTATTTGAAACGGAAGGCAATATAATAAAACTTTCATCTACAGACCTGGAAATAGCCGTAAAATGCCATATTAAAGGCGAAATAGTCGAAGAAGGCGGAATAACAATACCCGCAAAAAGATTTGCCGACATAATAAAAGAACTGTCGCAAGACTCCGAAATAGAAATAAGGGCTGACGAAACAAACCAGATAAACATAAAATCCGGAAAATCGAAGTTTACATTGACCGGAATTTCAAAGACCGAATATCCCGTCATACCGGAATTCCCTAAAGAAAACAATTTCACTATAAAATCCGAAATTTTCTCTTCAATGCTTAAAAAAACGGTTTTTGCCGTTTCCAAAGATTCGCAGAGATATGTTTTGAACGGCGTTTATTTTATAGCCGAAGAAGGCATTTTAAGAATGGTTGCGACTGACGGCAGAAGGCTTGCTTACGTAACGACAGAATCGCTCGATAAAAAGATAAAGGGCAAAGCCATTGTTCCTACAAAGGCCGTTGCCGATATGTTAAGGCTTATTGCAGCCGCGGACGGAGCCGAAAACGTAAAAGTCGGCATAGCGGACAATCAATGCGCCATAGAATTTAAAGATATAACTTTCTTATCTACGCTTATAGAAGGCGTTTTCCCCAATTACGAGCAGGTAATACCCAAAAAGACCGAATCGCAGGTAAAATTGAACGTAAAAGACGCTTTGACCGCGGTAAAACAAATGGCGCTTTTGACCGGCGATAAGCTTTCTTCCGACAGATCGTCTGCGGTAAAATTTTACTTCAGCGCCAATGTTTTAAGAATATCGGCTTCAACGGCGGGCTTGGGCTCGGGCGAAGTGGAAGTGGAAGTAGATTATAAAGGCGAACCTTCGGAAATAAACTTTAATCCCAATTTTATAAAAGAAGTTCTTCAAAATATTGACGAAGAGTCGGCGATATTTTCGTTTACGAACGCGTTAAATCCTGCGACGCTTTCTCCCGAGAAAGACAAAAACTATCTCTGCGTAGTAATGCCGATGAGAGTTTAATTTAGAAGATAGGATGATAAGAAGGTAAGCAAAGACAATGCCGTTACATACCCTCCTGTCTTCTTATCTTCTTTAAAAACATATGACCTATTTCGAAGAAAAAAGAAAACCCTATAAAACCGCAAGAAAATCCGAACTTATGCCCGTAGCGGACATTTTAGAACCCATAAAAAAAATGCTCGGGCTTGACGAAAACCTTTTTGCGGTAATGAAAGTCTGGGACAAAGAACTCGGCATAGACGGCGTGGAAGTATGCGGCTACAAAGACGGCACGATTTTCGCCCAAACAAAGTACAGCGCCGCGATAAACGAAATAATGCTCCGCAAAAAAGAAATAATAAACAGATTGAACCAGTATCTTGGCAGCGCAAAAATAAAAAACATAAAAGTTTCGGTGAAATAGCCGGGTTTGTCATATCCGGAGCGGTACGAATATTTATTTTAAAAATATAAAAGCAGGCATTGCCTGAAGGAGTATTTCAAATGGCAGACGAAATTAAGAGCGAAGGCTCTAAGAACGAAAGTTCTAAGAAAGATGCCGGCAATTACGGAGCCGGAAATATCCAGATTTTGGAAGGGCTTGAGGCTGTGCGCAAAAGGCCGGCGATGTATATCGGTTCCACCGGCGCTTTGGGGCTTCATCATTTGGTTTACGAAGTCGTCGATAATTCCATAGACGAAGTTCTTGCAGGGTTTTGCAAAAATATAGAAGTTACCATTCATCCGGACAATTCCATAACCGTTTTGGACGATGGCCGCGGTATTCCCGTAGGGCCGCATCCGGATCCGAAATTTAAGGGCATAGACGCTTTGGAAATAGTTTTGACGAAACTTCACGCCGGCGGAAAGTTCGATAAAGATTCGTATAAAGTTTCGGGCGGTCTTCACGGCGTGGGCGTGTCGTGCGTAAACGCGCTCAGCGACCTTCTGGAAGCCGAAGTTTACCGCGACGGAAAAGTTTTTAAACAGGTATTTTCTAAAGGAAAGCCGCAGGGGCCCGTCAAAGAAACCGGAAAAACCGATCAGCGCGGAACGAAAATCCATTTTCATCCGGATCCCGAAATTTTTACGGTTACGGTTTATTCTTTCGACACGCTCGTCAACCGTTTAAGGGAGCTTGCTTTCTTAAACGCCGGCGCGCATATAAGAATTGCCGACGAAAGGGAAGACAAAGAACATATATTTTCTTACGACGGCGGCATAAAAACGTTTGTCCAGTATTTAAACACAAATAAAAACGTCATCAACAAAGAGCCTATATATTTTTCCAAAGAAAAAGACAATGTCGCCGTGGAAACCGCCATGCAGTATAACGATTCGTACAACGAGCAGATTTTTTCTTTCGTGAATAACATCAACACCATCGAGGGCGGAACGCATTTGTCGGGTTTCCGCTCGGCGCTTACGCGTTCGATAAACGATTACATAAAGAAAAACGAAATTTCCAAAACCAAAGATTTAAAACTTTCCGGCGAAGATGTGCGCGAAGGTTTGACGGCGGTAATATCGGTAAAAGTTCCCAACCCGCAGTTTGAAGGGCAGACAAAAACAAAACTCGGAAACGGCGAAGTCGAAGGCATAACGCAGTCTGTCGTCGGCGAAGCGCTTACCACGTTTTTGGAAGAAAATCCGGGCATAGCAAAACAGATTTTGGAAAAAGCCATAAACGCCGCCGAAGCCCGCGAAGCCGCAAGAAAAGCCCGCGAAATGACGCGCCGCAAAGGCGCCTTGGACGGTTTGTCGCTTCCCGGAAAACTTGCCGACTGCTCGGAAAGAGACCCTGAAAAAACCGAACTTTTTATAGTCGAAGGGGATTCCGCCGGCGGTTCCGCAAAACAGGGCAGGGACAGAACTTTTCAGGCGATTTTGCCGCTCAGGGGAAAAATTTTAAACGTCGAAAGAGCAAGGCTCACGAAAATGCTTGCCAACAACGAAATAAAAACGCTTATCACGGCGATAGGCGCGGGCATAGGCAGGGACGATCAGGAATTTAACATAGACAAAGCGCGTTACCACAAAATAATAATTATGACCGATGCCGACGTCGACGGCGCGCATATAAGAACCCTTCTTTTGACGTTTTTCTACCGCCATATGCCGCAGTTGATAGACAAAGGATATATTTATATCGCACAGCCGCCGCTTTATAAAGTCAAGAAAAACAAAAAAGAAATGTATCTTGAAAGCGAAGAAGAACTTGATAAGTTTTTGTTTGCGCAGGCGCTCGACGGTTTGCAGCTGGTACTCATAAAAGACGGGCAGGAACTTAAAGAGGTTGACGATAAAAATCTGCGCCGCATAGTGACAAATATCAGCGAGCTCGACACGCTCATCAAAAAAATATCAAGAAAAGGCGTGTCCTGGAAAGAGTATCTTAAACTGAGATCCGAAAAATCCAAAAGGGAAGACGGCAAACTGCCGCTTTACAGAATCGTGCAGGAAGGCGCCGCAAAATATATTTATTCCGACAAAGAATGGAAAGAATTCAAAGATATGCTTATCGAAAAGCAAAAAGAGGCCGACGCGAAAGCCGCGGCCGAAAACGGCGAGCTTGCCAACCTCGAAACTTTCAATCCCGACGACATAATACCCGAATATAAAGATTTGTGGGAACTGCCGAGAATAGACAAACTTTCCGACCAACTTGAATCGGAAGGCATGCATTTGGAGCATTACGGCGAAACGCATACAAAGCCCGTTTACAGGCTTTGGGACGAAGAGAAAAAAGCGGCGGGCGACATTCACGAACTCCATTCGACCATAGAGCTTATAGATACAATAAGGGAGCTCGGCAACAAAGGCGCGTCCATTCAAAGATACAAAGGTTTGGGAGAAATGAATCCCGAACAGCTTTGGGAAACAACTATGGACAAAACCAACAGAAAACTTTTGCAGGTAAAACTCGAAGACGCCATAGAAACCGACAGAATTTTTACGACCCTTATGGGCGACCAGGTAGAACCGAGAAGAGCGTTTATCCAGACGCATGCGCTGGATGTGAAGAATTTGGATATTTAAAGAAAGATGCAGGGATGCGGTGATGCAGAGACGTTTTGATAAATTAAGGTAAAAGGCAATTAATTTTTATAGAAAAAATTATGACGAAACGGTTTACAAAAAATCCCAATTATTTAAAATTTATAAAAGATGTTAAAGAGCATATACAAAGCTCTCAGATCAAAGCGGCTTTGTCCGTAAATAAAGAGCTGATATTGCTTTATTGGTATATGGGGCAAAAGATTGCGGCGGAGCAGGAGAAAGCGGTTTGGGGCGACGGGTTTTTGCAGGAAATGAGCAAAGATTTGACTGAATCTTTTCCTGATATGAAAGGATTGTCGTTAAGAAATTTAAAATACGTAAGACAATGGTTTTTGTTTTGGAACGCTGATAATGCAATTGGGCAACAAGTTGTTGCCCAATTAACGCAGATTCCATGGGGACACAATCTTGTTATACTGTCTAAATCTCAAAATCAAAAAGAAGCTTTATTTTATATTCAAAAAACGATAGAGAATAATTGGTCCCGTTCCGTTTTGACTCATCAAATAGAATCACAACTATATGCGCGCGCCGGAAAAGCTATAACAAATTTTAAAAATAAACTTCCAAAACCTCAATCAGATTTGGCTTTGCAGATTACAAAAGATCCTTATAATTTTGATTTTTTGCAGATTCGCGAAAAGCATGACGAACTGGAACTTGAAAATGCTTTAGTTTCCCAAATGACAAAATTTTTATTGGAACTCGGCGCAGGTTTTTCTTTTGTAGGCCGGCAGTACAAGCTTACTATAGACGAAGAAGATTTCTTCATAGATTTGCTTTTTTACCATATTAAACTTCGTTGTTATGTGGTTGTTGAGTTAAAAACCGTAAAATTTAAGCCGGAATTTGCGGGGAAGTTGAATTTTTATATCTCTGCCGTCGATGATATTTTAAAAGAAAAACAAGATAAGCCGACAATCGGCATTTTAATTTGTAAGTCAAAAAAAGATACGGTCGTGGAATATTCTCTTAAAGATATAAAAAAGCCTATAGGTATAAGCGAATATAATATCACTCAAGTTTTGCCGGAAAATTATAAATCGTCTTTGCCGACAATAGAAGAAATAGAAGAAGAGTTGAAATAATAACCGCATTATATTTTGGATATCGATAATGTTTCGCTTGCGAAAGACACTGTGCGCATTTTAGAAAAAAATACGCCTTTGCCGAAATCTAAAAGTAAAAGGAGAGCAAAAAAATGATCAAGTTATCAAAAATTATTGCCGCGCTGTCGTTTGTTTTTATTTTTTCTGGAGTTGCTTTGGCGCAGGAGTTTAAAAATCTGCCCGAGCCGGATAAAAACGGCGGGAAACCTTTGATGCAGGCGCTTAATTTAAGGAAATCGGAAAGAGGCATAAGCGAAAAGCCGCTTTCATTGCAGGAACTTTCAAACCTTTTATGGGCGACCTGGGGAATAAACCGTTCTGACGGCAAACGCACCGCTCCTACCGGAAGAAACAGCCAGAAAATAGAAGTTTACGCGGTTTTACAGGACGGCGTTTGGTTATACGACGCGAAAAATAACAGATTGCAGCAGGCGTTAGCTTCCGACGAAAGAGGCAAATATTCGCCGGCAGGCGTTACTCTGCTTTATGCGGTTGACGATGAAGACGATTTTGACGAAATGCACGTAGGCTCGCTTTATCAAAACGCGGGGTTATATTGCGCTTCGGCGGGTCTTGCGAATGTCGTTAAAAGAGGCGGCAGCGACGCGCTTAAAGGAACGCTCCCGCTCAAAAAAGACTATGAAGTTAAGATCGTTCACGCCATAGGGTATGCAAAATAAGCGGAGATCCGCTTTACAAAGGAAGGAAAAACTAAAATGATTAAATTATCAAAAGTTTTTATCTGCCTGTCTTTTGTTTTTATTTTCGCGGGCGTCGCTTCGGCTCAGGAATTTAAAAGCCTGCCCGAACCGGCTAAAACCGGCGGGAAATCTTTGCTTGAGTCGCTCAGTTTGAGAAAATCGGACAGAAACATAACCGCAAAACCGCTTCCCGAGCAGGAACTTTCAAACCTTTTGTGGGCTGCATGGGGAATAAACCGTCCCGACGGCCGGCGTACCGCTCCTACCGCGAGAAACGAACAAAAAATAGAAGTTTACGCGGTTTTACAGGACGGCGTTTGGCTGTATGACGCACAAAATAACAGACTGCAGCAGGTTCTGCCTTCGGACGTAAGAAACAGATACGCCCCCGCGGGAGTCACTTTGCTTTACGCGGCGGACGTCAAAGACGATTTCAGCGAAATGTATGTCGGCTCCGTATATCAAAATGCGGGTCTGTATTGCGCTTCGGCGGGCCTTGCCAATATCGTTAAAGTAAGCGGTAAAAACGAACTTAAAGGCATGCTTCCGCTTAAGAAAAAATATGAAGTTATGGCTATCCAGTCCGTAGGATATATAAATTAGTGAAAAAATTTTACGACAAAGTTTATGACGCCGTCAAAAAAATCCCCAAAGGCAAAGTGTCAACTTACGGGCGTATAGCAGTACTTTGCGGAAATCCGCGCTGCGCGCGGGCAGTGGGTTATGCGCTTCACCAAAACCCTGATCCTGAAAATATTCCGTGCCACAGGGTGGTTTTTAAAGACGGATCGCTGTCGCCGGCATTTGCTTTCGGCGGCAAAAACAGGCAGTACCGGCTGCTCAAAGCCGAAGGCGTGAAATTTTCAAAAGATAAAAAAGTTAAACTGACATTTAATTGAGAAAAACGGAGTTTTAATGCCGGACGATAAAATATTTACGGCAATGAGGACAGCGGCCCTTGCCGCAAATCCTAAAGAAATAGGAATCAAAAACCTGCCGGAAAAAGAAATTTCCGTTTTCGGCGTCGTTATGGACACCGGCTATGAAGAAGGCGCGGCATCCCTTATAACTTACAGCACAGGCGACGCGAGCTTATATTACAGTTTCGGCGGCGGTTTTACAAACGGCGCAAGCAGGCCTGAAATTAAGGCTGCGGCAATAAAGCTTGTTTTGCAGGCGCAAAAATATCTGCAAAAAGCCGAAGCCGTCAAAGAAGTCCTTTTGCCGAAAGCAAACGAAATCAATTTTTCGCTGCTTACAAACAAAGGGGCGTTTTTGTTAAAAGCAAATATCGAAAATATAGGCGGATTGTCGGAACTGTTTAAAACGGCAAACGAGGTAATATCCGCAATCAATATTTACAGCGAAGTAAAAATAAAACACAAATATTTCGGCGGGTAAAAAAGCATTCTATGACTGAAAAATCCGGTATAAAAGATTTATTTTCGTCCAAGTGGGGTTTTATATTTGCCGCTGCGGGTTCGGCTATCGGCATGGGAAACATCTGGCTGTTTCCTTACCGCGTAGGAGAATTCGGCGGGGCTGCTTTTTTAATTCCGTACATAATTTGCGTAACGGTTTTAGGTTTTACGGCTTTGGTCGGCGAAATTACAATAGGCAGGCTTACGGGCGCGGGCCCTGTAGGGGCTTTCAGCAAAGCACTCCAAATGCGCGGAAAAAACGGAAAAGCCGGCGAAGTTTTCGGGTGGCTTTCGGTAATCGTAGTATTTATAATAGCGGTCGGCTACACCGTGATAGTGGCTTGGGTCATACGGTTTTTAATAGGTTCTTTTACGGGTTCGGCTCTTTCGGCAGCAGACCCGGCGCAATATTTTACGCACATAACGGCAAGCCATATAATGCTTTGGGTAGCGGTTTCGCTTGTTACGGTATGCGTTTCTATGCTCGGAGGCGTTGAAAAAGGCATAGAACGCGTCTCTAAAATTATGATACCGGCGTTTTTGGTCTTATTTTTAATTTTGCTTGTAAGGGTCGCTTTTCTGCCGAACGCAGGCGAAGGATATAAATTTCTTTTAACGCCGCACTGGGAATTTCTTTTTAACGCAAAAACGTGGGTTGTGGCTTTGGGACAGGCGTTTTATTCTTTATCCATTTTCGGGTCGCTTATGATAGTTTACGGTTCGTATATGCGTAAAACCGAAAATATAATTTCTTCCGCAAGAAATATAGTTATTCTTGATACGTCCGCTTCGATAATAGCGTCTTTGGTAATAATTCCCGCGGTTTTTGCTTTCGGAAAAGACATAAACTCGGGCCCCGCGCTGATGTTTGTGACAATGCCCGAAATTTTTAAGACAATGGCGTTCGGGCAGCTGTTTATGATAATGTTTTTTATCGGCGTGTTTTTTGCCGCGCTGACTTCTTATATAAGCACGCTTGAAGCGGCTGTAGAAGCGTTGCAGAATAAATTTAAAATGGCACGCGCCAAAGCGCTGGCATTGCTCGCCGCGGTCGCTTTTGTCTGCAACATTTACGTAAACGGAAATATCGGCGGATTTATGGACATTATGGAAATACATTTTGCCCCGTTATGCGCTTTGACGGGCGGAATTTTCGCGTTTTGGATAACGCCCGCCGCAAAATTTAAAAGAGAATTTGAAACCGGAAAAATAAAAAGAACCGGAAAGTGGATTTTCCCCGCGGGAAGATACGTTTTCTGCTTTTTGGTCATATTGATTTACGTGTTAAATATTGTGAAAGCGTAAAGAATATTTTAATTGAATTTTCAATATGTTTATGGAATTGCCGCCGGTTTATTGCCAAATAATCATAACAAAACGCTGAATAAATTTACATAAAGGACAAGCAAATGGCAGACAAAGACATTAAAAAGAAGGAAGAACAGGAAGAAGCCGTATCGGACGCAAACATTTTGCCGCGCAATATCGAAGACGAAATGAGGACGTCTTACATCGATTACGCTATGAGCGTAATCGTGGGGCGCGCGCTTCCGGACGTGCGCGACGGTTTGAAACCCGTTCACCGCCGCATACTTTTTGCGATGAAAGAAATGGGGCTGAAACACAATACCGCGTATAAAAAATCCGCCAGGGTAGTCGGAGACGTTTTGGGTAAATATCATCCGCACGGCGACAGCGCGGTTTACGAATCCATGGTGCGTATGGCTCAGGAATGGTCTTTGCGTTATCCCTTGGTTGACGGTCAGGGAAACTTCGGCAGCATCGACGGCGATTCCGCCGCCGCAATGCGTTATACCGAAGCGCGCATGGACGCGATTGCCGACGAAATGCTTGCCGATTTGGACAAAAACACGGTTGATTTTATACCCAATTACGACGGTTCTTTAAAAGAGCCGCTCATTTTGCCGTCAAAACTTCCGGGATTACTTATAAACGGTTCGCAGGGCATAGCGGTGGGTATGGCGACAAATATACCTACGCATAATCTCGGCGAAGTCTGCGAAGCGGTTTCCGCTTTGATAGACGACCCGGAACTTCCCGTTACGGAAATTACCAAATACATAAAAGGGCCGGACTTTCCGACAGGCGCCATAATACTGGGCAAGGGCGGAATAAAAGATTATATGGAAAAAGGCAGAGGCTCCGTGAAGATGAGAGCCAAAGTCGAAGTTGAAGAAGCCAAAAACGGCCGCGAGACCATTATCGTCAACGAAATTCCGTATCAGGTAAACAAAGCAAACCTTATTACTTCGATAGCCGAACTTGTAAAAGATAAAAAAATAGACGGCATTTCCGACCTTCGCGACGAATCCGACCGCGACGGCATAAGAATTGTCATAGAAATCAAACGCGACGCGAACGCGCAGGTAGTTTTAAACCAGCTGTACAAACATACGGCTTTGCAGTCGTCTTTCGGCGTTATAATGCTTGCGCTTGTCAACAACCGCCCGAAAGTGATGAACATAAAAGAATTTTTAGAGCATCACATAGAGCACAGAAAAATCGTTATCGTGCGCCGTACGAAGTTTGAGCTTCAAAAAGCCGAGGCAAGAGCGCACATTTTGGAAGGCTTGAAAATTGCCGTAGATAATATCGACGCCGTTGTAAAAATCATCAGAAACGCCAAAGATAAAGACGACGCGCGCGAACAGCTGATGACGAAGTTCAAACTTTCAAAGTTGCAGTCCGAAGCCATTTTGGAAATGAGACTGCACCAGCTTACGGGCCTTGAAAGGGAAGAACTGGACAAAGAATATCTTGAAATCATTAAAACAATCGAAAGACTGCGTTCCATTTTGGCAGATCCTAAAAAAGTTTTAGCCATAATTAAAAACGAAGTCGAAGACCTCAAAAAAGATTACGGCGATAAGCGCAGAACGCAGATACAGGCAGCCGAAGCGGACTTTAACATCGAAGATTTGATTCAGGAAGAAGAAGTCGCGGTGACAATGTCGCACGCGGGCTATATCAAACGCATACCGCTCGACACTTACAAAGCGCAAAACCGCGGCGGGCGCGGCATTACCGGTATGACCACAAAAGAAGAAGATTTTGTGGAAAATCTTTTTATCACAAGCTCGCACGCTTATCTGTTGTTTTTCACAAGCCGCGGACGTTTGTACTGGAACAGGGTGTACGAAATACCCGAAGCCGGCAGAGCGTCTAAAGGCAAAGCGATAGTAAACCTGCTGCAGCTTGCTCCGGAAGAAAAAATTACCGCGGCAATACCTATAAGAACGCTCAATCTTAAAGAAATAAAGAACGAGTACTTATTAATGTGTACAAGAAACGGTACAATTAAGAAAATCGCTCTTGAAGAATTTTCTAACCCGAGAAAGGGCGGCATAGTTGCCATAAAACTTGACGACGGCGACATTTTGACCGAAGTAAAAGCCATAGATAAATGCCCCGAAGTGCTTATAGCCGCCAAAAACGGACAGGCAATACACTTTAAAATAGACGAAGTGCGCGCCATAGGCAGAACGGGTATGGGCGTTAAAGGCATAGAAATAGAAAAAGACGACGAAGTTATCGGTATGGAAGTGCTGCGTAAAGACGACACCGTTCTAGCGGTAAGCGAAAACGGCTACGGCAAACGCACCGAAGTAAGCGAATACCGCCTTACGCACCGCGGCGGCAAAGGCGTAATAAATATGCAGACCACAGACCGCAACGGCAAAGTGATAGGCATAAAACGCGCCAACGCCGGCGAAGAAATAATGATAATGACGCAAAACGGCATAACGATAAGAATGAAAGTGGACAATATCTCGGTAATAAGCCGAAACACCCAAGGGGTGCGCCTGGTCAAGCTGGACGACGGCGACAAGGTAGCGGCAATCGCCGGAGTGGTAAAAGAAGAAGACGAGGGCGGAATACCGGAAACAACTGAAGAGAAGAAATAAAAACTAAAGCCCCTGAATGTAAAAGTTCAGGGGCTTTTGTTGTCCTTGTCTTTGCGAGTGAAACGCGGCAATCTATGCCGCCTGCCGAGTTTATTTCAGTATCCGTAGCTGTCTGTCATTCTGCGCGTAGCCGCAGAATCTATTTATAATGTCTTTAAAAAATATTTTTAACGGAGCCTGAAAATGGATAAAATATCCATCCGTTTTTTTAACGATAAAGAAGTCCGCGCCGTTTGGGATGAGCCGAGTTTGAAATGGCGGTTCTCTGTTGTTGATATTGTCGGCATTTTAAACGAAGAAAACGATTATACTAAAGCCGGCAATTATTGGCGCTGGCTGAAAAGAAAACTGATTAAAGAAAAAGTTGAGTTCGTGAGCAGCACTCACAAACTGAAATTAACTGCGCCGGACGGTAAAAAATACTTAACCGATACTCTGGACAGCGGCGGCATTATAGCCCTTGCAAAGCAATTTCCAAATAACCGGGCAATGAAATTTTTGGACTGGTTCACTTACAGCGACAATACAATAGACGGGCAGAGCAAGAAAAAAGCATATACTTTTTTAGAAAGCAATCTTATTGATGCAAAAGATATCGGCACAACCAAATCTTTGCAGCAAATCCACGCATATATATTCGGCGGACTGTACGGCTTTGCCGGAAAAATCAGAACGCAAAACATTTCAAAAGGCGGTTTTAAATTCGCCATAGCGCGTTTTCTGCCGGAAACCTTGAAAACAATAGACCAAATGCCCGAAAACACTTTTAACGAAATAGCCGATAAAAAACTCCTCTCAGGTGCCCTGACCGACAAAATCAACGACCGCCAAATATATATGAAAGGTGTAGATTATTCGTATTATTATGAAGAAGATGATGTTATTGTTGATAAAATAAATCTGTCGATGGCTGTAAAGACAAATAAAAGTTCAAGAGTTTTGGCGTAGCTACTAATTTATGGACATATTTACAAAGAAAAAAAGACGAGAAGTGATGCAAGCCGTCAAGGCCTCAGGGAGTATAATTGAGAAAACTCTTGCAAAAGCTCTTTGGGCTAAAGGGTGCAGATATCGCAAAAACTGTAAAAATATTATTGGCAAGCCCGATATAGTGTTTCGCAAGTACAAACTTGCAATATTTTGCGACAGTGAATTTTGGCATGGAAAAGATTGGTTGGTTCGTAAAAAAGACTTTCATTCAAATAAAAAATTTTGGTATAACAAAATAGAAACAAATATTAAAAGAGATAAATCTGTTACGAGACGGTTGAAAAAAGAAGGTTGGGTTGTTATTCGCTTTTGGGGTAAAGACATACTTAAAAATACTAATAAATGTGTTAACAAAATAATAAAATTCATAGGAGCAAATACCAATGAATACAGCGGTAATTGATTTGTTTTGTGGTGTCGGAGGATTAACTTACGGATTAAAAGAAGCCGGATTGAATGTCGTAGCCGGTATAGATAATGATCCCAGTTGTGAGTATGCATATGTCGAAAATAATCGTTCGAATTTTATTTGTGCCGATATATCAAGATATTCTTCAGAAGAAATAAACTCTCTTTATGGGAATGTTGAAACGAAAATATTGGTTGGATGTGCTCCATGTCAAACATTTTCAAAACAAACAAAAAAATATAAAAATAGAATCTATGATAAAAAATGGAAGCTACTGACATTTTTTTCACAGCATATTGAAAACATTCAACCGGCAGTCGTGTCAATGGAAAATGTACCACAATTAAGAAAATATGGCATATTTAAAAATTTTGTCAGAAAGCTAAAAGAATTGAAATATAATGTTTCATATAGTGTTGTTGATTGTAGTAAATATGGAATGCCGCAAAACAGAAAAAGACTTGTCCTTTTAGCTTCCAAATTTGGAGATATTGCTATTGTTCCACCTGCAGAAAAAGTAAAGAAAAGAACGGTTAGAGACGTTATTGGAAATCTTCCAGCCATTAATAGCGGAGAAACGAATGAAAAAGACCCATTACATAGATCTGCACAATTATCAGACAAAAACCTTTTGCGCATACGACAATCGATTCAAGGTGGCACATGGAGAGATTGGGACAAAGAACTGATACTGGATTGCCATAAAAAAGGTAGCGGACAAACGTATAGCAGTGTGTATGGACGTATGAAATGGGATAAACCGTCATCAACAATCACTACTCAATTTTACTCTTTGGGAACAGGTCGTTTTGGTCATCCTGAACAAGATAGAGCTTTATCGCTTAGAGAAGGCGCTCTTTTGCAAACCTTTCCTAAAGAGTACAAATTTTTTGAAAACACAGATACTATGACAATAAGGACAATAAGTCGTCATATCGGTAATGCCGTGCCTGTTGATCTTGGGAAAATAATCGGTCTTTCTATAAAAAAACATTTGGAATCATATAATATAAAACAAGAGGAAATGATATGAGTCAAAGAGAATACAAAATAAATATAGATCCTCGAATTTTAGAATTATTAGGCCCCAGTCTTTATACTAATATTTATTATGTTTTAGCGGAACTTATAGCAAACGCCTATGATGCCGATGCTAAAAATGTTTATATTATTGCCAATAAAGATGATATAACTGTTGAAGATGACGGTAAAGGAATGTCCTATTCTAAAGGCGATATCAATAAATATCTTAATGTTGCAGCCGTATCAAGAAATACCGAAGACGAAGCATATACGAAAGAGTTTAAACGTAAAAAAATGGGTAGAAAAGGAGTTGGAAAATTAGCAGCTCTATCGGTTTCTGAAAATGTACAAATAAAAACTATTGCTTATGGAGAAAAATCTGGATTTGTTTTATCAAGGCATATAAATAAGGATAATTTATTAATACCAATTAATGAAGATGATATAAAGGGTGAAAAGATCACACAAGGAACTGCAGTAGTAATGCAAAATCCTCAATATAGGTTGCACAATACTTTAAAAGCAGTTAAACGAAATCTGTTAAAAATTTTTCCGTTAGTTGATAAAAATTTTAAAATTCATTTAATTAGAGGCAGTGAAACCGATATCATTGAAAATTTTGATAAAGAAATGATGGGAGAGTTGAGTACATTGATAATTCTTGGAGAGGAATTTTCTTATTTGTCAAATTATTGGCGTACAGATTTTAAAGAAAAAAGAAATGAACTTATAAAAAATAAAAGTACGTATTCAACACCTGTCACAATGAAAGATAAACATGATCAAGAACATCAGTACAATGTAGAAATTAAAGGTTGGATTGGTACATATTTGACCACAAGAGGTAGAAAGGTTGAACTGACAGATTTCCCCGATAATTTTGTTTCTCTTTATGCAAATAGAAAAATGGGTGAATTCAATATTCTTCCTGTTGTAGGGCAAAACAAGCTACAAGAGGTATATGTTGTTGGTCAGCTACATATAGATATTTTTGAATTAACTGAATTGCCTGATATGGCATTAAGTAATCGACAAGGTTATAAATCAGACGATCCTCGCTATCAGTCCGTATTAAAATATGTAAGAGAAGATTTGCTTCCTTCAATATTGAAAATGCGTGATATATTTGTTGATTTAAAAAATAAAAATAGCGAGCAAGATAAATTGAAAAAACAGCTTGATAAAGAAAAAGAATTGAAACAAAAAGTAGATAATTTTAGGGATAAAACATCTAAAAGGGCGTCTCAAAAAATATCAGAGAAATTCGGAATTCCAGCAGAAGGAGTTAAAGGTATAGTGGAAGATGCGATCAATGAAAATAATCCAGAATTAGGCATTAAGAATATTATTGATATTCAAAAGAAAAAGATTTTGATTAGCCAGACATTAAAAGACAAAGATTTATCAGATGTCGTGTATAATATGTTGATTTTCAATAGTGTGTCTCCAGAAGATATTATATATACAAATTGTGATGACGAAATAGCGCGTATTCCGGAAGGGGTAAGTATTTATAAATATTTGAGAGATTTTTTTGTAAATAGTTACTCAACTCAAAAAATATATGCTATTTTTATTACAAGCCATGAGAGTAAGTCGAAATGGGGTGCTGTCGCTGAAGTTGGGGCTGCTTGGATAACAGAAATTGAACATAAAATATTCAATGTTGTCGATTTTAGACCAGAGCATCCACTAGATGATGAAGTAGAATGGCATAATAGCTATAGAGAAGATACAAAATTGGCAATGTCGCGACTTGAAGCGGATAAATTTGCTGTCAAAATTGAAAATGTATGTGATAAGCTTGGATATACAAAAAGAACAAGAAAAGAAAATATAAATAAACTTGAAACTTTAGTTAAGGTAGTATAGCTTTGATAAGTACAAACAACTAAATAGATTATTTTGGAAGCGCGGAGAAAGGCCGCGCAGTATTTATAAAGAGGGAACTCTTTTAAATCCTGGTCAATCCAAAATAATCGTTTGCTTTTTGCCTGTCTCTTCGGAGACAGGCTGAGGCGGCGATTATTATTAGACTTTGACCAGGCTAATAAAAATTCGTCGCCTTTTTATTTGCGCTTCCAACTTTATTGGGAGCATAAAATGCCTAACAAGACATTACATAAAGCAAAAGTACAAAAAAATGATGAATTTTACACTCAGCTTCCCGATATAGAAAATGAATTAAAACATTATAAAGAACAATTAAAAGATAAAATTGTATTTTGTAATTGCGATGACCCTCATTGCGATTTTAGAAAAAAATGCGATTGGAACAATATTTTATTTTCACCCTGCCAAAACTGTGATGAAAAGATGAGCAATTTTTGGAAATACTTTGTTATCAATTTTAAGTATTTAGGTTTAAAAAAGGTTATAGCAACACATTTTGGGAAAAACTCATATAAATTAGAATATGACGGAATAAATAAACCCGTTAAAGCAAAACTTAAAAAAGACGGAGATTTTAGATCACCAGAATGTATTGAATTATTGAAAAAAGCAGACATAGTTATAACAAATCCGCCATTTTCTCTTTTTCGAGAATATGTTGCACAATTAATGGAATATAATAAGCAGATTTTAATAATAGGAAACGATAATGCCATAGCATATAAAGGGATTTTCAAACTTATAAAAGATAATAAAATATGGCGTGGCTATAATAAAGTCAAAAAATTTGTACAGCCTGACGGTTCTATAAAACAATTTGGGAATGTCGGATGGTTTACCAATTTAGATGTAAATAAGAGGCATGAAAAGTTAACCCTTTACGAGAAATATGATCCGATAAAATATCCAAAATATGACAATTATGATGCGATAGAAGTTAGCAAAGTGGCTGAAATTCCTTGCGATTATGATGCGGCTATGGGAGTTCCTGCTACCTTTATAGACAAATGTAATCCTGAACAGTTTGAGATTTTAGGGCAAACAGGAATAGATATAATTATTCAAAAAGGGCGTCCTTACATCAATGGCAAAAGGCTTTATACAAGAATATTAATAAAGAAGAGGAAATTAACATGAATATTGATCCTAAACAAATTCCAATCTCAGAAATAGTAAAAAACTATGTTGATAATGCAGAAGAGGGTGTTTTTGGCTATAACGGAAAGTTAAATATACGTCCACCGTATCAGAGAGAGTTTATTTATAAGGAGAAACAACGTAATGCAGTTATTGAAACTATCCGCAAGAGTTTTCCACTCAATGTTATGTATTGGGTAAATAATGGCGATTCTTTTGAAGTTTTGGACGGACAACAGAGAACTGTCAGCATTTGCCAGTACATAAAAGGCGAATTTAGTATATCAGAAGGCAACAATATTTTGTTTTTTCATAACCTTACAAATGAAGAGCAAGAAAAAATTTTAAATTATAACCTTATGGTTTATTTTTGTGATGGCACGGATAAAGAAAAACTGGATTGGTTCAAAATAATTAACATTGCCGGAGAAAAATTAGCAGATCAAGAACTAAGAAATGCCGTTTATACTGGTTCTTGGCTTGCAGATGCTAAATTAAAATTTAGCAAGACAAATTGCGCTGCATATCTTTTAGGTAAAGATTATCTTAACGGCTCGCCAATTCGCCAAGAATTTTTAGAAACTGCAATTCAATGGATTAGCAATGATGAGATAGAAGATTATATGTCTAAGCATCAGCATAAACCTAACGCAAATGAATTATGGCTATATTTTCAAAATGTAATTAACTGGGTAAAAGTTATATTTTCCAATTACAGAAAAGAAATGAAAGGCGTAAATTGGGGAAATCTTTATAATCAGTTTAAGGACAAACAATTTGATTCGGCCTTTTTAGAAAGAGAGGTCATCAAATTTATGAAAGATGAAGATGTTACGAAAAAATCCGGCATTTATGAGTATTTGTTAGATGGGCAGGAAAAGCATTTGAATATTCGAAGATTTAACGACAATATAAAAAGAGAAGCATATGAAAAGCAAAAGGGCATTTGTAAAAACTGTAAGAAGCATTTTGATATAACAGAAATGGAACCAGACCATATAACACCTTGGCATGAAGGCGGCAAAACCATTGTCGAAAACTGCCAGATGCTATGCAAAGACTGCAACCGCAGAAAATCCGGGAAATAAAATATTTATAAATTCAAAACATCTTTCCCTTATATCTGATCAATTAGAACTTCTTTTTACAGATTAACAAAACATATCAGAATATGATATGTTTTGTATATTGTGCAGCCAATGGAAATTAAAAACTATCTCTGAAAACCTTCCTTTTCTTCATTTTTTTTGCTTAAAATCTAACCAAAAACCCGTAACCCTGCTTGGCTTGGCATACAAGCGTATTCTATAATAGATAATACATTTTATAGATAAACTTGTATTATCGCACCATTTTGTTGATACCAACAAAATGGTAACCAAAAGTAGCAAATAATGGCGCCGATACTGCAAAAAGCAAGAAAATTAAACCCTTTGGCTGAAGCGTTTATGGAGTTTTTCGAAAAAAATTATAACGTTAAGTTCGTAGAGGTAAAGGCAGGCAATACCTTGCAAGGATAAGAAGAAAAAGACAGGAAGAAAAAATTTAAGCAAAGACGCTGCCGAGGCCGGAGCAGTTGCCGGAAACACGCGCAAAGAAATTGAAAAGAAAACCGGTAAATCCGTTTTAAGCAAATCAAATTATTTAGGTTTAAAAGAAGATAACGTAAAAAGCTAAAGAGATAAAATTGTGGCGATAAGATTATATTTAGTTTGATCCGGAGGAATGAAAATGACAGAAATTACATTAAAAAGCAAAAGCCCGTTTGAAGAAATTAAAGTTATTGATGAAAACGGTATCGAAAGATGGTACGCAAGAGATTTATCAGAATTACTTCAATATGGGCAATGGCGTAATTTTGAAAATGTTTTGGAAAAAGCCATAGTTTCTGCCAAAACAATTGGCGCCGACGTAAATTATCATTTTGCTGATATTAGCAAAATGATACATTTGGCCAAAGGAGCAAACAGGGAAATTAAAGATTTCGCTCTATCCAGATACGCATGTTATCTTGTTATCCAAAATGCGGACCCGGCAAAGCCACTTGTTTCAATAGGTCAAACTTATTTTGCCATACAAACGCGGAGACAAGAGTTATCGGACAGGAATATGGAGATAACCGAGAATGAAAAACGTTTGTTGTTAAGAAACGAAATGAAATTCCATAATAAAAAACTTGCATCTGCGGCAAAAGAAGCGGGCGTAGAACGCCCTTTGGATTATATGGGAAGCACGGAGCTTGCCGCCAATTTGTTCAGAACTACGCAAGCCGAAGATAAATTAAGAAGGGAAAAGATTAAAGGTAAAGTTCAGGCAAATTATGCTCATCACGAAGTCGGCAAAAAAGTAAGGTAAACGATTAAAGAGCTTGGCGGAACAATGCCCGAAAACTTGCCAAAAACCGAAAAAGGCGTCAAACAAATTGAGACTGAAAAAAGAAAAAAATTGAAATGTCCAAAATAAGATAGAAATGTAAAAGGATAAATTTTCATGTCAAAATTCTCTCCGCAGCAGCGTTTGGGTGCGCTTAAAAAGTTACGGCGGGTGACGGAAATTGCTGCATTATAAAATTCATACGGAATTATCCCATTATGAGCATTAGTAAAGTCCGTCATCCTGCGCGTAGCCGCAGGATCTGTAAATAACGGCTTTTCTATAGACCCTGCGAGAGACTTCGTCTACGCAGGGTAACAACTGCCTGTCAGGGGATAATTCAGAAATCATATATAGGTGTGAGATGAAATCGAATGAAATCAAAGAATTATTTATCAAATTCGAGAATGCTGCAACGGAAGTTAGCGGTATTGAGTGTTGGAGCGCACGAATTACAGGAACTTATAGGTTATTCAAAGTGGGAAAATTTTGCAAAAGTGATTGAAAAAGCAAAGGAATCCTGCGTTAATGCATGGCAGAAAATATCAGACCATTTTCCTGACGTCAGGAAGATGTTAAAAAAGTAGAACGCAGAATTAAAAAAGAAGATAAAAAAGCTCTTAAAAACTCTAAAGAATAGAGAAATTAATAATGTTTTTATGTCATTTTGCCGGTGTCAGCAAAGTCCAGCCCTTTTCATCCCAAAAACCGTAAAACACCCTATTTTGTAAAATCATTTGACAAAATACATATCACTTTGTAAAGTAATTTGACAAAATCATATCATTGAGGCCAAAAATGGACTTTTTAGAAATCGTAAAAGTTATTATTATCGGTATTATACAGGGCGTTACGGAGTGGCTGCCTATAAGCAGCACAGGCCATATGATACTTGCCGACGAGTTTATAAAATTGAACATATCCGCCGCTTTCAAAGAGATGTTTTTGGTCGTAATACAGTTCGGTTCGATACTTGCGGTAGCAGCGCTTTATTGGAAAACGCTTCTTCCGGTTTCGTTTGAAAACAAGAAAATCGCCTTAAAAAAAGATACCGTAATAATGTGGGTAAAAATAGCGGTTTCGTGCCTGCCTGCTGCGGTAGTAGGCCTTTTGTTTGACGATAAACTTAACGAGCTTTTTTATAATTATACCGTTGTGGCAATAATGCTTATACTTTTCGGCGTGTTTTTTATTATTGTTGAAAACCGCAACAAAAGCGCTTTGCCCAAAGTAAATTCTATAGCGCAAATAACGTATGCGGCGGCTTTGATAATAGGCATGTTTCAGCTTATCGCGGCGGTTTTTCCGGGTACGTCGCGCTCGGGCGCTACAATAATAGGCGGGCTGCTGCTTGGTGTTTCAAGGACGGTCGCCGCGGAATACACGTTTTTTCTTGCGGTGCCGGTTATGTTCGGCGCAAGCGCGCTGAAACTTTTAAAATTCGGACTAAACTTTACCGCGGCCGAAACAATAACGCTGCTTATCGGCCTGTCGGTTGCCTTTGCAGTATCGATTATTTCTATCCGTTTCTTAATGGGATATATCAAAAAACACGATTTCAAAGTATTCGGCTGGTACAGAATAGTGCTTGGCTTGCTGGTTTTGGTATATTTCTTATTCATTGCAACATAAATTTACCGAGCGGTAAAAATAATTGACAAAAATACCATAAACAGTTATAATTTTCCCGAACGGTAAAATTAATAGGGAATATATATGATTATAGAAAAATCTTCGGATATTGCGGCTTTGATTAAAGAGGAAAGAAAAAAGCAGGGGCTTACGCAATCGCAGCTTGCGGCTGCCTGTGGCGTGGGCGTACGGTTTATTGTCGATTTGGAAAAGGGAAAAGAAACTGCCGTTATCGGTAAAACTCTGCGCGTTTTGCTTATGCTCGGCATAGAAATAGAGACAAAATAAATATGAATAATGAATTATCAGTCAGATTATACGGCAAAGAAACAGGCATTTTGCGCCAAACAAACAACGGCAAACTCGAGTTTGTTTATAATGATAATGCCCAAACCGCCGTTTCAAACAGTCTGCCTTTAAGCAAAAAAATTTTTGACGACAATGAATGCAGCCCGTATTTTAACGGTTTACTTCCCGAAAACGGCGAAGTCAGAAATATGCTTGGCAGAATTTTCGGCATAAACGCAAACAACGATTTTTCTTTATTAAGCGCCATCGGCTATGACTGCGCCGGCGCTTTAACATTGCAAAATCCGGCCGATGAAGTTATAGAAAAAGAATTTATTGAGCCGGAAGTGGAAATTCAAGCGGAAGATTCTTTGGCAAAACATATAGAAAATCTGCCTGCCGCTCCGTTTTTTGAGTCTCCGTCAAATGAAATAAGGCTGTCGCTTGCCGGCGTTCAGGATAAAGCCGCCGTAACAATAATAGACGGCAAAATATGCTTCCCTAAAAATCACACGCCTACAACGCATATAATAAAACCGCTTATAAAAAACCTTAAAGATACCGTGCTCAACGAGTTTTTTTGTATGCGGCTTGCTCAAAAAGCAGGCATAAATACCGCCAATGTTGAAATCCGAAAAGCGCAGGACATTCAATATTTGTTAATAGAAAGATACGACAGGCAGATAAAAGACAATAAAGTAAAAAGAATACATCAGGAAGATTTTTGCCAGGCGCTCGGCAAGGCAAGCGCGAACAAATATCAGGAAAACGGCGGCCCCGGATTTAAAGATTGTTTTGAATTGCTGACCATAACAAACACCCCGGCAAAACATATCGCACAAATGATGAAAATATTAATGTTTAACTTTTTGATCGGCAACAACGACGCCCATGCCAAAAATTTTTCACTTATATATTTCGGCGGAAAACCTTCTTTAGCGCCCGCATACGATTTGATTTCAACACAAGCATATCCGAATTTGACCGGAAAAATGGCTATGAAAATCGGAGAATACGATAAAGACAAACTAAACGTGTACAGTTTTAGCGGTTTTTGTAAGGAAATCTCATACTCGTACCCTGCTTTTAAAAGGGAATTTTTAGAAATATCCGAATCGCTGCAGGAAACTGCAGGCAAAGAAATAGCCGCGTTGGAAAAAGAATTCGATGAAACAATCATTTCGGCAATTTCAGAAGTCATAAAAGAAAATTCGTTGAAAATAAAGAAACTGATAGCGTAATTTTAAAGGCAAAAAACATATACGCCCCCTGCCGGTAAACTCCCGGCAGGGGTTTCTTCGTTGATAGTTTTTTTGTAGAATGGTAATATTGCTTTTGTATTTTGGAGGCACAGTTGTTAAACGAAGCCTTTAAATTTTGTAAATGCGAATTCCGCTTAAAAGCTTTAGAAGATATGCTTTTGCCGTTAAATAAGGCATCAATGCTGCGCGGCGGTTTCGGGCATATTTTCAAATCTTTAAATTGTGCAAACCGTTTGTCAAAATCCTGCAAAGAATGTCCTTTAAATAAAACCTGCGCTTATTATGTTATTTTTGAAACTCGCGATGCCGCCGATATAGCACGCCCGTATATTTTTTCGGATTGTGATTTTGACGATGCTCGCCGCTCTTATAGAACAGGAGATATGATTTCTTTTGAGTTGACGCTGTTTGGTAAAGCGATAGAGTATCTACCGCATTTTATATATAGTTTTATAGAACTCGGAAATGCGGGATTAACAAAACGTCGTTATAAATTTTCTCTTTCTTCTGTCATTGCAAAGAACGCTAGTAGCACCTCAAGCGACGCGGCAATCCAAGTTTTTGACGGCTCTCAAATTCTTTCCCAGCCTGTTATGCATTCTTGGAATACTATTGTTGGCTCGGATTTTAAACCGCAATCTTTGATTGCTTTTAATTTTCTTTCTCCGTTACGTTTTGAATTTGCAAATAAACTTGTTAAACCCAAAGAATTAACTTTTGAAATGATAATTCAATCGCTTACTCGCCGCATAAACGCAATAGCTAAATATCATTGCTGTTATGACCCAAAAATAGATCATCGCAGTTTATTAAATATAACGCGCGATATAAAACCGATTAAAAGTAATTTACGCTGGCAAGACTGGACACGGTATTCGTCAAGACAAAATGCTAAAATGGAATTCGGCGGACTGGTTGGAAATATTATATTTCAAGGCGATTTGACCGGCTTTATGCCGTATTTGCAGCTGGGCGAAATAATTCACATCGGAAAAAATGCAACGTTCGGCAATGGAAAATATAGTTTATCCATCTCGGAGGAAAAATGACGCAGTATAATAAAACACCTGAAGACGTTTTAATAATAGCTCTTGCCGCTTTTATGCATGATATCGGCAAATTTGCAGAGAGAGCTAAACATGACGGATATTCCGATATCAAGCCAACTGATGAGTTTCTAAATAAACGTGAAACTTATCAGCCAAAACGTTCTGACGGCAAAGATTCTCACGTTCATGCACTTTATACTGCTTATGTTGTTGAAAATCTATTGCAATCAAGCATACTTAAAATTGAAGCTGACAAAGAAACATTTATAAATATGGCGGCAAGACATCACATTCAGGATAATGCTTGGAGAGAAAGAATAATAACCGTTGCAGATAAGCTATCGGCAAAAACTGACAGACAAAAATTTGAAGATGCTTCAAAAGATATTAAAATTAAAGATTATGCCAAAACCCGCCTTATGTCAATATTTGACGAGATAAAAGGCGGCATAGAAAACTATGATGACAGGCGTTTTCAATATTCTTTGTCGCCTTTAAGCGCGGAAAGTATCTTTCCTAAAGAAAGAGACGATTTTACAGGAACATATAAAGAACTATTCAGCCAATTTTGGCAAAAATTGAGTGATTTAAAAATTTATACGGATATTGAAGCATGGTTTAAAACTTTTGATAAATTAAATAAAGAATATACATATTGCGTACCATCTGCTACGGTAAAAGACGTTATAACGGATGTTTCTTTATACGACCATGCCCGTACAACGTCCGCACTGGCGTCGGCTTTATATGTTTATCACAAGAAAGACGAAAAAGAGAATAAATCTGCGCTTGAAGATAATGAAACTAAGAAATTTTTATTTACAAAAATAAAATTTCACGGAATACAGGATTTTATTTTTTCGCAGGGCGCTGTTACAAATAAAAAATCGGCGAAAATTTTAAGAGGCCGCTCGTATTATATTTCTTTGCTTATGGAAAAAGCTGCGGATTTGTTATGCCGCAATTGCGGACTGCCGCATACGTCAATAATTATGAATGCCGCCGGAGCGATTACTGCAATTTTGCCGAATACGGATGAGATAAAAGAAAAAATAGCCAAAACCGAAACTGGCATTAATAAGTGGCTTGTCGAAAAGTTTTATGGGGAAGTAAGCGTTGGTTTTGCTTATGTTGAGTTTGCCGGAAAAGACATAACTGAAAAAGGCGGAGTTAAAAAACTTGGCGAAAATATCGCAAAAAAACTTGAAATAAAGAAATTTCAAAAATTATCTATCGATTCATTGGGAGTTGTTGGCGATTATTTCCAAAATGGAGAGAAAATATGTGATTATTGTGGTAAACGCCCAACAGCAAGTGTTGATGATGAATGTTTAATATGCAAAGACTTGACTGAAATCGGCACAAGACTTGTTAAAGACAAAAAAGAATGTAAATTAGAAAGCCCGATTTTTGGTATTTTTGATACAGTTGAATTAAATTCATCGGCAGCGTATGTTCCTAAAAATGATGAAGGTGACGTAAAAGGATTTGAAAAAATCACAGGCGATGATGTAAAAGGAATAAATGGTTTAGCAGTATTAAAAGCCGATATAGATAATTTAGGCACGCTTTTTGCGGACGGTATTTCAAAACCCGATACAAGTTTGTCAAAACAGGCTACGTTTAGCCGGCAGTTAGACGCATTTTTTACCGTTTGGCTTCCAAGCGAATTAAAAGAGAATAAGAAATTTTCAGATGTCTATACCGTTTTTGCAGGCGGCGATGATTTATTCTTAATCGGCAAGTGGGACACAATAATTGATTTGTCTCTACATTTAAAAGAAAAATTTAAAGAATATTTCTGCGGCAATGTTAATTTTAGCGCAGGCATTGCTGTATTAAAGCCCAATGAGCCTATAAAGACATTTTACAGATTATCGGAAGAGGCGCTGTCGGCATCAAAAGCGCATAATGTAAAAGAAAAAAATGCTTTAACTCTTTTTGGCGAAACAATCAGCTGGGCTAATAGCGGTATTTTAAGCGAGACCGATGAAAAAATTAAAGAATTGATAGAAGATCAAAAAATAAATTCCGCAGGGCTTGTTAAGCTTATGGCTTTCATTAAAATGGCGAAAGAGGAAGAAGACGTTAAAAATAAAGCAAATACAAACAAACTGCTTTCAATAAAAGATTTTCAATGCTTCAAGTGGCGTGCTTTACTTAATTATTATATCGGCAGAAACGATAAAATAAAAGAACAAAGCGATAAGCAAAGCTTAATAAACTATTTTGTCGAAATGATAGAGAAAAAAGAAAAGCGCGGCATATTAAAAGCGGCATTGTGGAAAAATATATATCAAAACAGGCAAAGGGGGAAATAATGGCATTTCTTATCTTAAATGCAGATTTATTTTCTGAAACAGCAAGAAAAAAAGCAGAAGAAATTGCTAATGAAACAGTAACCGATAATAAAGGAAAAGTGAAAAAAGTTGGTGTTGCATATTCTCAAATGCGTAATTTTTATGACCAAGTTGTAAGTTTTAAGACACAAGTTTTGCCGCATATTAAAACTCAAAAAGAAAACGAAGAGTTTAATAAGAAATTGCCATATATTAAAATGCTTAATGCTAAATTTGCATATTCAAAAGCAAGAGGCAATATGTCCGAAAAATGCAGAAAATTTTTCAGTGATTTAATTAACGAGATTAAAGAAAACGAAGTTGAAAAATTTATGATTTTTGCCGACTTTTTTGAAGCGTTTATGGCATTTTATAAACAATATCAACCAAAATAGGAGCATAAAACAATGAAATTAAATTCCATACAACAATTAACTGGAACAATAGTCTTAAAAACAGGTTTGCATGTTGGCGCGGGTGATGCGGAAATGCACATTGGAGGTATAGACAGTCAAGTTGTAAAACATCCTAAAACATTGCAGCCGTATATTCCCGGCTCATCGCTAAAAGGTAAAATCCGTTCTTTGTTGGAATTGTCTTTAGGTCTTATAAACCATACGGGCGGTAAAGTTTTTCAAAGTAAGTACTTGTATTCCGATAAAGATAAGAAAGATAAAATTAAAGAATACGATGACGCTATAAAATTGTTAAAACTTTTTGGCGACAGTGCAGACCAAAATAGTCAGGACGAGATAGGTGCTACGCGCCTCTCTTTTGCAGATTGTTATGTAAATGAGAAAACCAAAGATTATATTTTAAGCGAAGTAAAATCTGAAAACTCCATTGACAGAAAAACGTCAGAAGCGTCAAATCCGAGATTTATAGAGCGTGTTCCGGAAGGTGTTGAATTTGCTTTTAACGTTTCGGTTAAAGAATTTGAAGGCGATAAAGATTTAATGGAAATATTTAAAAAAGGCTTGAGGTTGTTAGAGCTTGACGCACTTGGCGGAAGCGGTTCTCGCGGATATGGAAGAATAAAGTTTGAGGACTTAAAACTTAACGGCGAGGACTTTGAGTTGCCGGAGCAAATATGAAAATCTATGAAATACTAATTAAACCAAAGTCTGCCTTTGTATCGCAGTTAAAGGGCGATATGCTTTTTGGCGCTCTTTGTTGCCAAATTGAAAACTTATCAGACTTATTGAAAGATTACTATACAAATCCTTTTATGGTAGTTTCGTCGGCATTTTATAAAAAAGATAAAAAATACATTTTCCCTAGCCCTGCTTGCCCTAATCATTTAATATTCCCAAAACAAAGCTTTGAAGATAGAAGGACAAATGATGAGAAGAAATATTTTTCTTATGCCGAAGGCAATTGTCTGCAAATAAATGATTTGCAATTTCCTGATAAAAAGGATGAAGCAAAAAAGGAAATATATGTTTGTGCAACAAATATAGCTCACAATACAATAAATAGGTTGACGCAAACAACCGGCGGGGGAGAATTTGCTCCGTTTTCAACTGAAAGCGTTTTCTATTCTGATGAAACAGAACTTGTTATTTTTGCCGCAATAGATGAACCCCGTTTTGATAAGGAAAACTTAGAAGCAGCTTTTAAAAATTTAGGAATTTTAGGTTATGGTAAAAAAGCGAGTTCCGGATACGGCCATTTTGAAGTAGAATCAATAGAAGAAAGCCCGATTTTTAAACAGAAATTTTCCGGTTGCAATTATTTATACGCCTTATCCCCTTTTATTCCTTCGGAAAAAGACGAGCTAAAATATTTTCAGCCTTTTACAAGATACGGGAAACACGGCGGAGAGCTTGCCGTGTCTAAGAAGCCGTTTAAAAGGCCAGTAATTTTTGCCGATGAAGCCGCTTTACTTGTCATTCCCGAAATTTGTAATTGGGAATCTGCCGTTAGTCAATTCATTATCGGCAAAGCTATTAAAGGTGTGTCTGATATTTTGCCGGATACTGTGGTTCAAGGGTATTCTCTATGTTTGCCTTGCAGGCTGGAGGAATGATGAACAATATTGAAAACAAAGACATCAGAATACATACCTTAACTCCTGTCTATATCGGAGACGGTACAGAATTTCAGCCCGTGTCATTTTATATTGACGATATAAAAAGCGAGCTTTGTGAATTTGATGAAAATGCTTTGCTAGGCAAGCTACAGGAAAAAAATAAAATGACAGAATTTAACAGCTTATGCCAAAAAGCCGATATTTTTTCCCTGCAAAAACTAATGAAGTTGATTTATGATATAAAACCGCAAAGTTTTAAAAAAGTAAAAATTGCGCCTCAAATAGTCGCTAATTATAAAAAGTGTTTGCAAAACACGGATAAGAATGAAATAAACAATTTCGGCATAAAGAAAACAATAACAAGCCCTAATACTCATAGTGCGTATATTTCAGGTTCGTCGTTAAAGGGCGCTTTAAGAACAGGCTTTATCTCAAATCTTGTTAAAAACGGCGAAGATTTTTCCGATAAGAAAAAAGCCGAAGAATTTCTGCTTGGCTCTTTTGAAAAAGATGTTTTTACTACATTAAAAACTTCGGATTTTACAGGAAACAATGTTCAAACAAACATTGCTTATGCCGTAAGGGAAAGAAAAAAACCTGTTGCAAACCGTTCAAATAGAAGCGTTCCGGTTATGGTTGAAAGCATAAATAGCGGCAGCGTATTTAACGGTAGTTTGCAGCTTCGCAAAGATATGGAAACACTTATATCTTTTGAAAACATAAACGATATTTTATCCAAAACTCACGATTACAGCAAAAGTCTTTTAAAAGATTCTAAAATAGGAATAAATTATCCTTTGCTTCCTAAAATTGATGAAATACAAGAAAAATTTAAGAATAAAACTTATCTTTGCCGGCTTGGCGGTTATATAGGTGCTGAAAGCCATACGATAGATGAATATCGCGAAATAGAAATAAGAAATCCAAAAAAGCCCAAAGATATAAGAGAATATGCTTCTATGGCTTTATATCATTCCCAAACAAAAGAAAAAACGCTGTCGGACAATACAACTTTCGGATGGTGTTTATTGGAAGTATTGGAAAATCCCAATGACCCTGTGGTTGATATCATTCCTTTTGTTAAGGCATAGATTTGTCAAAAAGCCTTATAGTGTTATAAATATTTTTACTAAAACATTTAATAATTTATAAATTTTATATAGTTTTTACATAAGACTTTAAAAACATAACTGAATCTCACAGTGTTTTTGTTATATATGACAAAGATTGATGTTTTAATAAAGTTTTTGTAATACAGAATAAAAACTTTTAGGAGCATATATGAAAACAATAGTTATAACATGCGGGACAAGTGTTTTGACAAATTTAGAGGATCATATTTATCAAAAATTTGTATATGCGAATGCTAATAAAAGTGAAAATGACTTAAGCAAAGAAGACAAAGAGCTGTTTAATAAAGTTTTTTCTTCGGCAGAAACATATTTGGAACAAACCGACAATATTGAAATTTTAAAAAAAGCATCTGCAGAATTAAATACTATATTGTCTTATTATAACGCTTGTTTGAAAAATGCTTCTAAAGATATGTTTTATCTTTTGACTACCGATACATATTCCGGAATAGAGAGCGGAAAAATTTTAAGCACATTTCTTAATAAAAAATATAATATTACTGTAAGCGCAATAGTTGTTAAAAATCTTAAAGCAGATACAAAAGAAAATTTCGAAGAAGGCATAAAATCTCTTTACGAAAACGAATTGTTTGCAATATTCAATGACAAATCAAGAGAAACGGTTTTTATTTTATCCGGCGGATTTAAGAGTTGGTCTGGATATATGCAGTCTTTAGGTATGTTTTATGGTGCAAAAATTTTATACCAATTTGAAACCGCCGGAGAGGATTTTATTGAAATTCCGAAAATACCTTTTAAGTTAAATGAAGTTCAAAAACAATCATTAAGGCTTTTAGCATTTGAGAAAAAACCTTCCGATGAGCAGTTAAAATCTTTACCGAAAACAGCTTATTTTGTATATGAAAATGAATGTGAATTAGCCGGAAACGGTAAAATTTTGTGGAATGATTTGCTTGAAAAAGGATTCTATAATATTTTACAGGAAAGTCTAAGCGATAAGTTGAAATTCAGCGATAATTTTAAAAAAGATTATGAAAAATTAAATTTGTATGAAAAAAAGGTGTTAGGAGAAAAGATAGATAATCTCGCAATGTATTTTGATACTGGCGAAGAAAGATATAATCTAAAATCGTTGAAATTTCACAGCTTAACAAATGTTAATGGTTATCAAAGAGAAATATATCCTTTCAATGATTCAAGAAGAGTGTATATAAAGGAGCAAAACGGTATGTTTCTTATTGATAAAATAGCCGCGCATTTAAAATAAATACAGTTTTTATCTCTTTCTAATAAGAGAGTTCTTATGGGTTTAGATTATATCCGCAAGCCTTCTCCTTATGTTCAGCAGGAATTATTTTCTTCAGAAGATTTCTCATATTTTTCTTTAGACTATCCTTTGTTTTTCGGTACGCTTATAAAATGGCAATTTAATGAAAATTTGTTTTATTTAGTTTCCGAAGATTTTTCGTATCTTATCGTTTCGGGATACGGTGTTAAACTTTCAAAAAAATCCGAAAGACTTATTATTAAAGATAGCAACAAAGCAATATACGAACTCCCTTTTTTCAGGCTGCAAACTGTCGCAATTATGTCACGTGGTGTGGGGCTTTCCTCGGATTTAATAGAAGAGTTTTCAAAAGCCGGAGTAAACCTTTCTTTTCACGAATTTTCAGGTAAACCTTATGCTTTGCTGCAAGGGATGTCCGCTCCGCAAAAAGTCGAACTCAAAAAAATTCAAATAAATGCGCAAAAATCTGTAGTTGGTTTATCTTTTGCCGCAAGCGTTGTATGCGGTAAAATTTCAAATCAGTCTTCACTATTAAAATATGCCGTTAAAAATTTGAAACCGGATACAGAATTAAATCTTTTGAAAATTCAAACAGTCAAAAATACCTGCGCTATTATGCAAAAAATTCTTCACGATTTAGAAACAGATGTAACTTTACAGCAAATTATGGGCTACGAAGGAACATCGGCAAGACTTTATTGGCAGGCTGTGGGGCAAATTTTGTCCGAAAAAATTGAATTTGGGGCAAGGTTGAATAAGGGGAAAATTCCAAGAGACTGTGTAAATCCTTTATTAAATTACGGCTATGGAATTTTATATGCCAAAATCTGGAGTGCAATTACTTTAGCCGGTTTAGATGCGTATATAGGTTTTTTGCACTCCGACCAGCAAGGGAAGCCATCTTTGGTCTTTGATTTGATAGAAGAATTTCGTGCTCCTATTGTTGACAGAACCGTTATAGCTTATATAATGTTGAACAGAAATATAACAATTACAAATGGGCTTATTGATTTGGAGACCCGCCGAAAATTTAGTGAAAAAATTATAGACCGCTTGTCGTCAGCGGAATACTATGAAGGGCAAAAAATAATGATTTCAGATATTATTTTGTCACAAGCCAGAAAAATAGTTGGCTTTTTAGAAGGTAGATACAAACAATACGATCCGTTTATTTTTAAATGGTAAATTATGGAAGAACTGATTACTTTAGTCTTTTATGATGTCCGCAAAAATAAAATCCGCGCTAAAGTTGCCGAAAAATGCAAGGATTACGGACTTTCCCGTTTTCAATATACGGGTTTTTCAGGTAAACTTTCAAAAAGAAAGCGTGAAGATTTAAAACATGCTCTTGAAAATATAATAGGGGACAATAAAGCAAGGCTTATAGTTCAAGCTGTCTGCACACGCTGCTTGTCCGAAGTTTTTATAACGGATAATATGTCTGAAAAAGAAGAAAAACCTAAAAAATCAGAAATATATTTCGGTATGAAAATGAACAGGGCATATTTGAATAGTGAAGATATTGAATAAATAGCATTGTTCGTCATTTTTCAATATATTAATCGGAAAACTACTTTTTATAGGAGTTTCCTCAAACCTTGATATAATTTTAACGTTTTTGCGGTTTGAGAAAAATTAAAAAATCAGAAAGGTCTTTGAAAAATCAATGCATTATTGCACATTTTAGTTATTTTGTAATTACCGATGAGAAATTTGCTTTGAGAAAGTTTTTTTGTAAAAGCAAAAAAAAGAATTTGATAAATAAAAATAATTTACCTATAATCACACGAGACCCGATGTTTAGGGGATTGAAACCTTATTGCTTTCAGCAATAAGGAGTACATTTCTTCATAATCACACGAGACCCGATGTTTAGGGGATTGAAACTATCATACTGCTGATGGCGATATTTATCAGACCAAATAATCACACGAGACCCGATGTTTAGGGGATTGAAACACGGCGGCTTTGGACTAACGTCAATAAAGTATCCATAATCACACGAGACCCGATGTTTAGGGGATTGAAACAATCATTGACAAAACAAATCCAACAGTCATTATTCATAATCACACGAGACCCGATGTTTAGGGGATTGAAACGGCGGTTTATTTTGCTCCGGAAGAGGTTTTGCATATAATCACACGAGACCCGATGTTTAGGGGATTGAAACTCCGACCGTTACGCTTCTCGGATATTGTTCTAAAATAATCACACGAGAC
>JAISVT010000059.1 GCA_031271405.1 Candidatus Endomicrobium macrotermitis | reverse complement strand
ATTCCATGTTTACGCAATTTGCTATAAAATCTTATGTTATTTGCAAAATAAATCCGTGGATAAATATCTCTCGCCCGTATCCGGAAAAATGACTACAATAGCTTTTCCCTTGTTTTCCGGCCGCTTCGATATTTCAGCCGCGCAATGCAAAGCGGCTCCCGACGAAATTCCGACAAGCAAGCCGTCAGTCTTAGCGACTGTCCTCGCAGATTTAAATGCGTCGTCGTTTGAAACAGTTATTATCTCGTCATAAATTCCGGTATTTAGCGTATCCGGCACAAATCCTGCTCCTATTCCCTGAATTTTATGCGAACCTGACTTACCTTCAGATAAAATGGGGCTGTCCTTAGGCTCAACAGCAACAATTCTTATCTTCCGATTCTTTGACTTTAAATATTCACCGGCGCCGCTTATCGTACCCCCTGTTCCAATTCCGGAAACTAATATATCTATATCTCCGCCGGTATCTTTCCATATTTCAGGTCCGGTGGTTTCTCTGTGCGCGGCCGGATTGGCAGGACTTGAAAACTGCCCGGGAATAAAAGATCCTAACGTTTCTTTAGCTAGCTCCTCCGCCTTTTCAATAGCTCCTTTCATGCCCTTCGCCCCTTCGGTCAATACAAGCTCTGCCCCATAGGCTTTCAGCAGCGCCTTTCTTTCATCGCTCATAGTTTCCGGCATGGTTAAAATAATTTTATACCCCCTTGCCGCCGCCACTGACGCCAGTCCAATACCGGTATTGCCGCTAGTAGGCTCAATAATTACCGAGCCCGGCTTTAAAAGTCCCCTTGCCTCTGCGTCGTCCAGCATAGCCTTTGCTACCCTGTCTTTTATACTGCCTGCGGGATTAAAGTATTCCAGCTTTGCGATAATGCCGGCTTTAATGTTGTTTTTCGCCTCATACCCTTTAAGACGAAGCAGCGGGGTGCCGCCGATCAAGTCTGTTATACTCTCAAAAATATTTGCCATTGCTATGTCCCCCTTATAATAATTTGCTATAAGCAAAATCAATATAGCACAAAAATCAAAAGCTGTCAATATTGTCAGCCCTACATAAGCGGCGCGAAAATCTTTAAAAACGAATAGACAAGTTTTCTCCAAATCGGAAGCTTTTCGGAAAAGTCATCGGATATGCGTTCAGATTTTTGAATAAGCTGCAAAAACATTTCTTTTGCCTCTAGAACGGCGCTGCTCTTATGAAGCCAAACGCCGTCTTCAAAATGCAGATAAAAACTCCGAAAGTCAAAATTAGCGGTTCCCAATATTGCTGTTAAGTCGTCGGCCACAACAGACTTAGTGTGCAAAAAACCAGGAGTAAACTCATAAATTTTTACACCCGCCTTAATCAAACAATTATAATTTGATCTGGTCACACAAAAAACAATTTTTTTGTCCGGTATTCCGGGAGTAATTATTTTTACGTCTATTCCGCTTTTAGCTGCCCTGACAAGCGCGCTAACCATAACGTCGTCAAGTATAAGATATGGAGTGCAGATATAAATATATTTTTTTGCGCCCTCGATCAGGTTAAGATACGCACTAACGCTTATATATTCGCCTAATATCGGCTCATCTGAAAAAGGGACAACCAATCCGTCGTTTTGGGCTTTAAATTTTGTAATATAACATGCGTAATCAGGAATCTCGCCGGTTGTGAAATGCCAAATTTGCAGGAATGACACAGTCATGCGGTCAACCGCGTCTCCGTGCAGCATAACGCATGCATCCTCCCAAAAACCGAACCTCGTAATTATTCCGGCATATTCATCAGCTATGTTTATCCCTCCGGTAAAGGCTGTTTTTCCGTCGATTATCGCGTATTTGCGATGATTGCGATAGTTGAGAAACCAGTTCGGAGAAGGCTTGAAAGGATTGAATGCAGCGGTTTTGATCCCATGTTCGCGTAGATTTGATTGAAAAGATTTCGGAAGTTTGCTAATTGAGCCGATATCATCAAACATGAGCCGAATTTCTACCCCGCGCTCTGCCTTGTTTAGCAGTATTTCAAATATTTTATCCCATATTTGTCCTTTTTCAATTATAAAATACTCTAAAAAAATAAATTTTTCCGCGCTTTCAAGTGAACTAAACAACTTTTTAAAAAACTTTTCGCCCGGATGCAAAAGAGATGTTTCGGTTGCCCGAAATGCTCCGGTACTTGCCTCATTTGAAAGATAATTTATTTCTTTAATGGCCGATGAGCTTATATTAGAAATCTGCTTTTCATAGGTTATGCGGTTTTCGCCATTTTTTAGAGCGACCCTCAGTTTTTCAATATTATTAAGTTTTTTAGACCTCCAACCGAACAAAAGATAAAAAAACGTTCCGCTTACAGGGAAAAGAAGCACAGGAATTATCCAGGCGGTTTTATAAGCAAGATTTCCTTTGCGATTTAATATATGCGTTACTATAACAACATTTAACACCGTAACCGATGGTAAAAATAAATCGGCAAGATATACCGCAAGCAACACAACTATTGCCAGCTGCAAAGAGATAAGCAGGCTCACAATAAAAAGCCTGCTCATTAAAAATTTTAAAACCTTTTTCATATAATAAATTTTTTTCTCTTCTTTTTTTTATTCAGTGAATCCTTGCTCAACACGGATTCATATATTTCAAGTATACTTTTCGCAAGTGACTCAGCCCCCATTTTTTCGACAGAAGAACGAACCCGTTTTTTTAGGTTTTCATATTCAACTTTAGGCGTGTCACGTAAATCAGCCATAAATCCATACATTTCTTTTGCATTTTTATATATATACCCGTTTACCCCGTGAGTTATCTGCCCGGAGTTCATCTCGTCGTTAAGCTGCAGCACCGGAAGTCCCATCGCCATCGCCTCAAGCATTGAAATCGAAAACATCTCAGAAAGAGAAGCGGTGAGATAAGCGTCGCACGCTTTATAATATACCGGCAGCGTTTTGTGGTCTACTTTTCCCGAAAATTTGACCTTTTGAGACAAGTTATGATTTTCAGCCTGCTTTTTATGTTCTTCAAGATTTGGGCCATCGCCAATTATAAGAATCTTTATATTGTCGTCGGGCTTAAACGTTTTAGATGCAAAATCTAAAACTGTGCCAATATTTTTTTCTTTTCCTATCCTTCCGCAAAACGCAAAAATAAAATCTCTTTCTGAAAAGTCAAACAGTTTTCTTATACGTTCCTTTTCTAAAGGGGCGATTATTTCAGGATCGAATATATCAAGTTCAACCG
>JAISVT010000052.1 GCA_031271405.1 Candidatus Endomicrobium macrotermitis | reverse complement strand
AAATAAAACATATAAATTTCAATATAAAAGCTGGGCAGAACAAAATAAACATAATTTTCGGCATATAAAGGTAGAAGAAAGAATGCATCCAATATGTACGGCACAATAACTTAAAGGCTTTTAGCTGAAAGGATATTGAATAATACGGCGACAATTTTACAAAATAAAGTATTGTAGGAAAAATATGATGTTTCATGACCAACTTGTTGATAATTTCAGCTTCTGGAGAGTTTTTCCCGAAAATGTCTTTTGTTATTCTATCGTGTTCCGAGATCAAAATATGGAATCTTTTATATGTGTCTTTAGGAAAGAAAGCGCTATTGCCGTAACGGTATCCGCCGAGTCTTGTCGATAAATATTTCAACTTTGATCCGTTTTTTAACATTGTGAACAGCGGGTAGAGTTGCGGATAGCTGTATTTATAATAATATTCTTTGTTTTTAGCATCTTTCCATCTATCCGTGTTAAATATCAACGAAGTTATTTGTCCAAAATGCGTTCCCATATGCTTCATTGCGTCACGGCTGTTGTTGAATATAATATCATGTTTATAGATTCCTGAATCTTTATTCGGAATGATATTATTATCGATATCGTATAAATTAATGTTTGCCCAATATAAATCTATATCCGGATTTTGTTGAAATTCATTAAGCATGTATTTTATGGAGTTGGGTTCGAGTAAATCGTCGCCACCTATAAGCCAACAAAACTTTCCGGAAGAGATTTCTACAGCTTTAAAGAAATTTTTCCCGGCAGCTCCGTTGTTTTTATCCCAGCGAAAATATATAAGGTTTTTGTATAGTCTGCGGTAATGTCCGACAATTTTATCCGTTTCATCGTCAGAAGCGTCATCGCTAACGCATACTTCAACTTTATCTTTTATTGAATTGTCGATTTGTTCGAAAATACTGTCTAATGCTATTCTTAAATAGCCGGCTTTGTTGTAAGTAGGAATGCTTATCGAAAGCAGGATTCCCATTTTACCGGTTCCTGTCATTTAAAATATTATCAATAGCCCGGTCTAAAGAATATTGTATTTGATAACCGGCTTCGTTTGTAAGCCTTGTATTGCCGCCGATTATGACCGGCGGCTGGTTTGTAGGTTCGTTCAGGATTTTAATCAGATCCGGACGGCCAAGCTTGTTTGCTATGGTCAGCGCGTAATCCGCAAGAGTTATTCCTTTGCCTGTGCAAATGTTTACTATGCCTTCAACTCCGCTGTCTAAAAGCTTCACAAAACCGCCTGCTATATCTTTTGAATATATATAGTCTCTGATCAGGCTGCCGCTGTTTATTATTACTTCTTTGTTTTCTTTAATGCTTTTTATTATGTGGGCGGTAAGCCTTTTTTCATTTTCTCCGTGGCCGTAAACGTAAAAAATTCTGCCCCAGCTGAAACTTACGTTGTTTTGGGCGCAGTAAAGCTGCGAAAGTTCCCGCAGATGATTTTTGCATTTTGCATATACGGTCTCGGGACTGACTTCGTCGGTTTCATTAAGGGGAGTCATTTTGAACTTATATTCAAAGCAGGTGCCTGCAAAAATCGCTCTTTTTCCGCCGTTTTCGGAGAAATGTTTTAAAAGGTTAAGGCTTGCCGTTAAAAAATCAAAGTTGATATTGGAAGATAAATAATCTCCCGTAGTTGCCCATGCGAAATTTAACAGATGTGAAGGTTTAATTTTTTCAAATACGGATTTGATTTCTTGGGGATTGAATAAATCGCACGGTACTAAAGTTACTTGTTTTTGCAATGCGTTCATGCGTCCGTGTGTCCAAACTTCCGGGCTGTCTATCGTTAAAGCGTAAATGTCAAAACCGAGGTTTTTAAGCGGTTCAATCGCTTCTTTGCCTATCAGTCCCGAAGCGCCGGTTAAAATTACTTTTTTAGAGGAGTTCATAATTTTTGTCTCTTTCGTTTATTATTCTGTTTCGGCATTCAGGCCATTTAATGCCTATTTTCGGGTCATTCCATCTTATTCCGGCGTAATAGTCAGGCATATGATAGGCGCTAAGCTGATAATATAACGCGGTATTGTCTTCAAGCGTCTGAAAACCGTGCGCGCATTCGTGAGGAATATAGAGCATTTTGTTATTATATTCGGAAAGTTCAACAGAAACCCACTTCAAATATGTCGGGGAATCTTTTCTTAAATCAACTATAACGTCAAAACATGAGCCTTTTACACAGGAAACTATTTTTATTTCAGGGTAAGGCTGCTTTTGATAGTGCAAACCGCGCAAAACTCCGGCTTTATAATTGTTAGATATATTGCATTGTTTGATATCGAAGCCGAGCCCGTAAGCGGAAAGCTCTTTCCTGCAGAACTGTCTTGCGAACGAGCCGCGTTCGTCAATAAATGCTTCCATTTCGATTAAAAAAGCGCCTTTGATTGAAAGTTCTGTTATACGCATATCAATATTATTTGTTTAAGATTTTTTATTGTATCTGTTACAGATTCTAGCATTTTTTTAGTTATCGCGGGACAAAATAATCCGCCTGCCGGAGAAAATATTATTTCCCGGCGGCAGGCGTAAAGAATCAAAAGTTTGAGAGTTTATGTATAAGATACGCGGTTTGAACTCTTTAACTGTCGCTTTTATCAAGCGAGATCAAAAGAGGAACTTCGCCGCAGTCCGGAAACAAATGGCAGTTTATGCATTCGCTCCATATTTTATGCGGCAGCATTTCTTTGGGTATAACGCCGAATCCGAGTTTTTGGAAGAATTCCGGCTTAAAACTCAACGCAAAAACTTTAGCTACGCCCAAATCTTTCGCGTTTTGCTGAAGCCTGGCTACTATTTGTTTGCCGATTCCCTGCTTTGTATATTTATCCGAAACCGCCAAAGCTTTTATTTCCGCCAAATTTTCCCATGCCACGTGCAATGCGCCGCAGCCTATAATAGAACCGTCTTCTTCTTCAACTACGACGTATTCCTGAATGTTTTCGTATATCGAGTTAAGCGACCTGTGCAGCATCTCTTTGTTATCCGCATAATGCTCGACAAGTTTATGTATTTCTTTTACGTCAGTTACCTTTGCAGGCCTTATATTCATGATTATATTCCTTTTTCGGAAGTTCAACAGCGGCCGAGCCGGCCTTCTGCTTCTATGCAGTTACCGAACTTCCGAGCTGCCGAACTTCTGAACTTCTGCCTTTATGTACTCGTATCCCGCCTGAATCGCTTTCTTATTTATTTCTATCAGTTCGGGTTTTGAAGCAAATGCTTTTTCGCATGCGGTCAAAGCGCTTTTTAAGGTGAGAACCTTTGAGGCTTCAAGATCGCAAAGGTCTCCTTCTTCATCCGCGCTTTGTCTTCGTTTTTGCGCCGGTTCGTCTTCGCAGTTTGCGTCGGCAAAAATTTCCAGAGCTTTAATGAGCGCCCCTACGGCCACGAGATTTGCCGTTCTGACATTTTTTATTTCTTTGTCGGCAATATCCGTTACCGGCACAAAGTAAGGCTTGACTTTATATTCTTTATCCTGCGAAATTATTGAAGAATTTGCTATTATTACGGATTTTTCCGTCATTCTCGGCATAAACTTGTTTAAAGACGGCTCGTTTAAAGCTATCAAAGCGTTAGGGTTAAAAGCCAGAGGGGAACCGATTTCATCCGCCGAAACGACCACGGTGGAATTCGCGGTCCCGCCACGCATTTCCGCGCCGTAAGACGGAAACCACGTGGTGTGCAAACCCTGCTCGATAGCGGCCTGCGCTATTAAAGTCCCGGCAAGCAAAACGCCCTGCCCGCCGAACCCTGCTATGATTATTTCGTTGTACATATAATGACTCCGGGAATAGAAGCTCAGCAGCTCGGAAGTCCGGCAGCTCAGCAACTACAAGTATATTATTTTGCCAAATTTGTCCTTAATGCATTTGTTCGTTTTATTAAAACAGTAATACTGTTGCGAAGTTTCGTATTATGTTTTAGAAACTCCAATTCCTCGCAAATCGATATTATTGCCTCAACTTCACATAACGACGCTACTGCTATATTTAAAAAATGAGCAAAGTCTTTTGCGGAATTCCTATTTTTGCCTTCGGCAATATTTAATGCAACAGATACTACCGCACGTTTTAACTGAGATTTTAAATTATATTCTTCGGATTTCGGTAATAATTCGCACTCTGAATAAACAGTTTTTATAAGAGCAATAGATTCTTTCCATATTTCCAAATTTTTATACATTGTTTATATTTTTTACCAAGCTTCCAAACTTCGAAGCCCTCTAAGCCTCGGACTTGTCCTTGACAAGCCCGAGCGGAAACGTTTTTATGAAAGTTTCTTCGGTCCATTTGATCGAGTCGAGAGGCGTCATTCCCCAATCGACCGGGCAGTTTGAAATTACTTCGACAAGAGAAAACCCTTTGCCGTCAAGCTGGCATTGAAACGCTTTTTTAATTGCTTTTTTAGCTTTGATTATATTTTGCGGGTTATATATCGATACCCTTTCAAGATACGTTGTGCCTTCAAGCGTAGCAAGAAGTTCGCAAAGATGTATCGGATAGCCGTCCCTTTTAGGGTCTCTGCCGAAAGGAGTAGTTTCTGTTACCTGGCCGATTAACGTTGTCGGCGCCATTTGTCCGCCGGTCATGCCGTAATTGGCGTTATTTACGAATATTATGCTTATGTTTTCTCCGCGGTTTGCCGCGTGTATGGTTTCCGCCATTCCTATTGCCGATATGTCTCCGTCTCCCTGATATGTGAAGACGAATTTATCCGGATTTGTCCTTTTTATTCCTGTAGCAACCGCGGGGGGCCTTCCGTGCGGGGCCTCGGTCACGTCAAAATTGAAATAATCGTAGGCGAAAACAGCGCAGCCTACCGGAGCGACCGCTATGGTCTTTTCGCGCAGATCCAGTTCGTCGATACATTCGGCAACCAGCCTATGTATTATTCCGTGCCCGCATCCGGGGCAATAAGACAAAGTCGCGTCTTTAAGCGCTTCGGGTTTTGATAATATTTTTTGCATAAAATCCTTTTTCAGATGAAAGAAAGAATAAGATGTGAAGAAGATAAGCAACAGCGGCTGCCGCTGCATATCATCTTATCTTCCTGCCCTCTTATCTTCTGACATTGCTTTTATCTTTTCCACCATTTCCTGCTCTGAAAAAACTCCGCCGCCGGCACGCCCTAAAAATTCTACGGGCGCTTTTCCGTTTACCGCAAGTTTTACGTCTTCGATCATCTGCCCGTGGCTTAATTCCGCGGTAAGAAACTTCACGCCGTTTTTTGACAGCGAATTTATCGCTTCAGAGGGGAAAGGCCAAAGCGTTTTCGGCCTGAAAAGGCCTGCTTTTATGCCTTCTTTTCTTGCGATTTTTACGGCGGACTTTGCTATCCTTGACGAAATCCCGTAAGCGGCTATTATTATTTCCGCATCGTCAGTCATAAATGTTTCGTATTTAACTTCGTTTTCGGAAATAATCTTATATTTTTCCTGAAGATTGATATTGTGTTTTTCCAGCACCCCGTCTTTCATAAGGAGTGACTGAAGCGAACGCGGCTCTCTTCCTTTGCAGCCGGTCAAAGCCCAGTTTTTATCGGCAAACTCCGTTATTTCGGGTTTGTTGAATTCTACGGGTTCCATCATCTGTCCCACTACGCCGTCGGAAAGAATCATAACGGGAATTCTGTATTTTTCGGCCAAATCAAAAGAATCGTATGCAAATTCATACATTTCCTGCGCGCAGTTAGGGGCAAGCACTATAAGCCTGTAGTCTCCGTGCCCGCCGCCTTTGACGGCCTGAAAATAATCGGACTGCGAACCCGAAATGTTGCCCAGTCCCGGCCCGCCTCTTTGGACGTTTACTATCAAAGCCGGAATCTGCATTCCCGCCATATAAGAAATCGCTTCCTGTTTTAAGGAAATTCCCGGAGATGAAGACGATGTCATCGCTCTTTTGCCGGTTGCCGCGGCTCCCAAAACCATATTCGCCGAAGCTATTTCCGATTCGCCCTGCACAAAAACCCGTTTCAATTCAACCATTTTCTTGGACATATAAGCCGGGATCTCGTTTTGGGGAGTTATAGGGTAACCGAAATATGCGTGTATGCCGGCCGCTATCGCGCCTTCGCATAACGCTATGTTGCCTTTGACAAGTTTTTTCATATAATACCTTTTAAAAGTTTAAGACCCCGGATTGTAAACTATTCTTTTCCGCAAAACGCCGTTGCCTTTACCATGCATCTACGCGCCCGTGTATGCCTTCTTATTTATACACCTCTATGCATACGTCCGGACAGACCAAATAACAAAAACCGCACCCTATGCACGCGTCTTCTTTTTCAAGAGTTGCCCAGCGGTATCCGGCTTTGTTGAACTGCTGTGAAAACGATATGCATTGCTTCGGGCAGGCTTTCAGGCACAAACTGCAGCCTTTGCATTTTTCCGCGTTAATTTTAATAGTGGGCATAACAAAAACCTTTCTTTAATTACCGGATTATCCAATGACAAACTTTACCAATAAACTTAACGGGATAAATCCGAATATTTATTATGTATAATTTTGTAATTTTATGATTTTTGGCGGTTTAAGTCAAATTTGCATAAAGACCGCAAATGTAGTATAATTCGCACAAGTAATTTTAAATTTTCAGACAATTTGAAATGATTATCGGGATGGGCGGATGGCGGAACTGGCAGACGCACAGGACTTAAAATCCTGAGGCTCGCAAGAGCCGTGAGGGTTCAATTCCCTCTCCGCCCATTTTTCTTTTTGCCTCTGCTTTTGAATTTTTGCTTCCTTATGCCCGGGCTCATTAAGTTCCCGCCTAAACGCCGCCGCAAAAATGTAAAAATCTTTCGCAAAAGAAATGTAAAGGAAAAAATATGAGTGAAGAAAGGGATATTCTTGTAGATTTCGGCTCAATAGAAAAAAATCTGCAGAAATATAAAATAAAAAACAAAGGCATTCAGGCTATAGGTACGGAAAAAATAGTCGGAAGCCTCAACAGGTATAACGATTTCTCGGAAAATATGCTGCCTTACAGAGGCGATTCCAATATGAGGTTCGCCAACATCGAAAGGGCTATGCTTTCCGGAGTCAATCTGCCTCCGATACAGGTTTATCAGGTTCTCGACAGTTATTTTATAATTGACGGGCATCACAGGGCTGCCGTGGCAAGAAAAGTTTTTAACGCGGAGTTCATCGACGCCGAAGTTTTTGAAGTAAAGTTTGAGTTCGATATTTCGATAATCAAAAATTACTCTTACGATACGGAAAGCGCGAAGGATTTTTTGATTAAGCTTGAAGAGAATTCGTTTTCTTCAAAAACCTATCTGTCAAACGCGGTTTTAAAGCATCCTTTAAAAGTCACGGAGCTGAAAAGCTATGTGAAGCTGCTCGACGAAATAGAACATTATAAAGCCGGCTATAATAAAGGGGAATTTGCAAAAAAACATATGATTTTCGCTTCGTATCACTGGTACGAGCACAGCTTTCTTCCGTCCGTTTCGATTATGGAAGAAGACGACGTTTTGAGCGGGTTTCCCGAAAGAACTTACACCGACCTTTACGTCTGGATGCAGCAGCATAAATATTATTTAAGCCAGCAGGCGGGACGCGACGTGGGGTTTGATTTTACCGCGCACGATTTTGTCAGAAAATATAAAAAAGTTAAGCCGCTGTATCTTATACCGTCTAAAATAAAAGATATTTTGCACGGCATTAAAGAAAGGATAGAAGACTTTAAGGAATAACCCGATATGAAAATTCTTGCCGTTTCGGACACGGAAGATACTTATCTCGAGCACCTTATCCAAGCGCATTCGAATAAACTCTGCAAAACGGACTGCATTGTTTCCTGCGGCGATTTGCCTAAGAAATATCTCGAGTACGTGGCTGACGGTTTGAATAAAAGTTTATATTTTGTCGTAGGCAATCACTTTACTTCGCAGTTTTACGAATTCGACGCGAAAGGCGCGGTTCAAACGGCGGATTTTGAACACGGCGGGATAGACCTTCATGGAAGATTCGAGATTTTCGGCGATTATATATTGGTGGGTTTCGGCGGTTCGATGAGATATAACCCCGGGAAATTCCAGTTTAAAGAAAGCGAAATGGAAAAGATAGTGAAAAAAACGATGTCGGCGGTAAAGCGGCGCCGTTTTTTTGATTCGATGGCTTTGCATAAAACGAAAGATATAATAGTCGTATCGCACGCCCCGGTCGCGGGAGTTCACGACAAGTCGGATATGTGCCACAGCGGATTTAAGTGTTTCGGGAATTTTATATCTGAAATGAGGCCGCTGCTTTGGATCCACGGCCATATCCACAATGAAAACGGCAAAAAAATACAGCAGACGCTGCTCGGCAGCACTCTTATAGTGAACGCCGTTCCTTCAAAAATAATAGAGATAGACAATAACGAGCTTTCCGTACGGCAGATATTCGGTTAAAATTTTGTATAATATGCCGATTCAAAAACAGACAGTTTGAAGTGTGAAGAGTGAAGAGCGGAGTTGATTGAGTATTTGCGCGAAGCGCACAATCGCTCCCGGCTCCTGATTCCAAACTCCCGGCTGTCTTTATAAACAGGATAATAAAATGAAAGAAGAAAAATCGCTCGATACTTTAAGGCATTCCGCGTCTCATATAATGGCCGCCGCGGTCACAGAACTTTTTCCGGGCACAAAAGTCGCCATAGGTCCTTCCATAGAAGACGGCTTTTATTACGATTTCGACAGAAGCGAGCCGTTTACTCCGGAAGATTTGGTAAAAATAGAAGAAAAAATGAGGGAAATCGTAAAAGAAAACCATCCTTTTGTCTGTTCTTCCATGCCGAAAACAGCTGCAGTAAAAGAATTTAACGACAAAGGCGAAAAATATAAAGCGGAAATCGCTTCCGAAATCCCGGGAGACGAAGTAAGCATTTATAAATCCGGCGATTTTACCGACCTTTGCAAAGGCCCTCACGCGGGCTCGACCGGAGAAGTGCAGAATTTCAAACTTCTTTCCGTTGCCGGAGCGTATTGGAGAGGGGATTCTTCAAAAGAACAGCTTCAGAGAATTTACGGCACCGCGTTTTTTACGAAAGAAGATTTGGATAACTACTTAAAGAAACTGGAAGAAATACAAAAAAGAGACCACAGAAAACTCGGGAAAGATTTAGACCTTTTCAGCGTAAACGAAGCCGTAGGCGGAGGTCTTGTTTTGTGGCATCCGAAAGGAGCTCTTTTAAGGGATATAATCGAAACTTACTGGAAACAGTTTCATCTCAATAACGGTTATGAACTTTTGCTTACGCCTCACATAGCAAGCGAAGAACTTTTCAGAATAAGCGGGCATTTGCAGACATATTCCGAAAATATGTACGCGCCTATGGAAATAGAAGGCAAGCCGTACCGCGTAAAACCTATGAACTGCCCCATGCATTTGATGATTTACAAAACCAAACTTCATTCTTACAGGGAGCTTCCAATAAGATATGCCGAACTCGGCACGGTTTACAGGTTTGAGAAATCCGGCGTTTTGCACGGTTTGCTGCGCGTCAGAGGGTTTACACAGGACGACGGCCACGTTATAGTGGCTCCAGAGCAGCTTGAAGAAGAAATGCTTACCATTTTTAATATGGCAGTAAATATGCTTAAAACTTTCGGTTTCGAGGATTATAAAATTTATCTTGCGACAAGGCCGGAAAAGAAATACGTAGGCGAAATTTCCGATTGGGAAAAAGCGCAGAAATCTATAGAAAACGCTTTGAAAAAGACCGGCTACGAATATGAAGTGGACGAAGGCGGCGGCGCTTTTTACGGCCCGAAAATAGACATAAAAATAAAAGACGCAATAGGAAGGCTGTGGCAGTGTTCCACAATACAGTTCGATTTTAACCTTCCGGAAAGGTTCGATATTTCCTATGTGGATTCGTCGGGCAAAAAAGCAAGGCCGTATATGATTCACAGGGCTTTGATGGGCTCGCTCGAAAGGTTTATAGGCGTTTTGCTCGAGCATTATTCTGGCGCGCTGCCTTTATGGCTTTCTCCGGTGCAGGTTGTCATAGCAAATATCAACGATGAACAAACGGAATACTGCAAAGATTTGCTTGTTAAGTTTAAAAACGCCGGCATAAGAGCTGTTTTGGACGACAGAAACGAAAAAATCGGACACAAAATCAGAGAAAACGCGATGCAGAAAGTGCCGTATATAGCGGTTGCCGGAAACAAAGAAAAAGACGCCGGCGCCGTAGCCGTAAGGGCAAGAGGAAATAAAGACCTGGGCCCGATTAAAATCGACGATTTCATAAAACTGGTAAAAGAAAAAAATAACCCGGGTATAAACGAGCTTTAACAGACTGTTGCAAAAAGCATGGCAGGGGTCGGGGGGCGCAGCACTCCCTGCGTTAAATAAAAACGGAATTATACCCTAACATACTGAAATAATTGAATTTAAGAGAATAATACGATAACATTTTTGAAGAAAATAAAAAACTTTTTTAGGAAGATTTTAATGCGATTTGATTTTGACAGAAAAGGATTCAGGGTAGAATCAAGAGAACAGTCGAATGTGATGAGTGCGTTATTACCTTGTATATACATTATTTGCCCTTTGAGTGTGATATGTTTTCTTGCCGCACTTTATTTACGTCTTGAAATGATAGCAATCGCCGCTTTTTTGTTTTTTATATTGCCTCCTACGATATACCTCTTTATGTTTATTTACTTTGGCAAAAAATCCCCTATGCTTTTAATGAGCGAAAAACATCAGGTTCAAATAATGCAATTAGAGAATATAAAACAAGAGGGTAAAAGTGAGTTGGTAATGTCAATCCCTGTAATTGACGACACAAATATAAGCATACAAAATCAATCCATACCTGCCATAGAAGATAGCGAGGAAAAACAATGAAACAAAGAAACTATTACCTGCTATCCATTGATTTAGAACAAAATTATGATGCAGACAAATTATTGGAAAAACTAAACAAGGCGTTGGATTGGATTAGAATTGTGCCAGGCACATATTTTATAGTTTCTATATCTGATTATAAGCATTTATATATTCGTTTCAAAGACGCTTTGCCGAATAATCGTTTTTTTATTGCAAAATTAGATGTTGGTAAGGGCGAATACACAGGATGGTTGCCGAAAGAAAAGTGGCAATGGATTAAAGAAAATATCAAATGAAAACGCAGTTGGTTAGCAGAGCATTGAAAGCGTTGTTTTTGTTGTTTGCTCTGAAACAAAACTCATTGACGTAGTTTTGCAGATACTTTGTAGAGATATGATGGTAGATACCGTAGATACCACGTTTCAGTAAAGCCCAAAAGGATTCAATTCCGTTAGTGTGAATGCCGTTGCGTGTAGCGAATTGACCGATTGAATGATTGACGGTAAGACGTAAGAACTTGTCAGGGTTGCGGTCAAGAATGTTGTAGGAGCTGAAGTCGTCAGTCATAACGATAGTGTCATCTTTGCAGACAGTATCAAGGATTTTGAAAAGTTGTTTGCCCGTTAAAGTTTGTCCGTCAGAATTGGGAAGTGCGACAGTAGCATGAACACGTTTAGAGTTGCGTTCTTTGATACCGACTACGGGAGTTTTAGAAGTTCCACGCCCACGCTTTAAGGGCGGTTTAGGCGGGTTGTTGTCGTCATCGTTGCGATTTTCTTTGTGGGGCTTACCGCCTACATAGGTTTCGTCAATTTCAACGATAGCCTCAAATGCTTTTGACATATCGGCATTGCCCATAGCAGAACGGATAAGTTTAAGCATACGCCAAGCGGTTTTGTAGGTAACGTCAATTTCACGTTTAAGCTGCAGGGCAGAGATACCTTTTTTGCTGTTAATCATAGCGTTAATAGCAAAGTACCATTTGCGAAGGTCAGTATCGGATTTGTAGAAAATAGTATTGGTAAATATAGAAAAATCGTTGTTGCAGTTACAGCAGTTGAAATTTTTAGGGGTTTTAGACTTGTGGTATATCTTATGTTCGGTAGCCCCACAATGCGGACACACAACGCCTTTTGCATAACGAAGTTTAATAAAGTGTTCAATACAGGCAAGTTCGGTTGGAAATCTGTTGTTGAAAGTTAAAAAGTTCATTGCTATACTCCTTTTGTATCTCTTTTGTGACTATAGTATAGCAAATAAATTTCAGTATATCAAGGGATAATTCCGAATAAAAATGGATTCCGTTGACAAATAACGGCATTTGACAAGCCCATATCATTGTTGTATAATCTCAAAATATTAATAATAAAGAAGCCGTCCCGGCTCACCTTGACCAAAGCGAAGTTTTCAGGAAAAAGGTTAAAACAAGATAACAATAGCAGCAGTATCTCATAACCACGGGGCGGGATTTTTCCGTCCCGATTTTTTATTTAAATTCTGCCGGAGAGCAGAGGGAGGACATCGTCGAAAACAGAAGATATCGTACTAACCAGTTCATAAGGGTACCCGAGGTAAGGCTTATTGATGCCGACGGGCAGCAGGTAGGGGTAGTCAAGACTTCGGAAGCTTT
>JAISVT010000050.1 GCA_031271405.1 Candidatus Endomicrobium macrotermitis | reverse complement strand
CTGCGGAAGCCAAGCGCTTGGAAAAGGAAGCCAAGTTAAAAGCGAAAGCGGAAGAAGCGGAACGCCTTGAAAAAGAAAAAGCGGCAAAAAAAGAAGAAAAAATGAAAAATGCCGAAGAGGCCAAACGCCTTAAACAGGAAGAGAAAGAGAAGGAAGCTGAAGAGGCCGAACGTCTCAAAAAAGAAAATGAAGCGGTACGGGAAGAGGCGAAAGCTAAACTTCTTGAAAGACAAGAGAGAATAAGAAAAGCCGAAGAAGCCAGACGCCTTAGAGCTGCCGGAACGGAAACGGAAAAATCGGAAGAAGAAAAACGCATGGAAAGAATAAGGCGGGCGGAAGCGGCGCGCGCGGAAAGGGCCGAGAAATTAAAAGCGGAAGAGGAAGAAGCTAAACATTTGAGTCTTGAGGCGGAAAAGAAATAATATAAAATTTATTGCGCAGGCATAAAAAAGAACCGCTCTCCGGAGCGGTTCTTTTTACATTGTTTTTGCCGTCATCCCCGGATGTTTTAGCCGGGAATCCAAGTTGTTTGTTAAAAGGCATAAGATGAAAAATAAAATAACGGCGGAATGGATTCCCGACAAAGACATTCGGGAATGACAGGCAGGACAAACGATATTGCCGCTTCGCGGCGAAGATTGGACGTTCAGAAGTTCGGCAGCTCGGCTTTTATTGCCTGTTTCCGTCCATGGTTTCAAGCGCTTTTACCCTTTCTTCAATGGAAGGATGAGTGGCAAAAAGCCCGGAAAACTTTGTAAACAGCGAATTACGGTATTTTTCCGACAAAGGCGTTTCAATGCACATTGCCGACATACTCTCTTTGTCTTTTAAAGTTTCGACTACGGAATTTCCCGATATTTTTTTTAACGCGCCTATCAGCCCTTGAGGGTTTCTCGTTATGAGTGCGGCCGTAGCGTCAGCCTGAAATTCTCTTGTTCTTGAAACGGCAAATTTAAGAAGCGGCGCGACAAGATAACCGTAAAGGTAAAGGGCAAGAGCCAAAAGTAAAAAAAGAAGCTGCGCCCCGTTTTTTTTATCGCCGCCCCGCCTTGACCAAGCCATTCTCAAAAGTATTTCCGCTGCCAGCGTTGCGAAACTTATGCAGACTACCATTATGAGCATTGTCCTGATATCGCGGTTTCCTATGTGGGCTATTTCGTGGGCTATCACTCCTTCAAGCTCCGGTTTTTCAAGTTTGTTTACAAGCCCTTTTGTCAAAACCACATAAGAATGCTCCGGATCTCTGCCGGTGGCAAAAGCGTTCATTCCGCCGTCGTTGATAGCATAGACTTTCGGCATGGGAAGTCCTGCCGTAATGGCTATATTTTCAACGATTCTTATTATTTCGGGAGCCGTTTCTTTTGTGATTTCTACCGCGCCCGCAGTTGAAATAATAATTTTCTGCCCGAAAAAATAGCTTATGAAAATCCATATTATCGCCGCTGCCGAAATGAGCGGCAGGACGTACATTGCCGTTTGGTTTGCCATATCCAGCGGCGATATTTGCGAACGCTGCGCCGTGCTTTGCGCGTCTGCGGCAAACAAGCTGAAAAGTATTATCGCCAGATAAACCAAAATAACAAGCGTTACCGGAAAAAGAACCATGAGGAATACTGTCCTTCTTCTGTTTTCGTCTATAAAATCGTATGTGGTTATATTAGGCATAATTTTTCTGCCGTCATTCCCGCGAAAGCGGAAATCCGAATGAATTATTTGTTTTTAGTAACAACGGATTCCGGATCGGGTGAATGACGGCTTATCCTTTGTTTTTTCATTAAAAAGAAACTTTTACCGGCTGTTTTGCGGCTTGTTCGTCTTCTCCGAGTTTAAAGAATTCTTCTTTCTTGAACGCGAACATGTTTCCGATTATGTTGCTAGGGAACATTTCCAGTTTCGTATTGATAGCCAAAACGTTGGTATTGTAAAATCTTCTGCTGGCCTGTATTTTGTTTTCCGTATCCGTAAGCTCTTTTTGCAGTTCCAAAAAGTTTTCGTTGGCTTTGAGGTTAGGGTAACTTTCGGACAGGGCAAAAAGCGATTTCAAAGTTCCCGAAAGCATATTTTCCGCTTTTGCTATATCTTCTTTCGTTCCCTGGCTTGCCATCGCCATATTTCTTGCCTGTATTACGGCTTCGAGAGTTCCTTTTTCGTGAGCCGCGTAACCTTTGACGACCTCCACAAGGTTGGGGATCAAATCGTAACGGCGTTTCATCTGTACTTCGATGTCGCTCCACGCTTCTTTAACCCTGTTTCTCAGCGTTACAAAACCGTTGTAAGTTACGAGTAAATAAAAACCCGCGATAACGGCGCACAAAACGACCAGACCGATTAAAGCCAAAAGAACTGTCGTCATCATTGCTGTTTCTCCTTTTTTGCGCCGGCGGATCTTAAATAAATATCCGCTTCGGCGAGGTTCTTTTTGTAATATTCTAGCATTTCTTTGTGTTCTTTTGTCTCTTCCGCCCGCGAAAGCATTTTCGTTTTCGAATCAAAATCGAAGCATTTGTAAGAATCGCCGTTTATGTCGTACAAAACGGCTTTGTTCTGCGATAATATGAAACCGTCGCTGTTATAAGCTATGTGCTTTTCTCCGGAGAAAACGCTCGTTCCCGCGGAAACGTAACCGGCGCTTGAAAGCGACAATTCGTAAAGCGAGGGCATAATGCCGGTATGGCTTACGGAGATTTCCGTGTTTGCGTTTTTTTTCAATTTTTCGGGCATATAAATATACGCAGGCACCGAATATTTTTTAAAGAGTTCTTCATCGGACGAAGGGGATACTTCCCTTAAGCCGTGGTCGCCGGTTATGACTATTACGGTGTTTTGCGCGAGTTTAGAGTTTTTTACGGCTTCAAGGAATTTTGCCGCTTCGCGGTTTGCAAACTGATAGCTTTCGAATATTTTTTTGCCGTATTTTTCTTCTCCCGGCATCATTTGTTTCAAATCTTCCGGAACGTTAAGTTCAAGAGGAACGTATCCGGGCGGGGTTTCGTAAGGCGGATGCGTGCCCGTGGACATGGCATAAATGAATTTCGGCGTTTCCGGTTCGCTGTTCAATTCTCTCAAAACAAGTTCGAAAAACTGCGCGTCGTTTATGCCCCATTCGTGCCTGTTTTCATTTTTTATGTCGCCTTCTCCGAAAGTTTTGTCGAACCCCTGGGCCTTGAAAAAATTATCTATCGCGCGCCAGGCAAGGCTTCCTCCGTACACGGCTTTTGTAATGTAGCCGGCATTCTTATAAGGAAGCGGCGCGGCGCTGGAAAACTGCCTGTAAGCCGCCGGGCTTTGCGTTATCTGCATCGAAAACGGCCTTTGAGGCATATTTAAAACCGTGCTTTCAAGGCAATGGACGGTAATTCTTCCCGCGGCAAGAAAGTTGTAAAAAACGGTATCTTCGTCAAAATGCTTTTTAAGTTCGCCGAGCACGTTGAAGTTATCGGAATCGAAAAGGAGCGGAAGCTCCCCGAAACTTTCAAGGATTATAAAAACGACGTTCGGCCTTATTAATTCCGCTTCTTTGTTTACCGGAGTGATTTTGTTGAATTCCGAGAGATTTAAAGACTGTTCGTCTATTTCCAGCTTTTGCGCCAGAATTATTTGATTGCGGCTTTGTTCCTGTTTGGCCTGCAGGGCGTCGGCAAGAGAGTGCGCGCTTGAAATCGCAAGTTTGTTTATGAAAGGATTTGACGAAATCTGCGTGTAAAAAGTCCCGAGCGGAAACATTGACAGAGTGCCGCGCGCCGCAAGAAAAATTACGCACGGAACGATTGATACCATTATGATTTTTGCAAAAATATTCCAATACTCCGAATCTATAAGGCATTTTGCGTTTGAGAGGCGTTTGTACGTGTTTTTGCTCAATTTAAAGAATATGAAAGACGCTGCCGCGAAAACAAGCAGCGCGGGTATAAAACGCCTGTCCGACAGTATTGTCGAAGCCAGGGCTTTTGTATCGTCGGCGAAAGCCTCGAAAATGAGCAGATTTATATGTTCGCCGAAATACGTGAAAAAACCGAAATCCGTTATGGTAAGCAAAACAAGAACGCTGAAAATGAACCAATAGTAAAGCCTTATTATAAACGCGGCAAATTTAAACAGGCTCAGGCGTTTAACCGCGAGAAAAACCGTGAAAATCAATACCGGCAGGATATTTACATAAGCCAAAACTGAAATGTCAAACCGTAATCCGAGAAAAAACGCTTTGAAAATGTCTCCGTAGAATCCCGAAAAAGAAGAAGAACCCGAAAAGTGAAGGAAGAAAAAAAATCTGTAAACGGTCATCAGCGCCAAAGCCGAGATATTTATGGGGACAATTTGCAGCAGGCAGTCAAAATATTTTTCGAAATTATAAGTTTTTACCATGATTGAAATGATTATATCATTTTTATTCCGTTATCCGCTAAACGGCATCCGTTTTCAAATTAATTTAATCATAAATTAATTGTATAATGTCTGTCATGGAAATTTTAATGCTCGTAATTGCCGTTTTATGCCTGATAATAAGTTTTATAGGCTGCTTTGCGCCCGTTATTCCCGGGCCTCCCGTAGCTTTGGTTTCGCTTATATTGATAAAGTTTGCTTACAACAATGTAAGCTGGCTGTGGATCTGTATATTTACGGCGGCCGTTTTGGCTGTTACTTTGGCGGATTATTTCGTTCAGGCCTGGGGTACAAAAACGCTCGGCGGCTCCAAATCCGGGATAATAGGCGCTTTTTTAGGTATGGCAGCCGGATTTTTCTTTATGCCTTTGGGTATAATATTATTTCCTCTTATAGGCGCTTTTGCAGGAGAAATGATCGCCGGCGCGTCCGCCAAACAGTCCTTTAAATCGGCAGCCGGCACGTTCATAGGTTTTCTTGCTGGATTAGGGCTTAAACTCATATTGTGCGCGTGGATTACGGTTTATTTTGTTTTAAGTTTTATTTGAGGCGGCCGGCGTTAAGCGGCTGACAATATGTTGTTTACGGCGTTGATGTTCAGATTATTGTTTTCGGCGTCTAAACCGCGTATTTTCTGCCTGTCTATAAGAAGCATATTAATTAACGTTTCCATCACCAGCAGCTTTTCTTTTTCAGAGATCATATTTCCGGTTTTAATTTTATAAATGCCCGAGAGTATTTTTATGGCGGCTTCCAGTTCGGTAAAATCGTTATTTCCGAGCCAGCGGATGGTATGTTCTCTCGCGGTCAAAAATTGTTCCGCAAGTTCTTCGTTTTCTATCTCCGAAGCCGCCCTTATACCCCTGTAAGAATAGATCTGCCTGTTAAAAAGCAAAGACATAAGCAGTTTTTTCATTTCCGGTTTTTTCTCCAGATAAACGGGTTTTTCTTCGGCCATTTGGTATTCGGTCATTTGCAGCAGCGTGATAAAGTGCGCTTTGAGAGCCAGAATCTTTTCCTTTTCCGTATCCGAAACGTTCACCGCGTCAGTATTGTCTATAAATGAGTACACCTGCTTTTGCATAGAGGGGTTTGAAAATACCTGAAAAAAGTTTTTGAAC
>JAISVT010000015.1 GCA_031271405.1 Candidatus Endomicrobium macrotermitis | reverse complement strand
ATAACACTCTGTCTATCATGAAGTTGGGAAGTAGAAAAATAACGCAAAACGATAAAAAAAATAAGGATTCTTTTCTATTTTTGGAAAAAAAAGCCAAAGCAGCGATTAAAATCGGGATTGATATTCCTTTGACTAAAATGAATTTGTTAAATTCCGGATAAATTTCATCTTTTGACAATAAAAAAGCAACTGAAAAATAATCCGAAAGCATATAAATGTTTTTTTTTAACTCAACCGCATTAAATAAAAAATTAAACGTGATATTGTTACTGTATTTTGTTTTTAATATTAAAAATGCTCCGGTGATTAGCAGCCATGCAATGTAAAGATGCGTGTTTTTTTTATATTTTTTTAAAATTTCGTAAGCAAAACACAGCAGCGGAATCAAGAAGGCCGTTTCTTTTGTAAGCAAAGACAGGACAAGGAAAATAATGTGTAGAAATAAATATGTATATTTCTTTCTTTCCTCTTCGTTTGCTTTTATAAAAAATATAAACGATAAAAACAGCAGCAGAAATAATAACGAGTCATTTCTTCCGCCAAGCCACGCGGTTGTGTGAACGGAAAAAATATTCAACGCAAAAACCGCTGAAATTAAAAAAGAAATAAAAACATTAAAACAATATGTTTTTAAAAAATAAAACAATAAGAGTACGCACGCCAAGTGGAGCAGGATATTTGTGCTGTGGTTTACGGAAAAATTTTTTACCCCGTTTGATATAACATTGTCCATATAAAAAGATAGCGGAAGGATAGGTCTGTAGTAGGCGGAAGTATAAATTATGTAAACGGGAGTAGTGAATATTTTTTTAATAATTTCCGGCGTTTTATATTGTTCGATGAGAGCGTCTGCAAATAAAACGTCATCCAGCTGTATAGCTTTATAGTTAATCGTTCTTTTAAAGAAAAAAAACACGCCCGCTGTCAAAATAAGCGATAAGATTACGGTTATTAATTTTTGCGGAATATTTGGGATACACATTTTTGCTTGTCTTTTATCTTATCATAAGGTAAGAATATTTATCAAGGATTTTTACGTTTTTTGCCTGTTCTTTTATTGCCGCTATTTCTTTTGGCGTGTTTAAAATATCCAATGTTTCGGTCAATATGTTGATGCTGAATTTTAGTTTTTGCGGGAAATTAAAAAGGTCCGATTCGAATTTTATTATATGTCCGCCGTTTTTTGCGTTGAACTGCAGATGAGGCAGAAAAGAGATCATTTTGAACATTTCTTTGTCTATCGCAAAAGTTTTGCGGATTTTACTTTCATTGTTTAGAAATATATCTGCCGCCTGAGCCGATTTTATATAATTTTTGCGCATATCGGTAAAATATTCCGTTCCCATTTGTATAGATTTATAAAAGTAAGGAATCGGGATCAGTTCGTCGGCTTCGGCTTCAGGCATTTTTATAAAATAATCTACGGTTTTTTCAGACCTTTTGTAAGCGTTCAATTCGCTTAAAGCGGAAGAGTCCATTTTTTCTATGTCATTGACGTTCAAAAAGTCTTCGTAATGCATAAGCTCATGGCTTAAAATTGCCGAAAAAACCACAAAATCCACGGCTGCTTGTATGTGTTTCGGCAATTCATCGCGCTGCGGGCCGTTTTCCATAAGCATATTGGCGTTTAAAAGAATTATATTGCCGTTGTCAAAATACAGACCGCCTTTATAATCGAGGATTTGATTGTTTTCGGAGTAAATCAAAAAAATCGGCGGAAGTTTTTTTATCTGCTTTACAAGCTGTTTATATTGAAGAAAAACCAAGATATTGTTGATTAAATCGATTTTTTCGGGATTTTTTGAAAGATTTATTGATTTTTCTATGTCTTTTGCGGAAAAATCCGGAAATATTTTTTTTAGTTCCCTGAATTGTTTTTCGGAAGGCGGTTTATAGGGCGTTTGTCCCTGGAGAGCTGCATAAGCCGCGCCGCCGCAGAGCATAAACGAAACGATAAATACGGCAGTTATTTTCTTAATCATGTGGAAATTATAGTATAAAAACCGGAAGATGTACAAACTAAAACAATTGTTTTCAAAGACAGAAAAATATAGAATAACACGATATGAAAAATGTTTTAATATTAATAAATAAAGAAAAATTATTCCGGTTTAAACTTCCCGCGGCGTATATTTTTATCTTTTTCCTTACGTTTGCTTTATATGCGCCTACGTTAAAATTCGGGATTACCAGTCCGGATGATGTAAAACTTGTCAAAGTATTGGCGCCAGTTTATGAGCGTCCGTATTCAATCGCTTTGGCTTTTGTAAATAATGTTTTTTATGATACCGACACATATGTATTTTATTACCGGCCGATGCTTTCTCTGTCTTTTATAATTGACAGTAAAATTGTAAAAGCGCTGGAAGCGGCTTCGATTTCGGTTTCTACCGTAAATTTTGCTCATTTTACAAATATAATTCTGCATTGCCTTTGCGCTGTACTTGTATTTTTCTTTTTCCGCAGATACTTATTCGATTTTAAACTTTCTTTTGCCGCGGCATCTTTGTTTGCGGCTCATCCGATTGCCTTGCAAACGGTCGCTTGGATTCCTGGACGCAACGATTCTCTTCTTTTGATGTTTTTTATCCCTTGTTTTGCTTTCTTTATAGATTATTTGCGTACTAAAGATTGGCATTTTTTATTTCTTCATATGCTGTTTTTATTGTTTTGTTTAGGAACGAAAGAATCTGCCGTGGTAGTCGTTCCTTTGTTATTTTTGTATTACTTTCTCGATAAAAAAAACTACAGTAAATTAAATGCCGGCATATATGTTTTGTGGACATTAGTTCTTGCCGCTTTTTTTCTTGTAAAATCCGCAGTTGTGCCGGGGCAATTTCAAAATATGCTTAAATCTGAAGGAAGCTTGGCATTTTTGCAAAACTGCGCCGGATTTTTAGATATGCTTTCCGCCATAGTTTTTTTTAGGGCACCTTCCGCAGAACATATAGAAATAAAAATCATAATTCTGGGAATAATTTCTGTTTTAATGATTTTATTTTTTGCGTTTTGGAAAGCGGATGAAAAATTGATAAAACAAAATGCCTTTTGCATTACGGCGATTTTAATGTTTTTTATCCCGAGTTTTGTGGTTATGAGATTCTTTTTTCAGGCCAACAGGATTTATGAGGGTTTCTTTTTTATCCTGATCATAATTTTTTCTTTTATAAGCCGGCTCAAAGACAAGCAAAAAAACATCGCCGTTTTTATAATATCGTTTCTTATAATCCTTTCGTCTTATATAACTTTCAAGCACGAATACATTTATAAAGACGATTTGTCTATGTGGGGGCAAATAGTCGGCGAAGCTCCGCAGGTAAAACTTCTGCCCGTTTTATTTTATACCGACGCTTTGGTAAGAAGAAGCCGCTTTGACGAAGCGCTTCAAATTCTTACGCTCTTCGCGCAGCAGACCGGTTTTGACAATATCTCGGTATTGGCAAGGATAGAGCAGATATATAAGCTTCGGAACGATAATGAAAACGCTTTGAAAGTACGGGAATTTATTGATGAAAAACTAAAACTTCGTTTTGCGGATAATTCGGCAGACTAAAGGCAGGAATACCTCTGATGAGTAAAGAAAATAAATTATTCCGGTTGAAACTTACCGGCGCGTATGTTTTTATATTTCTTGCAATTTTTACAATCGCAAGGCTTGTGTTTTTTGTTTCGGAAAGGGATTTTTTTAAAGAATTGCCTGCGTTTGCCGTTTTTTGTTCTTTTCTGGAAGGTTTGAGATTCGATATTTTTGTAATAGCGGTATTTTGCGGCGTTTTTTTGTTTTTACTGAATATTCCCGTAAATTCCAAATTGTTCGTAAAAACCGTAAGCGGTTTTTTAAATACCCTTATTTTGCTTTTCTCGTTTTTCCTGTCGGCCGACATAGTATATTTCAAAGTGTTTGCAAAGCATCTTACGACCGAACCTTTGCTTATGCAAAGCCATTTCAGCTATTTTTTGAGCCTGGCTTTCGGGGATTATATTTTCGTTACGCTTTTTGTCGCGCTTTTTTCGGTTCTTATGTTTTATTTTTCGTTTAAAATAATCGGCAAATACTGCGTTTTACCGAGCCGTAAAATTATATTTAATGCCGTAACTCTTGTTATTATTATCGTTTCGATTATAATCGCGGCCCGGGGAGGGCTTCAGGAAAGGATCCTTTCGATAGGCGACGCTTATAAAGCAGGCCGCGTCAGCGGGGATTTAAAATTGAACGGCGTTTTTACGTCGCTTATAAGCATAAGATCGCGCACGGACGGCAATAAAATAAATATAAGTTATGGCGATGCCTTAAAAACCGTAAGGGAAAACCTCATTGACGCAAACGAAGAAGTTTTCCCGGATGAAAACTATCCGCTAATGCGCCAGAGGGTCAAGTTTAACGTCAACGCTAAAAATTATAATGTGGTTTTTATTCTTCTTGAAAGCTGGCAGAAAGAGTATATAGATTCCCTCTCGGGCTCAAATTACGGCGTTACTCCGAATTTTGACGAGCTGGCAAAAGAAGCGATAGTTTACGACAGGTTTTACGCAAACGGGCAAAGAAGCATTATGGGTTTGATGTCGGTTTTTTTCAGTTTTCCGTATGTCAAAGGCTTGACGTATATGGGCTACGGTCTTGAAAATTACGGACAGACAAAACTTCCTTTGATACTCGAAGCAAACGGATATGACAACATATACGTGCAGGGCGACAAAAGGGAATCGGATAACGCCATAGCGCTTGCTCATTATCTCGGTTTTAAAGCCGCTTACGGAAAACAGGATATTCCGGTCAGGCACGATTATTTATCCATAAGCAAAGGGTACGATTTGGAAGGTTTTGAATTTTTTGCCGGCAAAATCAAATTTTTAAAAAAGCCGTTCTTTGCCTTTTATTTCACTACGACCACCCATATCCCTTACGCGAAAACGGTTCTTAAATCTTTGGAAAAATATCCGGAAGACGATACGGAAGCTACCGGATATTTGAACAGGCTTTATTATTCGGATTACGCCCTCGGAGAATTCATTAAGAAATCCAAGCGTGAAGGCTGGTTTGACGATACCGTTTTTATAATGTGTTCCGATCATCAGGCTTACGGCGTCGGAGGAATGGGCGGCAGCTTTGAAAAAACAAAGGCCGACAAACTTTTTAAAATACCTATGATTATTTATTGCCCCGCATTATTTAAACCGGTGAAAACGGATGTTTTGGGTTCGCAGTTTGACATAGTTCCTACTATTATGGATATGCTGAATATTGAAGACCCTTATTCGTCTTTGGGAAAAAGTCTGTTTTCAAAAGACCCCGGCCGTTTTGTCTTTCTTTCTTACGAAGGAGAGCAGACATATTTGATAACGAATAACGGTTATGCCGAACAAAACTGGCAAAATAATTCCGGCAGCGGAAATCCCGATTCGGAAAACCCGGAAACAAAACTTTTGTTTTCAACGGAAAAAGCGGTGTATGATTTGATAACAAACAACAAATGGATGAAGTAATTAAATAGCGCTTGACATATTTTCGCGTTTGTGATATAATTCTCGAACATTTAGTTCTTTCAGACGTTGTCAGAGCAGCAAAAAGTCAAAGACAGTAAGATGCCCGAGGGCATTAAAAAGGGATTTCGTCCCTTTCTTACCGAGACTGAGAAAATAAATTTTATTTATGAACTTCTCTTTCTCGGAGAGGTTTTTTGTTTTTGGGCATAGCCTGAAAACAACCGCGCAGGCGGATTATTACAGAGCGGTTACTATTAATTGAAGTCATAAAGAGGTGGCAAAATGCCGAATTTAAAAAATCAACAGGAGCTCAAGAGCTTAACCGAGAAGTTTAAAGCTATGAAAGGCTTGATATTGACAGAATATCACGGCCTTAACGTAGAAGAGATTTCCGAACTCCGCTCTAAACTCCGCCCGCTTAACAGCGAGTACACGGTAGTAAAAAACACTTTGTCGGAACTTGCCCTTAAAGAAATCGGCATAGAAACCGGCGACAATTTCAACGGGCCGACAGCTTTGGTTATCGAAAACGGCGACATTGTAAGTCCGGCTAAAGTTGTGGTTGAATTTGCAAAAACCCACGCGAAACTTAAAGTGAAAGCGGGTTTTGTAGAAGGGAAATTCGTAAACGCGGCGGTAGTAGAGCAGTTGTCGGCATTGCCGTCAAGAGAAGTCTTGATAGCGAAAATGCTCGGCAGCATGAATTCGCCTATTACGGGTTTTGTAAACGTTCTTGCCGCAAATATCCGCGGTTTGGTAACGGTTTTGGACGCAATCGGTAAAAAACAAACGGCATAAAACATAAGTTAGGAATTATGAATGATCTCCTAACTAAAAAACGGAGGCAGTAAAATGGCGGCATTATCGAAAGATCAGTTGATTGAAGCAATTTCAGGACTTACGGTTATCGAACTTTCCGAGCTTGTAAAAGCTTTGGAAGAAAAGTTCGGCGTATCGGCAGCGGCTCCCGTAGCGGTAGCGGCGGCTCCGGCGGCAGGCGCGGCAGCAGGCGCGGCGGCTGAAGAAAAAACGGAATTTAACGTTGTGCTCGCAAGTTCGGGCGCAAACAAAATAAACGTTATTAAAGTTGTGAGAGAAGTCACGGGTCTCGGCTTGAAAGAAGCGAAAGACTTGGTTGACGGCGCTCCCAAAACCGTGAAAGAAAACGTTGCGAAAGCGGAAGCGGAAGAAATAAAGAAAAAGCTTACCGAAGCAGGCGCGGCGGTTGAACTTAAGTAATTAAACAAAATACGCCCTTTTGTCATTCCGTGTAAGTCACGGAATGACAATAAGGCTGTTGCCATGCATCTGTGCGTCCGCGCATTCATGCATTTCCGTTTAAAGGTTCAATTATCAAAAAAACATTTAAAAATAAACAAATTGTTTGACAAAGAGTATTTATTTTATATATAATAAATACTTATTTGTCATTTATTGTCATATTACGGCCATTTTATATATAAAAGCAGGTTAAAAATGAACAAAATTAACTTTGGAAAAATCGGAGCTCCGATTGATCCGCCGCTTCTTTTAAAGATGCAAAAAGATTCTTTTGCGGAGTTTTTGCAAAAGGATACCGCTGTAGAAAAAAGAAAACTTCAGGGGCTTGAAGGCGCCTTCAGAGACATATTCCCTTTGACAAACTCGGACGAGAGTCTTGTTTTGGAATATGTTTCTTATTCTTTCGGCGAACCTAAATATTCTGTCGAAGAATCCATCGCCAGAGACGCCACGTACGCGCTTCCTTTGAAAGTCAAACTCAGACTTATGCACAGAAAGGAAGACGGAAAAGAAAAAGAATTGTCCGAACAGGAAGTTTATTTCGGCGACATACCTTTAATGACAGACACAGCCACATTTATTATAAACGGCGCGGAGAGAGTGGTCGTCAGCCAGATACACCGTTCTCCCGGCGTGATTTTTGAAGAAGACGAAGAAAAAAGAGTGACCGTTTTCGGAAAACCCCTGTATTTTGCCAGAATGATACCTTACAGAGGCGCATGGGTAGAATTCGAATTCGACCAAAACGGCGTTTTATACGTAAGAATCGACCGCAAAAGAAAAATATACGCGACTACGCTGCTGCGCGCTTTGGGTTTTGAGACCGACGAAGAAATTTTAGGCCTTTTTAAGGAATCCAAAGAAGTATCGTTGGACGCTCCTTCGGCGGCTTTGGCGAACGAGTATCTCGCTGAAGACGTTTACGATAAAGCTACCGGCGAAGTTATTGCCGACGCGGGAAAAGATTTAAAAGAAGAACTCGTAAAAAAACTTCAGTTGAAAGGTTTTACGACCGTTCTTGTTCTCAAGGACGCTTCCGTTCTTTTGACGCTTAAAAAAGATTTCATAAAAAATCAGAAAGAAGCGGTAAACCACATATATAAAGTTTTAAAGACGCAGGAATTCATAATGCAGGAAAGGGCTCAGGGATTTTTGGAAGAGCTTCTTTTCAAATCCGTAAGAAGATATGACCTCACGATGGTGGGCAGATACAAAATATTGAAAAAACTCGCCCCTATATACGAATATTATTCGAAAAATTTCAAATTGCCTACCCCTTCGGAAAGCAAAAGAACTTTGACCAGGGAAGATATTGTCGCTACTCTTAAATATTTGATAGCGCTTTACAACGGCGAGACCGAATTCGCGGAAGGCAAACAGGCTATCAAAATAAGTTTGGACGACATAGATCATTTGGGAAACAGGCGCGTACGTTCTGTCGGCGAACTTCTTGAAAACCAGATAAGAATCGGGCTTGTCCAGATGGCAAGGCTTGTCAAAGAACATATGAACAATCAGGACAAGTCGAACGTTACGCCCCGTTCGCTTACGAACATCACGCAGTTTGTCGCTCAGATAAGGAAGTTTTTCGGAACTTCGCAGCTGTCGCAGTTTATGGACCAGATAAACCCTCTTGCCGAACTTACGCATAAACGCCGTTTGTCGGCTTTGGGGCCCGGAGGCCTTAACAGAAAAAGAGCGGGTTTTGAAGTACGCGACGTTCATCACACTCATTACGGCCGCGTATGCCCTATTGAAACTCCGGAAGGCGCGAATATCGGTTTGATAGCGTCTCTTGCGACTTTCGCGAGAGTCAATCCTTACGGCTTAATAGAAACGCCTTATAAAAAAGTGGAAGACGGCAAGGCCACCGACAAAATAGAATATTTGACTGCCGATAAAGAAGACGAATTTTTCGTCGCGCAGGCAAACACGCCTTTGGACGATAAAGGCAAAATATCGACCGATACGGTTCACGGCCGCAGTTGGGATTCGTTTATTTTCCAGCCTCCTTCGAAAGTAGATTATATGGACATTTCGCCTATGCAGGTTATTTCGGTTTCTGCGGGGCTTATTCCTTTTCTCGAGCATGACGACGCGAACCGCGCTTTGATGGGCTGCAACATGCAGCGTCAGGGCGTTCCTTTGCTTCGCGCGGAAGTGCCTTTGGTTTCCACCGGAATAGAAGAAAAAGTGGCAAGAGATTCCGGAGTCGTGGTAGTTTCTAAATCCGAAGGAGAAGCCGTTTCGGTTTCCGCAGACGAAATAATGATAAATTCAAAGTCCGGCGAAATCGAAGTTTACAATTTAAGAAAATACGCCCGTTCGAACCAGGATACCTGCATAGACCAGAAACCCTTGGTCAAACTCGGCGATCATGTTAAAAAAGGCCAGATAATAGCAGACGGCCCCGCTACTAAAGACGGGCAGCTTTCTTTAGGCCAAAACCTACTTATAGCTTATATGCCTTGGGACGGATACAACTTTGAAGACGCGATGCTTTTGTCCGAAAAACTTATACAGGGCGACAGATTCACTTCCGTACATATTAGAGAATTCCAGACAGAAGCAAGGGAAACAAAAGGCAGACCGGAAGAAATAACGAAAGATATCCCGAATGTCGGTTCGGAAGATTTGTTAAACCTTGACGAAGACGGAGTCATAAAAGTCGGCTCGTACGTTCAGAGAGGCGATATTTTGGTAGGAAAGACCGCTCCCAAAGGCGAACAGCAGACAACGCCCGAAGAAAGGCTTTTAAGGGTATTGTTCGGCAAAAAAGCGGAAGACGTTCAGGACGCTTCGTTAAGAGTTCCGCCGGGAGTGTCGGGTAAAGTTATAGGCGTGCGCACATTTGTCCGCCTTGAGAAACTTACGGATAAAGAGAAAAAGAAGAAACAGGACGAAATGCGCGAAACTTACGACGCGTCGAAAGCGAAACTCCGCAAGGACAAAAAAGAGCTGCTTGCAAACGCCAATAAGGCCGAATCCGCAAAAATAGAAACTCTTTATCAGGCGAAAGAAGAAATATTAAAGAAAAACTACGAAACCGAAAAAGAAAGATTCAAAAAAGGCGACGAACTGCCGGTTTCGGTGAACAAAATAGTAAAAGTTTACATAGCGGCAAAATTGAAAGTGCAGGTAGGAGACAAACTCGCGGGACGGCACGGAAACAAAGGCATTGTGGCAAGAATTTTGCCGGTCGAAGATATGCCGAGGCTTCCGGACGGAACGCCGGTCGACTGCGTGCTTTCGCCGCTTGCGGTTCCTTCCCGTATGAATGTGGGGCAGCTGCTCGAGATTATGCTCGGATGGGCGGGAAAAGAGCTTGACACGCAGATGATAACTCCGGTTTTTGACGGCGCCAGCGAAGAACAGGTGAAAGATTACGTCGGAAAAGCGAAAGAAAAACTTTTAGGATTTAAGAAAAAAGATTTGTCGGCAAGAGGGCTTAAGGGGCGCGAGCTTGAAGAAGCGCTTTCCAAATACGAAAAAGAAAGCCTTCCGACAAACGAGTGCAAAGTTACCCTTTACGACGGAAGAACCGGCGAACCTTTTATGGAAAAGGTTACCATAGGCGTAATGTATATAATGAAACTCAACCATCTTGTCGAAGATAAAATGCATGCGCGTTCTACCGGCCCTTATTCGCTTATTACGCGCCAGCCTTTGGGCGGAAAAGCGCAGTTCGGCGGACAGAGATTCGGAGAAATGGAAGTGTGGGCTATCGAAGGTTACGGAGCCGCTCACATACTTCAGGAATTTTTGACCGTCAAATCGGACGACGTTGACGGAAGAGTAAAAATGTACGATTCAATAATCAGAGGCGAGTCGATATCCGAGCCCGGCGTTCCCGAATCGTTTAAAGTGTTGGTAAGCGAACTTAAGGCGCTCAGCCTTAACGTCGAACTTTTAAACGAAAAAGGCGCTGAAGATAAGCAGGAAAAGACTAAAGCCGACGGCGGTAAATAATATGACAAAAATAAATTTTAAAGAATCAAAGAAAAAAACAGGAGCGCCGAATTTCTCGAATTTCGACGCGGTTAAAGTTACCGTAGCAAGCCCCGACCAGATAAAAGCGTGGTCTTACGGCGAAGTAAAAAAGCCGGAAACCATAAATTACAGAACTTTCAAGCCGGAGAGAGACGGATTGTTCTGCGACAGAATTTTCGGGCCTACGAAAGACTGGGAATGCCATTGCGGAAAATATAAATATATCAAACACAAAGGCACGGTCTGCGACAGGTGCGGAGTCGAAGTTACCGAATCGAAGGTAAGGCGCGAAAGGTTCGGCCATATCGACCTGGCGGTTCCTGTAGCCCATTTGTGGTTTTTGAGAAAGCCGCCTTCAAGAATCGGAATACTTTTGAATATGAAGATTTCCGATTTGGAAAAGGTCATTTATTATACGAAATACGTCGTTACTTCCGATCTGCGCGACAGAGCGGGCGTTTCTTCTTTTGTGGAAAAGGGAATGCTTTTGAAAGAAGAAGAGTTCGACTTGGTAAAATACGGAATATCAAGCCCGGTGGTAAAAGAAGAATTTAAAAATATTCTCGACGGCATAGTTGCCGAAGAAATAACCCCGGATTCGGACGCTTCAAAAGCTTTAAAGCAGCTTAAGCCTCTTGTAAAATATCAGGCCGAGCAGTCCGGAATGTCCGCGGACGAAGCGGCGAAAAAAATAATCGCCAACATAGACAAAGGCGACACTTACTATAAGTGCTATTTTAAATCGCACTGCGTGTATTATTATAACGATTTGGACTCAACGGCGCGCGGCGAAATAAAAAAGATCTTGGGAGAACATTTCCAGAAAGACGAAACTTTTTCCATAGGCGAGCCGGACAAAAAGCTCAGAATCGAATTTTTCGACATCGGAAAAGAAAACGTTTTTACGGCTTTGAGAAAAAATCCCGAAAGTTTAAAGAAGTTTGAAGGCAATTTGAGAATAGAAATCGCCAGAAACGAAATCCCTTTTATGAAGAATTTCTCAAAACCGGAAAACGCGCTTTTGCTTGAAGAAAGCGACATTAAAAACCTTCAAAACGGTTTCGGAGACAACTTGAAAGTCGATATCGGAGCCGCGGCGGTAAGAAAGCTGCTTGAAGAAATTAAACTTGACGAAGAAGCTAAAAACATACACGCGGAAATCAAAAAGACAAAATCCGACGCGGAAAGAGCAAGACTTATCAGAAAACTCAGGGTAGTCGAAGGATTTTTGAATTCGGATACGAGGCCCGAGTGGATGATTCTTACGGTTCTTCCCGTAATTCCGCCCGATTTAAGACCGCTTGTCGCTTTGGACGGAGGCCGTTTTGCGACTTCCGATTTGAACGATTTGTACAGAAGAATCATAAACAGAAATAACAGATTACGCCATATAGAACAGCTTAAAGCTCCGGCCGTGATGATAAATAACGAGAAAAGGCTTCTTCAGGAAGCCGTTGACGCTTTGATAGACAACGATTCCAGGACGCGTCCGGTAACAGGCGCGGGCAACAGGCCGTTGAAATCTCTTTCCGATACGCTCAAAGGCAAACAGGGGCGTTTCAGACAGAATTTGCTCGGAAAACGCGTTGACTATTCCGGCAGAAGCGTTATCGTAGTAGGGCCTAATTTGAAACTTAACCAGTGCGGGCTTCCTAAAGAAATGGCTTTGGAACTTTTCAAGCCGTTCATTATAAAAGAACTTATAAAACAGGAAAACGCGACTCTTAAATCGGCAAGAAGAATGCTTGAAAGAAGCGACGCGAAAGTTTGGAACATACTTGAAAAAGTAACGAAAAACCATCCCGTTCTTTTAAACAGGGCGCCTACGCTTCACAGGCTCGGCATCCAGGCTTTTGAGCCCGTTTTGGTCGAAGGCAAATCCATACAGCTGCATCCTCTCAGCTGCGCGGCTTTTAACGCCGACTTTGACGGCGACCAGATGGCCGTGCATTTGCCGATATCTCTTGAAGCCCAGCTTGAGGCAAAAGTCCTGATGATGGCTACCAGAAACATTCTGTCGCCGGCGTCCGGAAAACCTATCGCGGTGCCTTCGCAGGATATTGTTTTGGGCAGCTGCTTTTTGACTAAAGAAAAATCCGGCGTTCCGGGAGAAGGCAAAATTTTCTCGTCGGTGGACGAAGTCATAAGCGCGTACCAGTTCAAAAAAGTGGATTTGCAGGCGAAGATCAAAGTTGTCGGCATCACAAATATCAGAGACGAAAAACTGAAAGACGGCGACCAGAAAGACGTTTCAAAGTGGAAAAACTATAAAACCGAAGACGGCACGGAAACCGTAAATTATACTACCGTGGGAAGAGTGCTTTTTAACGAAAATCTTCCTAAAAACGAAGACGGTTCTTACGCTTTGGGATATCAAAATAAAAATATGATGAAAAAAGAGCTCGGCGCTCTTGTCGGCAGATGCTATAAAGAGCTCGGCCAGTACAGAACCGTCGTGCTGCTTGACGAAATAAAAAAGATGGGTTACAGATTTGCGACTTTGGCCGGCATCTCGATTTCGATAGACGAAATGAAAATTCCGCCTAAAAAAGAGAAAATGGTCAAAGAAGCGAAAGCCAAAATAAAAGAAATCGAAAAACAGGCAAAGCTCGGGTTGATAACGGAATCCGAAAGATACAATAAAATCATCGATATCTGGACGAGAGTTACCGACGAAGTCGCCGATATCATGTTTGACGAAATGAGAAAAGAGGAAACGGAACCGCTTAAAAAAGGCGAAAACCGTTTCAATTCCATATTTATGATGGCGGATTCCGGCGCCAGAGGCTCAAGGCAGCAGGTAAGGCAGCTTGCGGGTATGCGCGGTCTTATGGCAAAACCGCAGAAGAAGCTTACCGGAGGCGTCGGCGAAATTATCGAAACGCCCATCATCTCCAACTTCAGGGAAGGGCTTACCGTATTGGAATACTTTATTTCCACTCACGGCGGGCGTAAAGGTTTGACGGATACCGCGTTAAAGACGGCGGAAGCCGGATACCTTACCAGAAGGCTTATCGACGTGGCGCACGACGTGGTCGTAAGAGACGCGGACTGCAAAACCGTCAACGGAGTGTTTATAGGAACTCTCCAGAGCGGAGACGAAGTGGTTGAAAAAATAGACGAGCGCGTTGTCGGAAGAATAGCGCTTGATAACGTCGTTGACATTGTTCACGACGAATTGATAGTAAAGCGCGGAGAACTCATTACTCCCGAAAAAGCGCAGAAACTTGTGGAAGCCGGCATCGACAAAATCGGTATCAGAAGCGTTTTGACGTGCGAATCCGAACACGGAGTCTGCGCAAAATGTTACGGAGTAAATCCCGCGACCGGCAAACAGGTTGAAGTGGGCGAAGCGGTCGGAATCATAGCCGCGCAGTCCATAGGCGAACCGGGAACGCAGCTTACGCTGAGAACGTTCCATATCGGAGGAGCCGCGAGCCGCGTCGTGCAGCGTTCGGAAATTTATGCGGAAAACAACGGTACCGCCGATTTCTATAATTTGAAAACAATTCAAAACAGGGACGGTGAAACGCTTGTATTAAGCAGAAATACCGAACTTGCTTATACGGAATTTCCCATACACCGCAGACAGGTGTACCAGATACCTTACGGCGCCATAATAGAAATTCAGGACGGGGCGAAAGTCGAAATAAAGACCGACGCCGCCACCGGAATGAAAAAGAACGTATTGATAGCAAAATGGGATCCGCATTCGAAACCGATTATTTCGGAATTTGAAGGCACGGTGCAGTTTGTCGACGTTAAAGACGGCGTAACTTTGCAGAAAGAAAAATCGAAGATAACCGGGCAGATTGAAAGAGTGATTATAGAGCATCCGACCGACAGAAAAAGCCCGAGAATCGTTATAAAGAGCGCGGGCAAAACTGTTGTCGAATATCCGCTTCCGGTCGATACGACTCTTGTCGTTCACGACGGAAATAAGGTTAAAGCCGGCGACGTTTTGGCAAAAATACCGCAGGAAGTTTCGAAATCCAGAGACATTACCGGCGGTCTTCCCAGAGTTGCCGAACTTTTTGAAGGCAGAAGGCCGAGAAACGCCGCTGTCGTTTCGGAAATCGACGGGATAGTCCATCTCGGGGGACCTACTGCAAAGGGAAGCATTAAATTGGAAGTAGAAAATCCCGAAACCAAGATGAAAAAAGATTATCTTGTTCCCGCCGGAAGACATTTGATAGTTTATGAAGGCGACAGGGTAAAGGAAGGGGAAGCCCTTTCCGACGGCGAGGTAAATCCTCACGATATTCTTAAAGTCAAAGGCTACAAAGAAGTTCAGGAATATCTCGTAAACGAAATACAGCAGGTTTACAGGCTGCAGGGCGTTACGATCAACGATAAGCACATTGAAATAATAGTAAGGCAGATGCTGTCTAATGTCAGAATAACGGATTCGGGAGACAGCAAATACCTTAACGGAGAAATCGTTTCGAGATACAAATACGAAAGCGACAGAAAATCCGTTAAGAGCAGAAACGGCAAAGCGCCGGTCGCTCATCCGATTCTTCTGGGTATAACGAAAGCGTCATTGTCGTCGGATTCGTTTATTTCGGCGGCGTCGTTTCAGGAAACCACAAGAATTTTGACGGAAGCCGCGGTTTCCGGACAGATTGACCCGCTCAGAGGCTTAAAAGAAAACGTTTCCATAGGGCATCTTATCCCTGCGGGAACCGGACTTAAGCCTAATGAAGCCTAGAAAGGCAGCCGGTAAATAACGGCAAATTTTGCCGTCATTGCCAAGGAGCCTGTCCCCAAGCGTCTTTGCCGGGGAAAGCAATCCGGGGCTGCCGTTTGTAAATAAAACAAGTAACAAAATCAGTAATCCGCACCGCTGCTGCGGTGCGGAAAATAAAAGGAAAGAAAAATGCCAACGATTAATCAGTTGATTGCAGACGGAAGAAAAGACACAATCAAAAAAACAAAAGCGCCTGCGCTTAAAGACTGCCCGCAGAGAAGAGGCGTGTGCACCAGAGTCTATACCACGACCCCCAAAAAGCCTAATTCGGCTTTAAGGAAAGTCGCAAGAGTAAGGCTTACGTCGGGATATGAAGTTTCATCGTATATTCCGGGCGTCGGCCACAATCTTCAGGAGCATTCGCTCGTTCTCATAAGAGGCGGACGCGTGAAAGATTTGCCTGGCGTTCGTTATCACATAATAAGAGGGACTTTGGATACTACGGGCGTTGACGGAAGAAAGCAGGGCAGAAGCAAATACGGCGCCAAGAGAGGCAAAGCCGCCGCGAAATAACGCGAAGCGTTATTACTCAGAGTGAAAAGTGAAGATAAAAACTCTCTCTGAATTTTGATTAAAATGTAAAATATAAAACATGATGTGCAGAGCAGGTTTGGAAGCGGATTTAAGATGTCTTTTTGTGTTTCCGCTTTCCACTCTTCACTCTCCACTCTGTCTTTAAAGAGGAAAATATGCCACGCAAAGCGTTGAAACCAAGAGAAAAAAGAGGATTGCCAGATCCTGATTCGAAGTTCGGTTCCGTGCTGATAGCCAGATTTATCAGCAAATTAAATTTTGAAGGTAAAAAAAGCACCGCCGAAGCGATATTTTATGATGCTTTCGACATAATAAAAGAAAAAACCGGCGAAGATCCGGTAGCTGTTTTTAACAGGGCAATAGAAAATATCAGGCCGCTTCTCGAAGTAAGGCCCCGCAGAGTCGGCGGAGCGACGTATCAGGTTCCTATGGAAGTGCCGATGGTGCGTTCCACTACTCTTGCGTTTAACTGGCTTATAGAAATATCCAGAAGCAAAACCGGCAGACCTATGTGCGAAAAGCTTGCTCAGGAAATAATAGACGGCAGCAAAAAAGAAGGCGCCGCTATGAAGAAAAGAGAAGATACGCACAAAATGGCGGAAGCCAATAAAGCATTCGCCCACTACCGCTGGTAATTTAACGGCAGGGTTAAGAGCGTAATGTGAAGAGTGAAGATATAGAGTTTCGCCAAAGCCGAAACAGGTTATAAGTTTTTGTAAGGCAAAAACATATTCTCTCCGCTTTTCAATCTTTACTCTTATAGGGGTACACGATGGAAAAATTTTGTCAAAGCTGCGGAATGCCTATGGCGCAGGATCCTAAAGGGTCGGGCACAAATGCCGACGGGTCAAAAAGCGGGATGTACTGTTCTTATTGTTACGAAAACGGCAAGTTTACCGCAGACTGTACTGCAAAAGAAATGCAGGAATTCTGCAAAAACAAAATGAAAGAGATGGGAATGTCGGGCTTTAAAGCGTGGCTCTTTTCAAGGTTTATTCCCGGATTAAAGCGTTGGAAGCAGCAAAAATAGGGAATGTTTAAAATGATAACAAAAATAAGAATTTCTTGTTTGCATTGTCATTAATATAATAAATGCCGGCGTAAAAAACATCACGCCGGCATTTTTTTATTTGCGGAAAATAAAAAATACGGGAAGTTAAAATTATGAAAGTTTTAATACTTGCCGGAGGGCTCGGCACAAGGCTCAGCGAAGAAACGACTTTATTGCCTAAACCGATGATTGAAATCGGCGGCAAACCGATTTTGTGGCATATAATGAAAATATATTCGCATTACGGATTTAACGATTTTGTAATCCTTACCGGATACAAATCCCACGTTATTAAAGACTATTTCATAAATTATTACAACCGTTATTCCGACATTACCGTAGATATGCAAAACAACAGCGTTGAAATACATAAAACGCGCCATGAGCCGTGGAAAGTTACAATGCTTTACACAGGGCTTGACACAATGACCGGAAGCAGAATCAAAAAAGCGGAAAGCTATATAGGAAAAGAACGCTTTTTACTGACTTACGGCGACGGCGTCGCGGATGTAGACATAAAGCGGCTTATAGAGTCTCACGAAAAATCAAAAAAACTCGCGACAATAACGGCCGTTCAGCTTTCAGGCAGATTCGGCGCTTTAACCATAAAAGAGGACGGCATTATAACGTCGTTTATGGAAAAGCCCAAAGGCGGGGAAAGCCGGATCAACGGCGGGTTTTTTGTCTGCGAACCCGAAGTTTTAAATTATATCCCGGGCGAAGGGAACGGCGTTATTTTTGAACGCGGACCGCTTGAAAGTATCGCAAAAGATTTGCAGCTTAACGCTTATAAACATAACGGCTTTTGGAAACCTATGGATACTTTGCGCGAAAAAAACGAACTTAATTATTTGTGGGAAAACGATAAAGCGCCCTGGAAAGTGTGGGAATAACCGTGGATTTTGATATTTATAAGGGCAAAAAAGTTTTTTTAACGGGACATACGGGTTTTAAAGGCTCGTGGCTTGCGCTTTGGCTTACAAATTTAGGGGCTGAAGTCTGCGGATATTCGCTCGCGCCCGATACCGAGCCGGCGTTATTTAATATTTTGGGTTTGGATAAAAAGGTAAAAAAGCATATATTAGGCGATGTACGCGATTTTGAAAATTTAAAAAAGTCGGTAGGTTCTTTTAAGCCGGATATTATTTTTCATCTTGCAGCCCAGCCTTTGGTCAGAGTTTCATATAAAACTCCGCTGGAAACATATCAAACTAACGTTATGGGCGTAGTAAATGTTTTGGAAGCGGCAAGAATGTCGGGCGGCGTAGAAGCCATAGTAAACGTTACTACCGACAAATGCTACCACAACAAAGAAGAAAATTACGCTTATAAAGAAACCGACCCTATGGGCGGCTACGATCCGTACAGCAACTCGAAAGCGTGTTCCGAGCTTGTAACGTCTTCTTTCAGGAGTTCGTTTTTTAATCCTGCTCATATCGGCGTAAAACACAATACGGCTTTGGCTTCGGCAAGGGCCGGCAACGTTATCGGCGGCGGGGATTATTCTTTAGACAGGCTTATCCCGGATTTTATTAAAGCGATTTATTCGGGCGAGAAAATAGTTTTGAGAAACCCGGACGCCGTGCGCCCGTGGCAGTTTGTTTTAGAGCCTTTGTCGGGATATTTGCTTTTAGGCGTTAAACTTTTGTCAAAAGACAGAAATTCGGCCGCAAAGTATGCGTCGGCCTATAATTTCGGGCCTTACGAAAGTTCGGTTATTACGGTGGAAAACGTTGTAAAAGAAGCAATAAAAATTTTGAAAAAAGGCAGTTATTCGATAGATAAAGGGGAACACCCGCACGAAGCCGGATTATTACAGCTGTGTATAGAAAAAGCCGATAAAGAATTAAACTGGGAGCCCATATATACGGTAACAAAAGCCATAGACGAAACGATGAAGTGGTATAAAGCGTATAATGACGGCGAAGATATGCTGAAATTTTCAAATAAGCAAATAAACGAATATGCGGAGCAGATAAGTTTCGGAACCGGATCTTGAAAAATTATGCGCCCCGCTGTGCGGAGCCGCAGTGTCGATAAATTAATAGGTTCTGCATAAACACAATGCTGTCATCCCGTGCCTGACACGGGATCCGGGCTGTTTTTAAATCTCCCCCGGAGACAACAATCGGATCATACGGGGCTTTTATAGAGAACATATTATGAAAAAAATAATTTCAAATTTTTTAAAAGCGTGTATAAAGTTTTTGGCGGGCATATATTATTGTATTGCAAAACCGGACGTAAAATCCGGCAAATATATTGCCGTTTCGGGCAAATTGCTGGGCGGCGAAGAGCTTAAAAATATGATAGACGCTTCGCTCGATATGTGGCTTACGGCGGGCAGGTTTAACGATGAGTTTGAAAAAGAATTTGCTTCTTATCTGGGCGTAAAACACGCGCTTACAGCCAATTCCGGTTCATCTGCAAATTTACTTGCCGTTGCGGCGCTGACTTCCCACAAGCTGGGAGACAAACGGCTCAAAAAAGGCGATGAAGTCATTACCGTTGCCGCGGGTTTTCCTACAACCGTTACGCCGATTATCCAAAACGGGCTTGTGCCGGTATTTGTTGACGTTGAAATAGGCAATTACAATATAGCCTTAAATCAGGTGGAAGAAGCGCTGACGCCCAAAACAAAAGCCGTTTTTGTGGCGCACACTTTGGGCAGCGTTTTCGATTTGGACAAATTAAAACAAATATGCGATAAGCGCGGTTTGTGGCTTATAGAAGATTCGTGCGACGCGCTCGGCTCGAAATTTAACGGAAAATTTACCGGTACGGCCGGACATATAGGGACGTTCAGTTTTTATCCGGCTCATCACATAACAATGGGCGAAGGCGGAGCGGTCGTTACAAACGACTCCCGGTTGTATAAAATAATAATGTCGTTTCGCGACTGGGGAAGGGACTGCTGGTGCGCGCCCGGAAAAGACGATACGTGCAGGAAAAGATTTACGATGCAGTTCGGAAATATGCCGCTCGGTTACGACCATAAATACGTTTATTCGCATTTGGGGTATAACCTTAAAATAACCGACTGGCAGGCGGCTTGCGGTTCGGCGCAGCTTAAACGTTTAAACGGTTTTATGGAAAAAAGAAATGAAAATTTTAAATATCTTTACAGGGAACTTGAAAAATTTAAAGACTATTTGATACTTCCCGAAACTCCTGACAATGCTCAGCCTTCGTGGTTCGGGTTTACGATTACGGTCAAGCCTAACGATAAATTCAAAAAAATGGAGCTTGTAAAATTTTTGGAAGAAAATAATATAGGCACAAGGCAGCTTTTTGCCGGCAATTTGTTAAGGCAGCCCGTATTTACGGATAATGAAATAGAAATGAGAATAAGGAATTCGGCTCTCTTGAAATCGAACTCTTTGACCGAGCAGGATTATAATATGCTTCCCAATACCGACACCGTGCTGAATTCGACTTTCTGGATAGGCGTATGGCCCGGCCTGAGCGAAAAACATCTTGAATACGCAGTTTCCAAATTTAAAGAGTTTTTTGACAATCTTTCCGTAAAATGATTTCTTCCGTAATAAAGCTTGAAAAGAAAAGCAAAATAAAAAATATCCTGTTCGATTTGGACGGCACTTTAACGGATTCCGCTTACGATATCGTAAGAGCGATTGCCGAAAACGGTTGCCGTATCGCGTCCGGAACGCATATCGAAACAGGCCTGCCGCCGGATAAAATGATACGCACGGTTTTATACGGTTACGGCGGCGCTTGCGAATTTGAAAATGCCGATAAAAAATGCGATGATGTCATAGGGATCTATACGGCCATTTCGGAAATTACGGGAACGGGTTTGAAAGGATAAAAAATGAAAAATACGATCTTTGAAGATTTATTCGTTTTGGAACTTGCCAACAACCATTGGGGAAACATAGAAAGAGGGAAAAAAATAATAACTGATTTTTCGAGAATAATAAGATTCAATAACGTTCGTACCGCAATAAAACTGCAGTTTAGGGATGTGGACACGTTTGTCCATGAAGATTTTAAAGGCAGGGACGACATAAGGTATATCAACAAAACCCTTCAGACAAAAATGAGTTACGACGACTATACCGTTTTGACCGAAGCGATAAAAAAATCCGGGGCGATTACTATTTCCACGCCGTTTGACGAAGTGTCGGTAGACGTGTGCGTAAATCTGGGAATCGATATAATAAAAATAGCTTCTTCGGACATCAACGACTGGGTATTGATTGAAAAGATCGCAAAAACAAGAAAACCCGCGATTTTTTCGACAGGAGGGTCGTCTCTTAAAGATATAGACGACATAGTCAAATTTTTTGACAACAGAAATATCCCGCTTGCCATAAACCATTGCGTTTCGCTCTACCCTTCCGAAAAATACGAACTGGAATTAAACCAGATAGATTTTTTAAAAAACCGTTATCCGGGACACATCATAGGTTTTTCCACGCACGAACGCAACGAAGACATAGAATCCGCCATGCTTATCGCATACGCGAAAGGCGCAAGAACGTTTGAAAGGCATGTCGATATCGAATATGACGACGATAAAGAGATGTCTCCTTATTGCTCGGCTCCTTCCGATATAGACAGATGGATGAAAGCTTATCAAAAGGCCAAAGAGCTGTGCGGAAGTTCAGGGGAATTAAAAAGAATCCCTCCAAAAAGAGAGATCGAATATCTGAACGATCTGGTACGCGGCGTTTACGCAAGACATAATCTTAAAAAAGGCGATGTCCTTACCGACGAAGATGTTTATTTGGCGATACCTCTGCAGAAAGGGCAAATTTCATGCCGCGAACTTATGAACGGAGAAGTGCTGCTTAAACCGGTAAAAAAAGACGCTCCCATAAAAATTGACGATATCGATTCTCCCTATGCTTATAATGAAAGCCTTAGAAAGAAAATTTGCGAAAGAGGGCTTTAACGCGCAGTTAAGATCCGGTTGTTTGCCGTCCCCGATAAAAACATTCGGGAATGACAGTCAGGAAGCGGCAGTGCAAGCCGCCGGCATTGCCGGCGGGAAGTATTAATAAACAATGATCGCGCATTTAAATTAAAATGATAAAGTTATCCGATTATATTGCCAAAAGGCTGAAAGAATATCATAAGGTAAATCATTTTTTCATGGTATCCGGCGGCGGAGCCATGCACTTAAACGACAGCCTTGGAAGATATATTCCTTATACTGCAAATCACCACGAGCAGGCCTGCTCCATGGCCGCCGAGGGTTACGCAAGAGTAAACCAAAAACTTGCCTTAGTAAACGTTACAACCGGTCCCGGCGGGCTTAACTGTTTAAACGGGGTTTTCGGACAGTGGACTGATTCAGTTCCCGTGCTTTATATTTCCGGACAGGTGAAATTTGAAACGACGGCCGCGTCTTGCCCGGATTTGCCTTTGAGACAGCTTGGAGATCAGGAAGCCGACATAATTTCCGTGGTAAAACCGCTTGTAAAATATGCCGTAATGGTAACTTCCCCGGACACGGTCAAATATCATTTGGATAAAGCCGTATGGCTTGCTCAAAACGGAAGAAAAGGCCCCGTGTGGCTGGACATACCCGCAGACGTTCAGGCGGCTATGGTAGATGAGAAAAAACTGAAATCTTTTTCTGCGGAAAAAGGTTTCTCCGCAAAAGGCGGCAGCGCCGCGGCGGCCGGAAAAACAATTTCCAAACTCCTTGCGTCCCGCCGCCCGTTGATAGTAGCGGGACACGGCATAAGGCTGTCAGGCCAAATACAAAACTTCAAAAATCTTGTTTCAAGAACGAATATTCCCGTTGTAACGACTTTAAACGGGTTTGACATTATCGAATCGGACAATAAAAACTTCATAGGCCGCATAGGCTCGATAGGGCAGAGAGCCGGAAATTTCGCGCTTCAAAACGCGGATACGGTATTGTTTCTCGGAACAAGAAATAACATAAGGCAAACAAGCTACAACTGGAAAAGTTTCGCAAAAAACGCATATAAAATAGCGGTCGATATAGATAAAGCTGAACTCGGCAAAAAAACCGTAAAAGCGGACTTAAAAGTAAATGCCGATCTAGCGGATTTTCTTCCCGAACTTTTAAAGGCTGTCATTGCGAGGAAAGACGAAGTCTTGACGAAGCAATCCGGCGTTTCAAAAAGCGGATCCGGCTGGCTCGAATTCTGTCAAAACCTGAAACAAAAATATTCTTTTGAAAAAGCCGAAGAATACAAAAATAAAAATAATGTCATAAACCCGTATTATTTTATAAGAAAACTGACCGGGCATCTTAAAGAAAACGATATTTGCGTAATGGCGAACGCGACTGCTACGGTATGCGCGTTTCAAACGGCGGAAATAAAAAAAGGACAGCGCTTTATAACCAATTCGGGAAACGCGTCTATGGGATACGATTTGCCCGCAGGCATAGGAGCAATCCTGGCCGTAAACGGAAAACGCAATGTGGTCTGCATAGCCGGAGACGGAAGCATTATGATGAACCTTCAGGAACTCCAAACAATAAAACACCATAATCTGCCGGTAAAAGTTTTTGTAATATCTAACGGCGGCTATTCGTCCATTAAACAGACGCAGAAAAACTTTTTTAAAGGCCGGTTTACAGCCTGCGGGCCCGAAAGCGGCGTTTCTTTGCCGGATTTTGATAAAATCGCCAAAGCGTTCGAAATCAAATCCGTGCGGTTGTCCGAACCTGAAAAGATAAGCGAAACCGTAAAAAAAGTTATCGCTTCAAAATGTCCCGTGATATGCGCGGTCGAAGTTGAAAAAGACTATGCGTTTTCTCCGAAGCTGTCTTCAAAAAAACTTAAAGACGGGACAATCGTTTCGCCGCCTCTTGAAGATATGTACCCTTTTTTGGACAGAAAAGAGTTTGAAGAAAATATTTTAAAATAAACTGACAGCCGTTTGTCACTCTGCGGAGACAATCGTCCATCGCAGAGTCTGTAGAAAAGACGCTATTTATAGCCCCTGCGGATGACAGATTTTTCCGGCGCGCGTTTGTTAATAATTTGTTACGGAGAATAAAACAATGCCTGCAGCCGTTGAATTCTTTAACGAAAAAAAAGCCGTCGTTCTTTTTTTTGCCTTGGCTTTTTTCGGATTATTAAACGCAGTGTTGCAGTTTTGCGTTTCGTATGTTCCGGTTACGGAACTTATAGACCCCCTGCCCGGTGCATACGCATGGTATTTTCCGGAAAAAATGAGGTATTTTTCGGTATATTTGGCGCTGCTGCCGGTAACTTTGGTTTTTGCCGGCGTATTTTTTTATTTTTACGGTTTCAACAAAAAATATTCGGATTTGTTTAAAAGCAAAGACGCGAAATTCAAATTTTATTTCTTCTTGTTCTTTGCGGCCGCAAATTTTGCCCTTTTGATAGATTTTAATGCTTTCACGAAATCGGCCGTATGGCTGGTTTTGCTGTTTACGCCTTTTATAAACTACGGATTCATATATGAAAAAATTTCGGCGATTCCTACGAAAATAACGGATAAAGTATCTTTTTACGCTTTGCTTATTTTTTCCGTATTTTTTCTTTTTATATTTGCGCCTCTTGTGTTTTCTCCGCCTAAAATAATAAACGAATACCTGAACATTCCCGAACAAACAAAGCTCAAAGACGGCTCTATAGTTGATAATTTCGGATACATAAACGAAATCGGCCTATGGGGATACCATAAAAGATTTGACTTTAGAAAAGATGAGGACATTTATTCCGGCAACAGCGTTTATCTTTCCGATACCGATGCCGTTAAAACTTTTGTCAGCCTTAAAGCAATAACGGAAAAAGACATACAAAAAATCAACAATCTGACGGACGCTTCTGTGCTGCCCGTTTATTTTATGGCAGGCGAAAGGCTTGCCGTAACCGGAGTTTTTCCGGAAAGCGATTTAGGGATATTGATGCAAATCGCGGTAAATAACGAAGAAAAAGAAAGTCTTTTAAAGCTGTATGAGAAAATGAACCGGGAGAAGAAGCAGCTTGACTCGCGGCAAAGGTTCTTTAAAAAAGTAAACGCCCTTGAAACGGAGTGGCAGGTAATTAACAGGGGGGTGCTGCATCACAATACGCTTGTTTTTAATCCCTGTTACGAAATGTTTAAGCTGAATAAGCCCGTACGGGAAATAAATTTTATGTACGGTTTTTTAAACACTTACTTTATAGGCAAAATAATGCAGGTATCGGGCAGCTTCAGCCTGGGCTCCATGATGAGGATCGCGTTTTCTTTTTACGTTTTTTACGTTCTGGCCGCTTTTTTTATATCGCGTAAAATGTTCGCAGACATAAAATACGTATTTATCAATACCGCTGCCGCTGTAATTTCGTGCCTGGGGACAAGCTATTTTTACATAGTTCTTGCCGTAGGCTATAACCCGATGAGGCATTTTTTCGATATATTTGTTGCGTTTTTCTTATATATGTATGTTAAGGGCAATGAAAAAAAATATATTTTCATTGCGTTATTTTTCGCTATGCTGTCCATAGGGATAAATCCGCATTTCGGAATTTTTATATCGGGCGGATTGTTTTTGACCCTTGGTATTAAATACTTGTTAGAAAAGAACAAAACCGATATCGTTGTTTCGGCATTGATACCCGCGCTTGCCGTTCCGGTATATGTATTTTCCAATGTGGGCGCGCAGGCTTCGCAAAAATATTTTTTATACGGCATGGCGGGCTTTCCGGTAAGCCCTTCGGTAGTTTTGGCGATAATGTCCGTAATATTTGCCGCATACGTTTTATCGGCATATTTCCGTAAAGCCGTTCCGGAAAAAAGATATACCGCGCTGTTCTTTTTGTTTTATTTGCAGGGCGCGCTGTTTTACTATATAACTTGTCCGCAAAAAGACCATTTTATGCCGCTTTTTGTGATAGCGGCGTTTACCGTTTCCGCTTTTTTAAGCATGATTTCCGAAAATATTTCCGCGAAAAGCAAAAATTTCATTTTTACGCTTGTTGCTGCGGTGTTTTTGTGCATATTTTTATCCGACGGCAGGGATTTTGTAAAATCCAAAAGGAAGTTCGATACTGTATTCAAAAACCACGTTACTTACAAGTGGGATTTGCCTAATACGGATTTTATATCCACAATGAATCCGGATTTTTTTGCCGGCTCAAAAGCGCTTATCGAAAAATATTCTCAAAATGAAAATTCGGTTTCCATGATTTCAATGTACGATTTGCTTTTGCTTCTGATAACCGACAAATACAACAATCTGTATAATAACGATATTGCAAACGCGCTTGTTACGCGCGATGAAATCGATAAAATCAAAGAAAGGTTCGATTTATTAAAACCTCAGTACTTATTTGCCGATAAAGATATGAAACGCCGGTACGGGCAGGATATTATTTCGCCTCAATATATGAACGTTTATACATATAACGAATCGCTGTGGAGAGTTTTAAGGCTGGAAAGCGTGAAAGAAGTGTTCGATTACATGATAGGCGATTATGAGCCGGCAGAGTCTTCGGAACTTATTACGGTGTACAAAAGAAAAAATTAGAGGTTTTTTGAGCCTTTTTTAAAAGTAACGTTTTTATGCCCCAAAAAGCTGAAAACGGTAGTAACGAATAACAGCGCAAGCCCGGCAAGATAAGGAGAAAGGTTTAAATATTTATCGGGAAGAACCGTATTAAAGCAAAATACCGCGACAGGAAGAAGAGCCAGATTCACGATACCCGCAGAACCGTAAACAGCCCAGCATTTAATATATTCCTTTATATAATTCCCTTTGGTTTTAAATACAAAAACCTTATATGACAAATAACTGTTAGTTACCGAAAAAAAAGTGCTTATCACGCTTGCAAACATATATGCCGCAGGCAATTTTCCGGTCAAAAGCCAAACAAAAAAAGCATATACTCCGTAACCGAAAACCGTATTCCATACGCCCGTGATAAGATAAAGGATTACTTCTTTTCGGTTTGTTTCAAGTAAACTCTTAATCCTCAAAGTTAATCCTTTCTTTTTCTATAACGTATTTATTGAAACTTACGCGCCCCAAAATAGACAGCACATATTCGCCCAAAATGCCCAAAAAGAAAATTTGAACGGAAAATATAAAAAATATGCCGCAAACCAGCGGCGCAAGCCCCAGCTGAAAGCTGTTCCAATACATCAGCTTATAAACAAGATAAAACAAACTGACAAGGCCGCTTAAAAAAGACATGCCTAAACCAAGAAAAATACACAATTTTAAAGGAACTTTGCTTGTATGGACAAGAGATGAAAGGGCTGCGTCAAAATACCTGAAAAAATTATAGGAAGACTTACCTTTGCGCCTTGCCGGGTGAACATATGGCACAAGCGTCACTTCGTAACCGAAGTCCGATACTATATCGCGGATGTCAGGCTCAGGGTCTTTTAAACTCCTTACTTCGTCCACTATGCTTTTGTCATAAAGCCCCCAGCCGATAGCGTTTTCGTAGTGGTTTACATCGCTTAAAAGTTTAATAATTTTATAGTAAAGATTTCTGATTTGTTTCATTAAAAATGATTCTTCACTGTTTGTTTTCTGGGCCCAAACAACTTTGCTTCCCGCTTCCCAATGCTTTAAAAAAACCGGGATAAGTTCCGGAGGGTTTTGCATGTCACAGGCAAGGTTTATCGTTGCGTCGCCGTCGGTTGAGATAAAACCGTTAAAGCCGCTTCTTGCCGGACCGAAATTCCTGTTGTTTAGGATTACGCGGACGCGTTTGTCTTTGGCGGCTAAATTCCTTAAAACTTCCCTGCTTCTGTCTGTGGATGCATTATCTGCAAAAGTGAAATTGTAGTTATACTGCGGCATATCTGCCATTATTTTTGAAATAGCAGAGTAAATAAGGGGTATGTTGTCTTCTTCATTATAACAAGCGATTATAAAACTTATTTTTTTCATTTATACCGGTAAAATATAACGTCAATACCAACAATTATACAATACATATTACCTAGAGAGCAATATCCATAAAGAGTGAGGTATTGTTTATGGATCTGCACGGATAATACAGCCTGTCTTTGCGCGGAAACAGTTTATAATAATATTCCTTAAATCGGATTACCGAGTAAAGCGCAAACGGGCGCATCTCTCCGTATGTTGTATATGATTTGTCTATTTTATATTCTTCTTTGAAAACAAAGTGTTTTGATAGAAGCGTCTCTATAAGTACGGGGTCTATGCTGTAATTGCTGTAGAGTAAAATTTTCGCGCCGGGTTTTTCTATAAGGTACTGAGTAAGCTTTTCATAAGTGTTTTCAACAGGCATAATATCGTTATATAGCGCATGCGCGTACGCCCATTCGCCTAAAACGTAATCATTACCGACATATTTTCCGAGTTTTATCATACTCTCTTTATTTTTAAATGAAGGCTTAAAGAAAATATACTCAAAAGACAGTAAAACGTTAAATAAAAACCCGCAGGCGAAAATAAGTATCATACACTCAAATAAAAATTTCTTGAAACTTGCAGGCGATATTTTGTTATTAAAAACTTTAAAATATCCGTAAGCGATTGTACATATGACGGGTGCTGCCTGAAATACAATGTAGCCAAGTTTGTCATAAATAGAAAAATCAATCCTAGCGTTAGAACTTGTAAAAAACAGCCTGTTCGAACAAAATATAAGCGCGACAAGTCCTGTAAACGCAAAAAATGCAAAATATGCGCGGGCAAAAGGAATTTTAAGGTTTTCTTTTGAAATCCTAAAGATTTTCCGGTTAAATTCAAATGAAATCCCCGCATTGTTTAGTTCGCTTCCCCACATACTTTCTAAAAAAGAGTTGAAATACTTTAAAGACAGCATTGTTAAGATAAGGAAATGCGGAAATATTATTATCCCTTTGCGCAGTATGTAGTCCTGCGAATAAATTGTCTGAAACAAAAGTCCTATTATAAATGCCGACAGAACAAGTGCGTTTATGTCCCTCTTTTTAAAAATGCCGAAAACTAAAGGCGGCAGCAAATATAGCGACATAAAAAACAGCGGCATATTAAACATAAAGCCGTTATTTGAAAAAAAGTATCTGAAATTTTTGTAAAGGTGTCCTATTTTTGTAGTCGATTCGTATCCCGCTGTTGAAGCGAATGCCGATACGGAGTCAATAGCATTTTGCAAATAGGATAAACCCCAAACGGTTTTATAATAGTGTTCGCCCAAAACTGCAACCGAAACCGCTCCTAAAATAAACATAAGGGAATTCAAAACCCTTTTTGTTTCGTACAAATCAACGAAAAGCATTAAGGCGCACGGCAAAAGAAAAAATATATTGGTAACGTAAACAAAATAAAGAGAAACGGATAAAAGTGCGCCCATCAGGAAAAATTTCAAAAAAGGCTTTATTCCGGAAACATATAAAGCAAACAGCAATACGGCGCAAAACATTCTTACTACCGACGGCTCAACAACCCTTGAAACCATTAAATAAGCAAAGCTTGTGGTAAAAATTACAGCCGATAAGAGTATTACCGGTCTTTTGTATGCATATCCCTGCAAAAGCTTATTAAGTATAAATAATGCCAAAAGCAGCGTTAAAAATGCCCAGACAACCGAAGGCATTCTTAATCCGGCATAATTTCTTCCGAATATGTTGAGAGACAGGTAAGAAAGCGCATTTCCAAGCACATTGATTCTGTGCGTAGGGTATGTAAAAGAGTTTAATTCTTGGTTTTTAACGTTAACTTCGCCGTAAATATATTTGTTTAACGCCATTATCGAATAAGTTCCTTCATCTACGGGAGCATACAGCGCCACGCCAAACGAAGGCAAATCACTGTCTAAGTGAATAAGCCTTGCAAAGAAAATACCCAATAGAACAGCCAGTATTGCAAAGTATACGCGTTTATTGTTTAAAATTTTTATCAGTTTATTCATTTTAGATCGAAAAACTTCTTTATAATAATATTGTCAAGCGGATACGTTTTTAAAATTTTTATCACGGTTTTTGCCGTATTTTGTTTTGAGTACGGGTTTTTTGACCGTTTAATTAAGGCCGTAAATTCAGGGTCGTAAATTTTTTGTATGGCTTTGCTTATATTTTTCTCAATCGGCAAAGCGTTTATAATGCTTTTTGCCTGCAATCTGCCGGCCTGTCTGCTTCCTATGTTTACCGTAGGAATTTTAAAGCTGGGCGCCTCTATTATCCCGCTTGAGGAGTTTCCGATAACGCCGTCAACATTTTTCAACATTGAAAAGTATTTCAGCTTGCCTAAAGACCCGAACGCGTAAGCATTGTTATTACGTTTAACGAAATTTTCTATTTCCAAAGCTATTGCTTTATTTCCGCCGTCTGCATTCGGCATAGTAAAGAAAACAGAGGTCTCTTTTAACTTAGACAAAGCATTCAGAAGCTCAATAACTTGTTTTTTTTCATCGCCTTCCAGAGTAACGGGGTGAAATGTAACCATCAGATTTTTTTTATTGAATTTAATGTTTAGACTTTTTTCCAGTTCCCGTTTTGAAAGAGTTTTAATGTTTTCGGCATTTTCAACGCCGAGCGATCCCGTGTTAAAAACCTGTTTGGGGTTTTCTCCGAGTTGGATTATCCTTTTTTTGTATTTTTCGCATGAGGCAAAATGAATGTGGGACATTTTTGTTATTGCGTGCCGCATAGCCTCGTCAATAGCTCCGAATGTCGCTTCTCCGCCGTGAAGGTGCGCTATCGGTATCCTTAAAAGCAAAGCGGCTATCGCGCCGGACAGAACTTCATATCTGTCCCCGAGCAAAAGAATGATATCGGGTTTTGCCTGCTCAATCGTTTTTGTAAAAAGCTCCGTTGCGCGTCCCATAACCTTGCCTATATCTTTCGGAGTGTCGCTTGAGATGCCTATGTCAACCCGCTTATAAATTTTTATGCCGTCTTTTATAATTTCTTTGACTGAACTTCCGTGACGTTTTGAAAGGTGTGATCCCGAAACTATCACTTTAATATCCAAAGACTTATCACTTTGCAGTTTTTTAATTAATTCCGACATTATGCCGTAGTCTGCGCGTGATGTTGTCAAAACGGCTATTGTTCTTTTTTTCATATAAAATCGTCTTCCTTATAATCCTTTTTTGCGCGTGTGCCTATAATTTTGTCCCATAGCATGGGAGATTTGCCTTTTGCGGGGCGTTTTGCGGTCAGGTTACGGTTAGTAAAAATATCGCCTCTTTTTATATCCGTTTTAGCTGCTATGCTTTTACGGGCTATTGCTATATTTTTTATTTCGCTTGGCGACGGTTTTTTATAACCGTTTCCGAGGCACAATTCCGCTTCGCGTATCGCTTTTACCATGGCACATAGTTCCTCGGTATCAAGGGATACTTTCTGATCGGGACCCGGCAAGTTTTTATCTAAAGTAAAATGTTTTTCAATGATGACAGCTCCCAGAGCCACGGCGCATACGGCGGATGTAATGCCTAAAGTGTGATCAGAGTAGCCTGAAGGAAGTTTAAATTTTTCAGATAAAGTTTTTACAGCTGCAACATTTGCGTGCTCAATCGGAGTAGGATACTCGGTATTCGCGTGCAAAAGTGAAACTTTGCAATTTTTAAGCGCTCTTAAAGCGGCCGATATTTCTTTTAAAGTACTCATTCCCGTAGATAGGATAACGCGTTTTTTTAATTTGTTTATAATGCGCAAATACGGCAAATTCGTTATTTCTCCCGAAGGTATTTTAAAAGTTTTCAGCCCGAGTTTATGCAATAAATAAACGCTTGGGATATCAAACGGCGTCGAAAGAAATTCTATACCCTTTTTTCTGCAATATTGTATAAGCGCGATATGGTCTTTTTCTGTGAGTTCAAGTTTTTTTAGCATATCCATCTGGGATTCTTCAGCGCCGGTATGCTTTTTTTGATAAGCAGCTTTCGGCGCATTTGCAGAAACGAGTTCCGAAGTGTTAAAAGTTTGAAACTTAACCGCGTCCGCATCCGCTTTTACGGCGGCATCTATCATTTTAAAAGCTGTCTCAAGCGAGCCATTATGATTTATGCCTGCTTCGGCTATTATCATAACTTTATTTTTGCTCATTTAGATATGCTCCCCGCTTTTAAAAACGAATTTTCGGCAATATCGGCGCCATGTACGACCGTTGCATTGCTGCCTATAAAAGTTCCGCGTCCTATTTTGGCAGCGCCGTTTACTATGGAGCCTGTGGATATATGACAATTGTCTCCTATAACTGCGTCATGCTCTATAAGTGCTTTTGAGTTTATTATACAGTTTTTTCCTATCGCCGCATCGGCATTTACAAGCGCGTTGTGCATGATAATAGTCCCTTCGCCGATTACGGCATGCCTTGAAACGTAAGCAAGCGGGGATATTACGATAGCCATGCGCGCTCCGTTTTGTTTTAATAAATCGTAAATACCGGCTCTTTTTGCCGCCGATTCTATCTGCCCTATTGCTATTAAAAAAAATGTGTCGTCATTTATATACTTTTTAATATGTTCGTCGCACCCTGTAATTTCATAACCGAAAACTTTTTGCCCTATTCTTTCTTTTATGTCAATAAGTCCTGAAATTTTGTACTTGTTTTCCTGTTCAATTACGTCTATACAGGATTTACAATGCCCGCCTGCGCCTATTAAGATAATCTTTTTCATGTCTATTTCCCGCCAAAATCAAAATTTGAAATCAAACTGCACACTCTTTCAACGTCTTCTTCGGATAAGTTTGAACTGCACGGTATATTTACTATCTGTTTGTAAAATTTTTCGGCATTGGAACAGTCCGTTTTTTTAAAATGCAAAAAGGGCTTTTGTGTGTGGTTAAGTTTCCAAAGCGGCCTTACCTGCACTTTGTTTTCAGACATATATTTTATAAATTTGTCTCTTACGGAAATATCTCCGGACTTGATTTTTAAGGAGTAAAACCAGTAATTGGCATAATCTGCCGCGTGAAAATTTACGAATTCAACACCCTTGCTGTTTTTAAGAAGTTTGCCATAAAGCTTGTGGTTATTCTTTTTTATTTCAATAAAACTGTCAAGTTGTTCAAGTTGCGCTATGCCTAATGCGGCCTGAATGTTTGTCATACGGTAATTGTAGCCGACTTCGTTGTTTATAAAATAAACGTCATCATCTTTTGCCTGTTGCGAAAGGTATTTGATGTGCTTTATACAGAACTCGTCATTTGAAACAACCATTCCGCCGCCGCCTGTAGTTATTATTTTGTTGCCGTTAAAAGAAAATACTCCGGCATGTCCGGCAGTGCCCGTGTACTTGCCTTTGTAGTTTTCCGAAATAAATTTTGTTCCGAGCGATTCTGTCGCGTCCTCAATAACAATAAGTTTATACTTTTCGGCTAATTGCATAATTTTGTCCATATCGCATGTGTCGCCGAATATATGTACGGGCATAACGGCTTTAACCTGTTTTTTAGAATTTTTTTCAAAAGTCTTTTCGCCGTCAAATGAGCACTCTTCCGAAAGATATTTTTCAACCTGTACCGGGTCCAAACACATGTTGTCGTCGCAGTCAAAAAAGACAGGCTCGGCATTTTGATATATGACGGGATTTACCGTAGCAATAAAAGTAAGAGACGGCACCAAAACGATGTCTCCTTGCGAAATGCCGAAATGACGCAGGCACAAATGCAGACCCGCGGTGCCGCTTTGAACGGCGCACGAGTATGGCACATTGAGATATTTGGCGAAATTTTCTTCGAAAGTTTTAATGTCGGCGCCCGCAGTAGAAACCCATTCGGTTTTTATTGCATTGGTTACGTATTTAAGTTCGTTGCCTTTTATGTTAGGTACCGAAAGAGGAATAAATTTGTTTTGCATCGCTTAGCCTTTTTTAAATTTTTCAGAGAGTTTTTCGGACATATTTTCCAACTCTTCAAGCTGTCCCATGTCCAGCCAGTCTCCGCTTGATACGGGGAATACCCCGACTTTTAAGCCCTTTTTTATATATTGCTGCGCAAGGTTCGGCATATGTAAAAATTCCTGACGCAAATTGTCGATAACCTGAGGTTCTATAAGATAAACTCCGGTGTTTACAAGGAACGAATAAGAAGGTTTCTCTTTAATGTTCTTTATGCTTCCGGCTTCCGTGGAATGAATTACGCCGTATGGAATCTGCATTTCTTTTATGGCGCAAACCATAGAAATCAAGTTCTTTTCTTTCTTATGCCATTTGTAAATGCAGGAATAGTCGGTATCAATAAGAATGTCGCAGTTTGAAACAAAACAGGTGTCTTTTATTGTGCCTTTAAGCAGAGCCAGCCCGCCTGCCGTGCCTAAAAATTCTTTTTCCGTAAAATAATTTAAACTGTAATCTTTTTCCGTATCATTATAATAAGCTTTAATCATATTGCTTTTATGATTAAGTATTAAGTTGAAATTTTTACAATTAAACTTTTTAAAACTGTTTATAATACGCGTACAAATGGGGAGTTCGCCTATTGGGATAAGGGGTTTCGGCAGAATCTTTGTATAAGGGTAAAGCCTTGTCCCTTCTCCGCCGGCCATAATGATTACGGCCGTATTTTCCGGCAATTCCTGCGAGGGATGGATAATATCTTCCTTGTTATCCCAATAAACAACTTTGATTATTTGCCCCGTGTCGTTTACAACGGGGTAAGCGAGCAAACCGCGCTCTTTCAGCTGTTTATCCAATTCTTCTTTTTGATTTTCTTTAAAAACTATCGGGTTAGGGTTCATCGCCTCCGTAACTTTGGACTGAAGGTTTCCGTTTTTTAAAACGAACCTGCGCATATCGCCGTCCGTAAAAATACCCAAAAGTTTTTCGTCTGCGTCAACTATGAAGGCGGTTTTACGGCCGTTATCCTGAATTTTTTCAATGGCCTGCCTTACGGTGGCATCGGGCGAAATGAAATATTTTCGGGTGTTTTTGTCCATAAATTACTCTTTTGAAAAAATATTTTCTTTGTACCAGTCAAACGTTTTGCTTATGCCGTCTTTTAAAGGCACTTCGGCTTTAAACCCTATAAGCGACGTTGTTTTTGACATGTCGGGACACCTGCGCGGCGGCGAACCTTCGGTAGCCTGCATTTCAATAATTGCGGCTTTGCTGCCGACAGTCGCTAAAACAATTTTGCCTACTTCCCTCATCGGTATTTCCGGCGCCTGATTCCCTAAATTTATGGTTTCCCCGAGACAGTTATCGTTTGTTGCGGCAAGGTAAAGTATTTTTACGGCATCGTCGATATAGCAGAAAGTGCGTTTGTGATCGGGCGAGAAAACTTCAAGACCTTTGTTTTCTTTGTCAAAACAAGCTTTTTTTAAAAGTTCGGGAACAACGTGGTTTAATCCCATGCGCGGCCCGTATATGTTATGAGGCCTGAAATTTGTTACGGGAAGTCCTGAAGCATTACATAATGCTTCGCCGTATATCTTCGAGAGCATATAAGACGTGCGCGGGCTTTTTAAGTCCGTAACGGCCAGCGGCGTTGTTTCCGGCGTCGGTATTTTCATATCGAAATTCAAAAGCGTGCCGGCGTAAACTTCGCTTGTGGAAGCAAACATAAACCTTTTTAAATTGCCGATCGTTTTTGCGTATTCAAGCATGTTTACCAAAAGCAGGGTGTTCTTACGTAAAACTTCATAAGGCTGCTTTAAAACGTTTGCCACTCCGATAATTGCGGCAAGATGAAAAATATAATCGTAATCTTTTGCAAGCAAGCCGGAAATCGCGCCTGTGTCCATAAGGTCAACGGTAATAAGCTTTACATTTTTATCGTTTGCGGTTTTTTTGAGTTCATCATCGTTTACGCCTCTTGAAAAATTATCCGCCAAATCAACCGCGAAACCTTTTTCTAAAAGGTACCTTGTCAAGTGCAGTCCTATAAACCCCGCGCCGCCGGTTATTAAAACTTTTTGCATTATAAATCACCTCTGCCTATAAACATAAGTTTATTGTTTTTAAGAATTTTAATTTGTTCTTCCCTGAGCACGTTATTTGTATCAAATATGACGGCTTTTGACATTGACAGTTTTTTTGCAAAGCGTGCGCTTAAAAATTCGCTGTGGGCAACGGTAAGCACTATCGCGTTAAAGTTTAAATTCAGAGGAAGTTTATTCAGAAGTTTTACGTTTGCCTCCGGCCAAACGTTTACAAGCGGGTCGTAACAAGTAAGCCGCGCGCCTTGTTTTAACGCCTCTTTTGCAAAAATTTCAGAAGGGGAATAACGAGTATCTCCGACGTCTTGCTTGTAACTGACTCCCAAAAGCAGTATTTTTTTGCCTGAAATGCCGCCCAATGCTTTTTTAAGTTTATTAAGAGAAACTAAAGGCATTTTGTTGTTTAATTTAACGGCTTTGCTTGAGAACTCGAAATCGTGGTTGTTGAGGCCGAACAATTCTTTTGTGGCAAGTTTCGCAAAGTAGGGATCTTTGGTTAAGCAATAACCGCCCACGCCGAACCCCGGCTGGCGTATATTTGAATGCGTCGGGCGTTTTCTTACGGCGTTTACAACCTCAAAAAGGTTAATTCCGATATCTTCGGCAAAACGTCCCCATTCTTCCATGAAGGCAATATTTGTTGCCCTATAGGAGTTTTCCAAAACCTTTGCCGTTTCCGAGGCGTTTGTGGAGCCGAGTTTAACCAAAGGATAGTCTTTCACATTTACTATTTTAGATAAAAAATCCCGGCAGGCTTTTGAAGAAACTTCGTCTATACCCGAATACACGCGCCAATAATTTATTATCGAATTATAATACTCGTCTCCCGGCATTACCCTTTCGTAAGAGTGCGCTATTTTAAGTTTGTTCGCGGGCAGTTTTCTTTTTTTAAGTTCGGACTCAAGCGCAGGTTTTACGACTTTCTCGCATGTTCCGGGCGGGACAGTGGTTTCGACTATAACGAGCGCATCGGGTTTGATATGTTGGCCGATTGTTTTTAGAGCTCTTTTAAAAGCATCTAAATTCAGGTACGGTTCTTGTTGTTTGTCGTAGTAAACGTCAAGATTTATGTCTATAAGCACTACATCCGCTTTAGAAAATGCCTCCGGATCAACGCCGGCTTTAAAATTTTTTGATTTTAACGTATTTTTTACGGCTGTCTGCAAAGCTTTATCGGTAGTCTCGAAAGGAAAAGTTCCTTTATTTAACATTCTAACCTTTTCAATGCCGGCTTTGTTTGCAAGGTCAATGCCCGTAACGTCAAAATAATATTCGTCTTTAGAATCTTTGGCGTTTGCAACGGCAACAGCCATAGCCGCGCCTACAAAACCCAATCCCTGAATACATACCGTTTGCCTTTTCATATATAATCCTTTATTTGTTAAAAAAACACCGGCTGAGTTCTGCGCTGTCAAGAAACGGGTACATATCGTGTAAAGCGGCGGGAGCCGACGTGCCGTCCGCATTAAGTTTTGACATGACCCTTGGAGAAGCCGGATTATCATACTGCTGCAGCACTTCCATAATGCAAAAGCCCTTTTGTTCAAACAGCCATGAAATCTTATTTTTTACGTCGGTATCCGTTTTGCATAAGTTAAAATCAAATCCGAAAGCCGCGGCAACTTTTGAAAAGTCGGGCATGCTTATGCCTGATTCGGGAGTGCAGCCGACATTTTTTGAGTTAAAATAATTTTTGCAGGTCTGCGCGATTCCGCGGTACCCGTCGTTAGAGAAAATAACTATTTTTACTGGCAGCTTATTGTAAACTATCGTTTGAAGCTCCTGCATGTTCATCATAAAACTTCCGTCGCCGGTAACTAAAATCACCTCTTTGCCCGAGGCAGCCGCGGCGCCTATTGCCGCGGGAATGTCATAGCCCATAGAGCCGCAATTAATATTTGCTATGACTCTTTGTCCTTTTTTCAACACTCCGTTTTGAAGTTTTGCGCCCACTCCGGAGTTGTTTCCGAGTATGGTAATATTGTTTTCCGGCTCCGAATAAAAATAATCTTTCCAAAAACCGTAAGCGTTCACCCTGCCTTCGTCCGAAGGCAGGGCATTTTCGAAAATATCAAATTTTTCTTTTAAACCCTTGCAGTGTTTAAGCCACTCGCCGGAAGATTTAATATGTTGCGATCCCGAGTTTATCTTTTCAAAAAGATCTTTTATGTCGCAGTTGACAAATGTGTTTACGCGCAAGCCTTTCTTTTTAGGCTCGTCGGCATCCGTATCAACCATTATAATTTTGGCGTTCGGGGCAAAAGTTTCCTGCACAAAGCCCGTTTGCTTAAAACCCAGGCTGCATGCAAGAACCAAAATAACGTCCGCGTTTTGCAAGATAATATTTCCGGCTCTTGTGCCGGCAATACCCGTAGAGCCGAAAAAAAGTTCGTGTTCGCGGTAAAGGACATCCGCCGCAAGACTTGCAGACACTGCAGGGATTTGCCATTTATCCAAAATTTTTAAAAAGTTACCTCTTTGCCCGCTTGTCCGTATACCGCTTCCCGCAAGAATGCAGGGGGATTTTGCCTCTTTGAGCATGGAAAGTATTTTTTCAAAATCCTGCGCGCTGCATTTTAAAATCTCAGGTTTGGCAAGTACGGGCAAAAGTTCTTCTTCTTCAACCATTGCGCTTTGAACGTTAAGCGGAATATCAAGCCATACCGGTCCGCGCCGGCCGTTCATTGCTATATCTATCGCTTTTTTCACTTCCTGCTTTATTGAAAGCGGGTCTATAACCATTTTTGCGTATTTGGTCATATTTTTTACGGAGTTTATTATATCAAACTCCTGCTCGCCGCGTCTTCTTAAGTTTAAGCCGCTTTCGGCAACTGTAGTTTCATACCTTATTTGCCCGGATATGACAATCATCGGCGCGCTGTCCTGATAAGCTCCCATAACGCCTGTAAGCGCGTTTGTTCCTCCGGGACCGCTTGTCACGCAGACCAAAGCCGGTTTCTTTTCGGAAAACTTCGCATATCCTTCGGCAGCCATAGCGCAGGCCTGTTCGTGATGGTTGAAAATCGTTTTTATGTTCTTGTTTAAGGCAAGCGCATTGTTTAAAAACATAGCGCCGCCGCCCACAACGCAAAAAGCGTCGGTGATTCCGTTTTCAACTAAAGTTTCCATTATAATGTCAGCCGCTCGTTTTTTCATAGTCAAACTGCCTGCTTTTTTATTACGCCGAAGAAATATTCCCTTATATATTTCCTTGCGGGAGTTTCAAAGTATTTGTATGAAAACGCTGCAAGAAGATACGTGCAGGCAATATAGGCGATAATATTGAGCACTATCGCGTCCCAGCCGCTGCCGGTAAAATAAAAGACCCGTACAAATATTATGTGAAATAAATATGCGGAATAGCTTACATCTCCGACAAACAAAAGCGGCTTACTTCTTAAAAATTTACTGCCGATTTGAGTTACCGCAAAAACAATAAAAATCAAAAATATGGGGAAAAACAAATGATTGGCGATAGTCATATTAATTTTTCCCATAAAAACAATAATCATACCTGTTAATGCCAGCAGTAACATGGCAACGAAAACAGGTTTTGACCGCCACCTGCCGCCGGCGTTAAGGTAATATCGCGAAATAGCGCAGCCTGCCAAAAACTCAAACATTCTGCCATAAGGGGAATGATAAACAAGCCATAGCCAAGGAGGGTACGAACTATGATCGCCGAAGATAGAAATGAGAAAGTTACTTAACGTCGGGTCAGAAAACGAAAAATAACACCATATAAACCTGCCTATAACGGCAAAAGCAAGCAAACCGAGAATCCATTTCATCTTATTGCTTCTAAAAACGAAAATTACCATCGGAATAAACAATAAATACAGTGCCACTTCGCTTGAAATTGACCAACTGATATTGGCATTATGCTGAAGAAAAATAAGCGCATTGCCGTTTATAAACCCGTACACCCAGGTTTGCATGCCCACTAAAAAAGTCGGTAAAGACACTATGTTTGCGGCATATAGAGAACTGTCTTTGGGCAAATCAAACAAGTTAAAGATAAAAAAGCCGATTATAAAAACAAAATACAGCGGGTACAAACGCGCAAAACGAGCGACTAAAAACTTTAAGATTCCGCTTTTAGGATCACTCTTAATTTTTTCGGCATAGTTATAGTCAATCACAAACCCGCTTAAGATAAAAAACAAACTCATTCCTATAATGGCGAAATGCTGCAAATATTCCTTTATAAAAGTTTGATTGAAATAAGGAGTAACCAGCAATATGTGGTTAATCAGAATAAACAAAGCTGCAAGGCCTCTTAATCCCGTTAATTCGTGAATCATTCCTTTTTTAACTTCAACGCTCATTTAAAATATCCTTTATCGGCTTGCCAAGCTATCTGTTTATCTATTCCTTCGCTTAAAGTTGTAAATCTGAAATTTTTGAGTTCCGACACAAGCCTTTGATTGCTTGCGGTGTATTCTTTATTTAAACCTTCTTTGGCAATCTCTATTTTTTTGCGGTTTCCCATCTTATCCGCAACCATTTGCGCTATCGTTACAAGATCGGTAGGCGTATTTGTGCTCATATTGTAATCATGGTATTTAGGTTTATTTTCTATAAACCAATGTATTATTTCTGCCAAATCGCCGACATATAAATATTCGAAAAAACAGTTTTGCCTGACGGAAACGGCTTTATTTTCCAAACAGCAGTCAATGGCGTCTCTGATAAATTTTGTTTTCGCGTCAGTAGGTCCGTAACAACCGAACAATTTCAAATTATAGATGTTTTCTGAATTTCTTGCAATAGTATTTAAAATATATTTTGCATATCCGTAATGATCTGCCGGAATATGTTTTCCGATATCTTCTTCTTTGGCCATTTTAATGTCAAAGCGTTTGTCATATTCGGCGCCGGAACCGGTATATATTATTTTTTCGAAATCTCCGGAGTATTTGGCTATGTTTAAAAAAGCCCTGAGAGTATATTCAAGGATATTTTCGGATCTGTCTGCCGGATTGTTCAGGGGGGAGATGTTTGCGCAATGTACGACAATGTCGAATTTATTGTCTTTAAGGTAATTGTCAACGCTGTGTTCGTCAACGACGTTTAATTCCTGCCTTTTAGGGGCCTTTACTTCATAGTGTTTTTCTAAAAATGCCAAAATGTTTCTTCCGACAAAACCGCTAGCGCCCGTTAAAAGAACTTTTTTCATAAATGCCTTCCGGATTGGAATAGGAGAATTGTTTTCCTCTTATATTAATAAATTTTGATTGTATAAAACAAATTATTTTGAACTTTAGCAGAATCTTCTGAAGACACCGCGCATGCCAAAAATAGTTATAATAAACCGTATCGGACAGTTAAAGCATTTGTCTGAAAAAGATTATCCCGGCAGTCTTGTTTGAAAGCGAAACTTTGCAGCTGTTTGGCGTTTGAGACGTTTTTTTATTTATAAACATTTTGATTTTATAATTGATTTTAAATAAGGGCAATAGACATTTGTACACGATAAATTCAGCTTGGGCATCCGCAAACGTTGCTTTTTGTTTTTTAAATGATATAATTCCTAATCGGGCCGGCAGGTCATTTAGAATAATCAGGGGCGGACGTATAATGAAAGATATTTTGGGAATATTTTTAATTACTTATAACAGGGATAAATATCTTAAAGATACTCTTGAGTCCGCATTTTCCGCGCAAAGCCCGTTGAAATCGTTGGATTTTACTATACTGGACAACGCCTCTACGGACGGTACGGAAGCGCTTTGTAAAGAGTATGCCTCGAAATACCCGAATATAAAATACATAAGGCATAATAAAAATATCGGCGGCAACGGCAATATAGCGCGTGCTTTGGCGACAGCCGTTAAAGAGTATGTCTGGGTAATTTGCGACGATGATTTGTTCGACTGGTCTGCGTGGCCGCCTGTTGAAGAGGCAATAAAGAGTAAAAATTACGATTTGGTTTTAACGGTCAACAAATTTGTTAAAGATAAGCAAAATATCGCCCAAATATTTAAAGAACTGACTTTTTTGCCTGCCGGAATATATAAAACGTCAAACATAACCGGCGGAGTGATACAAAATATTCTGGCCAATATCCCCAATATGTTTCCTCACCTCGGCGCGGCATGCGCGGTCATTAACAATAAAGGTAAAATTTTTGTTCCTGAAAAAGAAGTTATACCGTTACGCGGGGCAGACAGAACGCCTTGCGAAACGCTTTATTTGCGCGATAAGGAAGAGGCGGTGTATGTTCCGGAAAGTATCCGCAATATGTTTTGGGCAGTCGGTTATATAAATTCCGCCCAGATGATAAAAGATAAAAAAACAAGAGCGTATATATTGAATAATTGCAGTAAGAGCGGCTTTTTCGCTTTTATCTTTACAAGATTCAGGGATAATAAAAGGTACTATAAGGATAATTTCAGAAATATGTGTTCCGTTTGGTGCTGCCTTAACTTTTGGCAGAAAATTCAGTTTGCTTTTGCCTTGCTTTTAATAGAAATAGTATATTTCCACTGCAATTTTTCTTCCGGAAAGAAAACTGCCGGCAAATAATACCTTATATAATGTGTAATGAGCTATCTTACAAAAATTCCATCATCTGCACCAATTGGACAAAATAATCCTGCGACCAGATTTTTAAATCGTCAGGGTTTTTAATAAAAGGACGGACATCTGCTTTTGCCGCTTCGATATCCGTTTTCAATATTTTCCCTTTTAGCGCGGTTTTTAATTCATTATGATTTTTCGGGATATAGCCGTTTCCGGAAAATTGCTGCGCTCTGCTTATAAAATTATTAAAGTTTAAATGAGCGTTATTTCTTATATACCACTCAAAATCGTACCAATCTCTTCCTTTGACTCTTGTTTTCCACTGCCTGTACAAAAAAGCGTGAATTTTACCGGCGAATAAATCCGGCAGCGAAAAACATCTTGCCATAAAAGAAAACGGCAAAAGCATTACCTTGTATTCCGTTTCAAAGCTGCCGGGATGCTGCGTATCCACTTCTATTTTAATCTTTGTATTTTGCCCGTTTAATTTCAAATCGTAAATTTCGGTGTCGTTTTTTAAAAAGGCGGATTCTATATTGGACATTTTTTGTTTTTCTTTTTTCTTTATGGATACGCTTCTGCCGAGCGCCGTAAATTCATTTTCGATATCGGAAAAATAATCTTCCAACTTAAATTTCTTATCGGATTTAATGAGAGAAAAATCCAAATCTTCGGAAAATCTGTCGGTTTTATAAAATATCCTAAGCGCGGTTCCGCCGTAAAATGCCGCTTTTTCAAAAAAACCGCCGCGATACAAGCCTGCCAGCGCTATTTCCTGCATCACTTCATGAAGCGCATTATTATAATCCGCATCCGTTAAAATTTCATAACGGGACATCATTTGATCGAATACTTTATCCGGCATTTTGAACCGCCTTTAAAAAATTTTTAATTTCCGTCTTTTTAACGCCTGCGGATAAAATATCTTCAATAATACGAGCGTCAAATCTTTTAATTTCTTCATCGTCGATCCGCAAAAAATCCGTCAGGTATTCCGTTACTGCCTTTGCGGACTGCAAACGCAGATTGCTTGAGGCATAAAACATATCGCAAACAGCTTTTTCGGGGTTTGCAATCAAAAAAGAAATCGAATTTTCCAAAACCTGATTAATACCTGTC
>JAISVT010000054.1 GCA_031271405.1 Candidatus Endomicrobium macrotermitis | reverse complement strand
GTTACGCTTCTCGGATATTGTTCTAAAATAATCACACGAGACCCGATGTTTAGGGGATTGAAACTCGCACCGCTGGCGTAGATATAGCCGCTTTCTTTATAATCACACGAGACCCGATGTTTAGGGGATTGAAACTTTGGACGTATTGCTTACCTTTTATCTTAAGCTGTATAATCACACGAGACCCGATGTTTAGGGGATTGAAACATTAACGCCAATTGTTGCTTGACCAGACGGCACATATAATCACACGAGACCCGATGTTTAGGGGATTGAAACAAATGTGCTTTCATTATCTCGTCAAATCTGGTTCATAATCACACGAGACCCGATGTTTAGGGGATTGAAACGGCTTCTGCCACGGATTGCAAGGCAGAGTTATCCAGCCGATATATGCTGATGCTTATATCGAAGCTTTGAGCGGCAGTTATATAATGTATAAAGCCAACAGGTATGATATTAAAGGAAAACAGCTTCTTCAAACCAATGCAAAATATTATATTGCAGACATAGGCTTGCGGTATTTTCTTCTCGGCAGGTAAGCGGTTTTTGGCATCAGCGCCCTTTCGGCAAACTTATATGCACTTTCGTTCCATGCAGATATTCGGATTCGGCTCTTATGCTGCCTTTGTGCATTTCTTCTATCATTCTTTTTACCACATACATGCCTATCCCCGTGCCGGATTTAAAGGAAGATTTGGTTGTAAAAAAAGGCACAAAAACTTTCTTGAGATTTTCGGGTTTTATTCCTATCCCGTTATCCGAAACCGTTATCTCGTTCGAATTGCGGCCGTTATCGAGCGTAACGGTTATTTTAGGCTCATACTTTTCGGACGGATTATTTTTAGACGTATAATCTTTCATTTCAAGAACCGCCTCGTACGCGTTATCGATAAGATTATAAACCGACTCCATAATGATCGATTTTATGCCGGACACCGTTTTATTGCCGACTTGGGCATAATCCACGGGGGCGGCCGTCTTTATATTGTGTTTTACTTTCAGCAAATCTACGGAAAGTTCGACTACTTCGTTAAGAGCGAATTCTTTATACTGCGTTTCCTGCGCTTCTACTTTTGCGTAATTTAAAATTCCTTTTATTATGGCGCTTGTGCGCTTTACGTTGCCGGAAAGCGAATCGGAAAGCTGCTGAAAGTATTTTATCGATTCGTGAAGAACGTTTTTATCGCTTACAATCGGCTCCAGCCTGTTTTTAAATTCCCCGAGTTCGTACTGCATTTCGCCGGCTATCACGGAAAAATGATTTAGCCTGTTGTTTATTTGATGCGCCACTCCTTCGGCAAGCCCGCCTATCGAAGCAAGTTTTTCAGCGAAAAATATTTTTTCCTGCGCTTTCTTGAATTCTTCCATAAATACGCAATTTTCTACGGCTATCGAAGTCTGCGTCGCAAGAATGTTGAATATGTTGATATCGTCCGAAGAATACGGCTTGCGGCTGTCTTTTTCGCCGAGTATCATAAAACCGTTTACTTCTTTTATCACAAACGCCGGGACTATAAGCCCTATTCTAAGGTCAAACGCTATGTTCTTTTTAATGCCGTCGGGCATTTCTTCGTAAACAAAAGCGGTTCTTCTTGATTTTATATAGTCCGAGAAAGGAGACTTGGCGCGGAAAGAGGCCGCTTTTTTGAAAATATTTTTATTTTTATCCGTCCTGAAAGCAACGAGCTTATATTCTTTCGTATCCGGATCATACAGATAAATCGAAGCGAAGTTTATTTTAACCGACCTTTTTACAAGGTGGACTACCATTTTTAAAAGTTTTTTAAGGTCGTGGCGCTGCGTCATTCCGGTTGCCGCCTGAAGCAGTATGTTTTGATAAGAACGCTGTTCGGCAAGCATTAAATTTTCCGCTTTTTCCTGTATTGTGCCGAAAACCATAGTGCCTGCCGAGGCGAATACTACAGCCGAAAAAGCGGCAACCTCCCAGGAGCCGGTGTTTAAACCTATCAAAAGGGGGATGCTGAACAAAATGACGTATAAAACCAAATAGAGTCCGGTTTTTGCCAAAACGAGTTTCAAATCGAGCAGGTTATATTTTACTATCGCAAAAGATATGATGCTTATGAAAAAAATGATAAGAATATATCCGAAAGGATAAATTTCTATGCCTTCGTATTTTCCTATATAGTCCACAACGCCCAGCAGACATATCGTAAAGGCCGAAAAAACATAAACTACCCGGCGCCTTTGTACCGGCGGAAGCGAATAATTAAACGCTTCTTTAAAAAGGATTACCGAACACATCGTGAAAAGAACGACAAACATCAGCAAAAACACAATGTACAGTTTGCCGGCTATGGGGTAATATCCCCAGAAATGAAGTTTAACGCCGTTGTAAATCAGATCGGTTGACCAGTTAAGGATAAAGCATATAAAGGCAAAAGCGGACAAATAAAGAAAGCTTGTTTTTAATTTTTTACCGGTAAGCGCGTAAACAAACATCAAAGCCGTAACGGGAATAAAAGATACTCCCAAAAAACCTACCTTTCCCCAAAAAAGAGCAAGTTCGGGCGAGTATGAGAAATACATCATTGAAAAACCCGACAGCCATACTATAACGGAACAGCAAAAACACGCAAAAAACCTTATAGCTTCGGATCTTTTCCAAACGCTAAGCATTTTTACGGTTATGAAAATAACGAAAAAAGCCGTTATAAGCGGCGGGATTGCGAATATGTTGTAATAATAGTCATCAAACATTTTTTAATCCTGTTCTGTCAGTCCCTTCTTTGTTTGCGCCTTTCCCTTGCCAGCGTTATTCCCTGAAGGTGGGTGGTTTTAAGCCACATATAATTCATTTCGCCGAAGGGCCCGCTGGTTTTTCTCGTTCCGCCGTGGCTGGCAAGGCATTCGGAAACTTCCACATGCTTTGCGTTTATCCGTAAAAGCCCCGAATTGGAGAGATATTTTATAAACTGCCTTATATACACATGCGATTTTACCCATGCGGAAATTCTTAAGCCGAAATCGTTTCGGTCGATTATGTCTATCATCTTAAGAAAAATATCCTGGTCTTTTTCGTTTCCGTGCTTTGAAGATTTTACTTTTATTACTGGAATCAGCGGAAAGAAGTTTTCGTTTTTAACGCAGGAAAAAGAAAAAATTTCCTGATTGTCATCGATTTGCACAAGCGTAGGCTGGACGTAGGCGCCTTTCGGGTTCGGTGTATTGTCATAATTTATCCGCTCTCCGCCGTATAAAAGCCTGGCGCCTTTATCGAGGGCTTCTTTTAAATACTCTTCGAAAACGTCGGTTTTAATGACAGGCGACAGTATCACGCCGGGCATGGAAGGCAGCCCGTAAACTATCCGCGATATTCTTTCTTTCATTTTCTCCGTAAAAGCGTCAAAAGCGTCTTCGTGCACTATAAACTTTTTCGGCACCATGCAAATTTGCGTAGAGCCCAAAAAAGCGTCCATGGCGGAATCTGCCGCGGCTTCTATGTCGCAGTCTTTCCATACTATCAGCGGGTCGCTTCCGGAAAGCTCAAGTATCGGTTTTTTGCCGGCATTATAGCATTGCCTGCCTATTTCAAGACCCGCTTCGCTGTCTCCGAAAAACAGCACGTCGTTTACTTTCGGAGAAGAAAGCCATTGCCGCATAATAGCTTTGGAATTTCCGGTTATAAGATTTACCGTGCCCGGCGGCGTTCCGTTTTTTTCAAGCATCGGGATTATTACGTCTTTCCAGATAAATATGGTTGAAACGGGAGCTTTTAAAGGGGGTTTTATTATCAGGGTATTGCCGCCTAACAGCGCGTGGATACCGAGAGTAGAATTGCTTGCCGCCGCGTTTTTCGGCGGGGATATGCACACTACGCCGTCGGGGCGCCTTGCGAAATAAAGCGTTTCGTTTCTGAAATGCGTTACTTCGCGCCAAAGTTCGTCAGCGTAGAATTTTACCGATTTCTCCGAAAAGATAAGTTCCATCCCTCTGTATTCCCACTCGGCAAGTTTTACGGGATGGCCTTCTATGCGCAGCAGCTCTATCAATTCGTTTTTATGCTTTTTAAGGTTGTCATGTATGTCGTGCAGAATCTTTCTTCTTTTTGAAACCGGAAAACTTCCGAATATTTTTGACGCGCGGTGCGCTGCGTCTATGGCTTTCAGATTCAGCGAATCGTCCCCTACGCAGTAGCGGGCATAAACGTATTCGCCGGCGTTAGCGGGAATTTCGCCTTTTTTCAATTTTGAAATTACGCGGTAGGTGTCTTTGAAAGCGGTTATGAATTTGTCCGAGTAAGGAGTGTAATCGTAAACGCCGGTATCTACTTCTTTTCCGTCAACAAAAAGGTTAAATTGGCTGATCTGCGTATTAATGGTTCAAGCCCTCGCTTTTTTGGCTAAAATGCTATCAAAATAATATGCGTTTTACAATTTCGTTTACGGCTTTATATTCGGCCTTGTTTTTGATAGAATTTCATTATGATAAAAATTATGGTTGTAGATGATGAAATTTTCGTCAGGGACAATATCGCAAGGTTTATACAAAGAAACGGTTTTTCCGTATGCCTTGCAGGTACCGCCGAAGAAGCGCTTGAAATGTTTAAAAAAGAAAAGCCGGACGCGGTTCTTTTAGACATTATTCTTCCCGATTTGGACGGCGACCATTTGTTTTCGTACTTTAAAGAGATAAATCCTTCCGCGGATATTTATTTTATAACCGGCTCGGGAACGGTTTTTACGGAAGAAAACGCAAAAGAACTCGGCGCAGCGGGATATATGCAAAAGCCTATTTATCACGACGAATTATTCAAACTTTTGGAAGAAATAAAATTAAGAAAACCGCCTGCCGTAAAATAAAAAGTACGCTTTTATAAAATCCGGTTTCGTAAGAAAATACCAAAAAGTCCGCCTGCAAACTTTTTTTTGCAGGCGGACTTTTTATTATGTGAAAACCGCGGGAAACCGGCGCCGTCATACCCGGTAAAGACGCTCGGGGATGACAAAATTATCTGTCTTTCCCTCGCCCCCAACGGGTTAAGAGCTTGATAATATCGAATGTACGGAATTACTGTTGACCGGCGTTTCGGTATTGACCGAACCGGAAGCCGCACCGCTGCCTGCCGGCGGCAGAAGCAGGTTTAAGGCAATTAAAAGTTTATGGTCTGCGGAATCGAAATCTGCGCTGTTTTTCAACGAATCTATCATAGTTTCAATATTCGCGTCCGACGCGATAACCTGTAAAAACAGCGTTTGCGGATCCGCGCCTTCAATAGCCGGATTATCCGCCGGCTTGGCGCCGCCCAAACCGAATATGGCGAGAATCGCTTCATACCGGGCTTTTTGCACGGTATTTAAGTCTTCCGGTTTTACCGACAGCGTAAAAGCGAAAACCGCCGCCTTAATGTCTTGTACCTGCGAAACAGAAAGATCCCGTTTTACTATGCCGTATATTGCCGCCGCCGCCATAAGATTTTCAAAAGAGTTTATTTTTTTATGTTCTTGTGCCGGATATTTTTTCAGTTTTTCTTTATCCGCGGATATTACAAAATCCAAAATGTTTCCGGCAGGCTCCGCGGCGCGGGGCTCGTTGATAACGATCGCATTATTGCCGGATAAACTCTGTAGTATATCGCTTGCGCCGACCGTTTCAAATAATTTGAATATTTCTTCCGCGTCAAAGCCGACAAGTTCGTTCCCTTCCGCCTGAACGGTTTTAAGAAGGGCTAAATCTCTTTCGTTAAAATTCGAAAGAAAATTTACGCCGCCCGCTAAAATCACGTGCCCGTTATGCGATAAACGCATAAGGGGCGTTAAAAACTCGTCCAGAGTATTCATCTTTTTGTCGTCGTCTAAAATTATGATTTCATCGAAACCGGAAGCCGAGAAAGTTTTCAAAACGGCGCTGTTATAACTGCCGCTTGCAAGCATCGAATTGTCCGCGGCTATCAAAACTCCTTTGTAATTCTTTTCTCCGGCTCTTTTGCGGAAATTCTGTTCCGCTTTGTATGCCGCGCTGCCGAATGCCGCGCTTACCGCTTTGTCCATATTCCTGTCATCCGGAGAAACTCTTATGATCGGAGTTTCCGTATTGCCTATAAAGTTTTTCACTACGGCGTCCAGCCTGTTTCCCGATGTCGAAACTATTAAAACGTTTCTGCCCGCTTCCGCCATTTTCAATGCCGCCTGCGATATCATAGCGTGCGTTTGCCTGCCGCGCGGCGAAGAGATAAATAAAGGTTTTGCCCCGGTTCCGCTGTTTTTTACCGTTTCGTTTACTCCGGCGCTTAAGGCTTCTTCAAAATCTATATGTATTTTCCTTGTTTTTGCCGCGGCAGGGTAGCCCTTCGAAAAAAGTTTTATAAGCGAACTGCCGGCCTTGCCGGTATCTTCAAGGGTAAGCGCTTCAATCAACTCTTCATATACGGCGCGTTTTGCGCTGTATGCCGTGCTGTCGATTGTAACCGTTACTCTTCCTTCCGGAATTTCCTCGTCGGAGTATTCATATTGTTCTACGGTCATAGAGCGTCTTTTAGGGTTTACGCTGAAAACTTTCATTTTTACGCCGTTGACCGATACGATACCGCCTTCTTTTACCTCCCGTATTCTGAAATTTTTATCTAAGCCGCGTATAGAATATCTGAAAAACTCTCTGTCAAATATGCAGCGGGCCTGCGACGAACTGTAATATTCGAGTATTTCAAGTTCATAAATATAGCTCAATATATTTTCAACGGCATCTCCGGTTTCGGCTTCAGCCGTTATTTCCGGCATTTCCAGCCTCATTCTCGGTTTTTCCGAAGGATCTTCGGAAATATTCACCCTTTTTATTGCGCCTTTTTGCGTTAAGACATAAATTTCTTTTATAAGCCCGTTTTCAACAAGTATCCTTGCCTCTTTTTCGGCTGCTTCTCTGCCGTACAGCTTTACCAGATTGATGTACCCCAAAAGATTCAAAATGCCCGCTTTGTTCAATCTTGCCGTTAAAACGACGCTTCTGTTCATATACAGGCTGTTGAATTTTTCTTTAGACAGGTATGTGAAAGAATTCAGCCTTTTCTTTTCATCGATTTCCGGTATGCCGTGTTTTTTTCCGGTATAATCGTACACGGCGGTAAAACTTGCCGAGTCATTCTGTAAAGGCTGCATATTCGGCTCTTCGGGGTTTTCTAAATTCGCGTTAACATATTTAACCGGCCCGTTTTCGGTAATAACGTAAATTTCGGAGATATGTCCTTTCTTATTCAGCACTGTTCTGACTTCTTTACCGGAAAAGTTTAAAGCGCTTGAATATATAAGATTGCCATGACCCAGAACCGATAAATTTTCGCGTTCGCTGAAACGCGTAACTATAACGGTATCGGTTTTTAAATGCGACTTATTGTAAACTTCTCTGCTTACGGAACCCGGAAAATAATTCAAAACGGCGGCATCGCTTATTGCGGGCAGGCCGTTACGGATGCCGCGGAATTTGTATATTATCACGGGATCCGGGATTTTACCCGGCTCGGGCTGCATATTCGGATTATGCGGTTTTTGACGGTTCGCGTTGACGTATTTTACGGCGCCTTCACCGGCCATAATGAATATTTCGGTTATATTTCCGTTTTCTATTACTATCCTTGCTTCTTTGTCCGCAAGGCTTTCTCCGCCTCTGTTGATAAGCTGCTGAAACCCGAGAACATTAAGGCTTCCGTCGGAAGTGGTTTTTGACGTCAGAACGATTTTTCTTTTCGCGTACTGCCTGTAAAAAGAATTGCTTAAAAGCCGTCGAAAATAATTCAGCCTCGTATTTTCGTTTATTTCGGGGATGCCGTTTTTCATGCCGGAGTATTCATACACGGCGACAGGCCTGTCGATAGTTTCAAACAAAGGCTGCATATTGGGCCTATGCGGATTTTCTTTATCGGCGTTTACATATTTTAAGGGACCTCCTTGCGTAACTATGTAAATTTCCGTTACATATCCGTTTTCGTCTATGAGCGCTCTCGCTTCTTTGCCGGCAAGGCCCGGCAAAGAAGCGGTAAGTCCTTTTACCCCTAAAATATTCAATTCTCCCGATTCGTTAAAAAAAACCTTAACGACCGTTTTTTTCCCGGAAAACAGCTTCATATATTTTTCTTTTGTCAGTACCCTGAAAAGATTCAAAGGAGTTTTTTTGCTTATGTCCGGCATAGCGTTTCCGCTTTCCGTATATTCGTATATCGAAATAAAGTTCTGCGGGCGGGCCGCCGCGGGCTGCATATTGGGGTTTTGCGGATTGTCCGAATTTACGTTTATATACTTTGTAAAGCCGTCTCCGGTCATTACATAAACTTCGGTTATGATCCCTTTTTTGTCTATCACTATTCTTGCTTCTTTGCCTTGCATATCGGCGCGGTTTGAAAAACGCATCAGCTTTCTTCCGAATAATGTCAAAATTCCGTCATAGCCCGTATTTGTCGTTACAACCGTTTTGCCGCCGGAATAAAGTTCATTGTATTTTTCCATTCCCAAGAAGCGGAAATGGTTCAGTTTTTTGCCCGCCGATATTTTCGGAACGCCGTCCTGCATCGAAGAATATTCGTATATGACAACCGGGTTTTCCAAATCCTCGATCGGCTGTTGGATATTAGGGTTTTTCGGATCCCGCCTGTTTGCGTTGACGTATTTGACCGGAACTTTGCCGTCAAATATGAAAACTTCCGTTATATGTCCGTATTCGTTTATTACTATTCTTGCTTCCTGCCCTCCGAATTTGGCGGCATCCGGATGCAAAAGAAATTGTCCCATAATGCTTAAATTGCCGGTCCTGTCGATTTTTGCCGATATAACTATTTTTTTGCCGGAATATGTTTCGTCAAACTCTTTTCTCAATATGTATTTGCTGAAATAATTCAGCAGTTTACCGCCGTTTAAAACGGGCGCGCCTTTTTTAATGCCTGCGTATTCGTACACTTTTATGAAATCCGGCGTATTTTTAAACGCGGGCTGCATATTGGGGTTTTGCGGGCTGCCTGTGTTCGCGTTTACGTATTTTACGATTTCGCCGCCGTTTATTACGTAAACTTCGGTTACGTGCCCTTTTTCGTTTATGACTGTTCTTGCCTGCGCGTTCGCCATAGATAAATTTTGTACCAGATAGCTGTGCCCTATGACAGATAAACTTCCGGCCGGGCTGAATTTTGTAACTATGACCGTTTTTTCGCCCGAATACATTTTTTCGTACATTTCCCCGGAAAGAAACTGAAAAGAGTTGAGCCTGTTTGCCTCTTCAATTGCCGCAATCCCGCCCGATATACCGGAGTATTTATATATGACCATACGGTATTTTACTTCTTCGGATACGGGCTGCATATTCGGGTTTTCAGGCTCTTTTACGTTGGCGTTCGTATATCTTAACGCAGGGCTTCCGCTGCCGGGCAGTATGTAAACGTCCGTTATATTGCCTTTCTCGTCAACTACAATCCTTGCTTCTTTTCCGAATAATTCTTCTTTCGATACCCTGACCAGATTCTGTATGCCCAAAATTGCCAGATTGCCCGTCATGTCGAGTTTGTTGACCAAAACCATTTTTCTGCCGGAATAAAGCTTGTCAAATGTCTTTTTATACATAAAAGGGGGGTAATAATTGACATATCCGCCTTCTTTTACCGAAGGAATGCCGTTTTCATCTCCTGCGTATTCGTATATCATAATCGGGTTTTTGAGAGTTTCCGGCAAAGGCTGCATATTGGGGTTTTGCGGATTTTCTTTATCCGCGTTCACATACTTGGCGGTTCCTTCTTCGGTAATGACATATACCTCGGCAATAAAGCCTTCTTCGTTTATTACCGCCCGCGCTTCTTTTTGGGCAAATAAAGGATCGCATATGAGGTCTCCGTAACCTATGACCGACAAACTGCCTTTTTCGCTGAATCTTGCAAGCGCCGTTGTTTTTCTGCCTGAAAACAAATTGTTATATTTGTTCTTTGCAATCAACTGAAATATGTTAAGCAGTTTGTTTTCATCCAAAACCGGCAGACCGTTTTTCATTCCCGAATAATCGTATATGTAGGTCATGGTTTTTGAGGTGTCCGAGAGCTCAAGCATATTCGGTTTTGACGGGTTTTCGAAGTTTACGTTAACAAATTTAACGGGTCCTTTTTCCGTAACAACGAAAATTTCCGTTATGAAGCCGTTTTTATCTATAAGAACCATGGCTTTTTTTCCGTACAATGACGTATCGGGGTTATTGTTTATAAGAGAATGCCCTAAAAGCGATAAATTGCCGTTTCCGGTTACTTTTGCGGTCAATATTATTTGTTTTCCCGAATAAGCTTCATCGAACTTTTTTTTGCTCAGAGCCGCTTGAAAATAGTTGAGATAATTGTCTTCGTCCAAAACCGGCAGACCGTTTTCCATGCCGGCGTATTCGTAAACCGTTGTGGGATTTTCTATGTTTTCCAAAGGCGGCTGCATATTTGTTTTTTCAGGCTCTCTTACGTTCGCGTTTACGTATTGTACGGGCCCATTTTCAGACATTACGTAAATTTCAGTAATATGCCCGGCGCCGTTGATTACTATCCTTGCCTGCGCGTCCGGCGCCGGTGCCGCCAAAAGCCAGGTGCCGAACAGCGAAAAGTAACCTTTGGAATCGAGCTTCGAAGTCAAAACCACGTCCCTTCCGGAATATAACGTTTCAAATTTTTTCTTAAAAAGGTTATTGAAATAATTTAATTGCGTACTTTCTCCGATAACCGGAACGCCTCCTTCTTTTCCGGTATATTCATATACTACCGTAGGATTAAGCATATCGCTTAACGGGCGCTGCATATTGGGGATTTCCGGGTTTTCGGTATTGGCATTGACGAATTTTATAATTTCATCGCCGTTAATTACGTAAATTTCGGTTATGTTAGAGTCCGCGTCTATTACGATTCTTGCCTCTTTTCCGGCCAGAGCGGTATCGTTAATGGGCAGAAGGACATTTTTATAAGCAATCAGGGAGCCTACGGAATTTATTTTTGCCGACAATATTGTTTTTTGCCCCGAATAATGTTTTGCATGCTGCTGCGGAGACAAATTGAAAAAAGAGTCGAGCTTGTTTTCCTCAATGCATACCGGCACGCCGTCTTCATCTTCTTCATAAACGTACAATTCCATTTTATCTTTTATCTTTTTTGCAATGTCCGCGGGCGCAAAACCGTATATTCCGGCAAACGCGTTGTATCCCGCGTGAGAAACAAGGCTTACGGCGAAAGCCGCAGCAAAACTTAACGGAAGCGCGAAAGGCAATGCGAAAAAGAACGAAGGGGCAAGCAGGCTTAAATAGTTCTTATAATTGTCTTTGATTTCGGAAATTATGCCGGAGTTTGCGTCAAGTAAAATGCCGGCCGCCAAATGCGTAAGCGTAAAAAGGGCGGCAGCCGCAAAAGGGCCGGCAAAGGCGGTAAGAGCAGAAAGATAAGCGGTTTCCCATAACGGCGCGCCGAGGGGATGAGATATGAAATTTAAAAACTTATCCTTTACGGTAACGGTAACGGGCGGCAGCATTTTTTGCAGTTTGATAAAAATTGACGCAAAAGGAATGTTTTTGCGCGCGCTTATATCCGTTTGGCCGCTTGGCGAAATCAGCAGTTCCGTTTCTTGTCCGGCTGTTTTTAAAACGGCGCGGAAAACTTCTTTTTCACCGGCTTCGAAAGACATTATTTTTTCATTTTCGCCGGCGCTGCGGTTATAAACTTCAACAACGGCGTCCATTATTTCAGCCAGGGTTTTTTCTCCGAAAGCGCCGCGGCGGTACAAAGAGCTGATCTCTTTCAAAGAATCCGGCAGCAGCGTTTCATTGCCTTGCGAAAGAAACGCTTTCAGCGCGTATTGGTTTGTAAAATTTCCGTACTCCGCTTCGGACAGTTTTGCGAACAAATATGCGTATTTTTCTTCCGCTTCCCGCGTGCCCGCGCCGATTTTAGGGGTCAATACCGTAACGCCGAAACCTTTTTTTAACAGCATATTCTTTAGAGCTTCCGTATGGAAACCGCCGGTAATTACGGCATTTACGCTTTTGCCGTCCGCGTCAAACGGGATTTTATCCGCAAAGACCGAATTCCTTTCTTCGTTGGCGGCGTAAAAATTTTTGTAAGTTTCAAGATATGCGGCAAGCCGCGCGAAAGAGCCTTTATCCGAAAGTTTGTTCCAAAGCGTTTCAAAAACTTCCTGTGAAAAATCAGCCGTATAACCGAAATCCGAACCGGCGGCTTTATTTTCGGCAAACTTTTTAAGCCTTCCGAAAGCAAGCGACAGAATTACTGTTTCAACGCTTTCGGCTTTCGAAGTTTTCAAAAGTACGGCGTTCAGGAGATTTTTTTCTTCGGCGTAAAGTTTTGTTATGTCCAGAGCGGACATTCTTTCGTAAAGAGACGCGTATCTTGAAAGTTCGCCGTATTTGTCCAAATTTAACGGGTATTCGCGGCTTGCCGGCAAGATATTGCTTATGATATTTCTTTTTGTGAGTTCACGGTAGGCATTATACGGAAGAACTTCTTTAGCTTCGCTTAAAAATTCGGCGAGCTGTTTTTGCACTTTTTTCGCGTCCGTGCGTTTTTGCGAATCAAGAATCGTTTTCAGCGCAGGGTAATCGCCGGCATTTATTGCGTAAGTCTTAGCGTATTCAAAAAGCCTGCCGTAGTATTGCCCGCTTGTAATTTTGCCTTCTTCGTGTTTTTCGGCAAGGGCGAGAATTTTTCTGCTTTTATAATCCAGTTTGCTTTTTTGCAGCGCGTTAAGGCGCGAAGCCATATCGTTTATTATTTCTTTTACCTGCTTTTGCGTGTCGAATATGTAGCCGAGCCTTATCGCGTTTGCGGAATATAATTCTTCGTTTTCCAAACCGTAAAGGCGCGGGGATTGCGCGGACGTAAGAAAAAAATATTCGGCTCCGCTTATCCTGCCCTGTTTCAGCAATTCTTGCGCAAAAGGGTTTTTTATGTCCTGCGGCAGGTTTTTGATAAAATTTCCGGATATGTCTTTTGAAGAACCTTCTATGTATATTTTGTCAAAATAGGGGTTGCCGGACAAATCTTCGAGAAAAGCGGCAATTTTCTTTTGCGCGCCGAAATGGCAGTGCAAGTCCTGAATAAGAATGATGCGGTTTTCGCGGTCTGCGTTGAAAACGTTAACGCTGAAATTGCCGTTGACATCGTAAACGCCCGCAAACGGCATTTGGGCCGCGTACGGCTGCGCGGCCGAAGCCGGCGCGGTAAGCAATAAAGCCAGAGATATTGTCAGAGATATCCCTTTTTTTAAATTCATTTTTTCCTCAAAAATTTTTGGTGATTTCCGATTAGTATAGAACAAAACCGTTTATTTTTCAATTTGCAAATTCAATTTTATAATAGTAGAATTCTGACATGATAAAGATACTGCTTGTTGACGATGAAGTTTTTATAAGGGACAATTTTGCAAAGTTTATAGAAAGCAGCGGTTTTTCCGTATGCGTTGCGGACAGTGCCGAAGAAGCGCTCGAAGTGTTTAAAAACGAAAAGCCCGACGTGGTTTTTTTAGACCTTATGCTTCCGGATTTGGACGGCGACCATTTGTTTTCATATTTTAAAGAGCTTGACCCCTTTGTGGAGATTTATTTTATAACCGGCTCTGACACGGTTTTTACTGAAAAGGACGCGAAAGAACTCGGCGCTGCCGGATATCTGAAAAAACCCGTGTACCGCGAAAATCTGGTTAAACTGTTGGAAGAAATAAAGTCAAAAGTAGCCCTGTCATCCGCTCCCGTATAAAATAACCGCCGGCGCTGCCGGTTGTTTTCTGTGCCGATGAAAAAATCGCCCCGCAAAAACAAATTTGCGGGGCGATTTTTTTTACGTTTTTAAGAATTATTCGGCTTTCTTTTCGCTTTTATCTTTTTTTGCTTTTTTGCCCTTTTTGCCTTTCTTCTTCTTCATTTCTTTCATCTTTTTTATCTTTTCCTGACCTTCCGCGCTTAAGAAAAACTCCACTTTTTTACTTACGAAAGCGGCTTTGTCGGTTTCCATTTCGGAAATGTTCGCTTCTATTTTAGCCAGTTCTTCTTTTTTTGCCGCGAGCATTTCCTTTTTCAATACGATGTTTTTGTCGGTTTGATTCGAAACAAGGTCGGTAATCTCTTTCTTTACCGCTTCTTTGTCGGCGTCGGAGGCTTTATCGTATTTTTCGGTAAGCGATTTCAGGTTTTTAAAGTATTCGGCTTTCTCTTTTTTTACGGCTTCCCATTTGGCTTTTTGTTCGGGATCCATTTTTTTGTGTTTCCCTCCGAAATGCCCTTCCTTTCCTTCTCCCGCAAAACCGAATGTGCTTAATACGAACATCCCCAGCATTACAAGCACCGTTTTCTTCATCATAAACATTCTCCTTTTTCTTGGTTTGGATTCAGTTATTTTTGAATCCGTTATGAATCAACGCGGTCTTTGAAATTTTTATTGCATTAACTTTTATAAAGAAACATTTTTATATATAATTGTTTTATGGAATTCGTTATAGACGCGTTAAACCTTTTAAAGATTCCCGAAAAATTTATCATGCCCGCGGCCGGAGCGTCGGCCATTTTTTTATTCATAGTTATTTTGTATCTGGCGTGGTTTATTTTCAAAGCCGCATCGTACAAATATCTTCACAGCAAATATTTTCATGTAAAAAACCCCGTGTGGTACAAGGCTCTTAAAGAAACTAATTTTTTTGCCGCTTTCGGCTATTTGGCAGCCGGAATTATCGCAAAAGTGTCCGTTGACGCTTTTTTCCCTCCGTCTTACAAAATATACAATGTGATAGCCTATAACATAGCTTTGGTATATTTGCAGGTCAGCATACTTTTGGTCGTCAATAAAATACTTACCATGGTAATGCTTGTTTTCGGTAAAAATCCGAATATTCCGGTAAAAGGGCTTTTGCAGTTTTTGAGGATATTCGTAAATTTTTTCGGAGGCTTGATAATTCTTGCTTTCCTTATAGGAAAAGAGCCCACGTATTTTATTTCGGCGCTCGGTTTGGTAGCGTCGGTTTTAATGATAGTTTTTAAAGATACCATTCTCGGGCTTACCGCAAGCTGGCAGCTTGCCATGAACAATATGCTTCATATAGGCGACTGGATAGAAATGCCTTCGCAGAATGTCGACGGCGACGTCATAGATATTTCGCTGACTACCGTTTCCGTGCAGAATTGGGATAAAACCATTGTGACGGTTCCCGCCTACGACCTTATTTCAAAACCGTTTATCAATTGGCGCGGCATGAACGAAGCCGGCGGACGCAGAATCAAAAGAGCGGTAAATATAGATATGCAAAGCATCAAGTTTATGGATGCGGCGATGCTTGGGCGTTTGATGAAATTCGAACTTTTGAAAGATTATCTTTCTTCAAAAGAGGCCGAAATAAAAGAGTATAATAAAATCCGCAACACCAAAGACAATATTTACAACGGAAGATACCTGACAAATATAGGGACTTTCCGCGCGTACTGCGAAGCCTATCTGAAAAGCCTTCCGTATATAAACAAAAATCTTACCATGATGGTGCGCCAGCTAAAACCCGGGGCCGAAGGTCTGCCGCTTGAAATCTATTGTTTTACATCGACAACGCAATGGATACCTTATGAAAATTACCAATCCGATATTTTTGACCACCTTTTGTCGGTAATGGAAGAGTTCGGACTTTACGTTTTCCAAAACCCGGCAAGCAGAACTTTCAAAGATTTAACGGTTTTAGCCGGATGCGGAAACGGAAAGCAGTAATTTTTAAGATTTGCCACCCTGCGCGAAGCCGCAGGGTCTATAGATTAACAGATTCTGCGAAGGGCATTGTCCTTGCAATGACCGCTCGCCACGGAAAAAGCCGGACAATAATTCAATACCGGAGTATGAAAATGCAAAAACTTCCTTTGGAAAAAGCCTTTTTGTACGTAGAGCCCGGCCCCGTCGTTCTGATAACCACTTTTGACGGAAAAAAGAACAATGTTATGACCATTTCATGGACAATGGTCAAAGATTTCGACGCGCAGTTTTGCCTGCTCACCGGCCCCTGGAACCATTCTTACCAAGCCCTTGTGAAAACCAAAGAATGCGTTATGGCTATACCCGCCGCGGACATCGCAAGAAAAACAGTTCAGGCGGGAAGCTGCTCCGGAAGCGATACGGATAAATTTAAAAAGTTCGGGCTTACGCCTTTAAAAGCCGAAATTGTGCGCGCGCCGCTCATAAAAGAGTGTTTTGTAAATATAGAATGCAAAGTGGAAGATTACGTCAAAAAGCACGGAATTTTTGTATTGCAGGGCGTAAACGTGTGGATAAACAATAAAAATAAAGACAAACGCCTGTTTCACGCGGTCGGAAACGGAACTTTCACGGTTGACGGTAAAAAATTAAACTACAGAAAAATAATGCAGTCGAAACTTCCCGCGGGAATTTAAAACGGAAAAATTATGGCTATAAGGGCATTCTATCCCGTAATACTTCTTACAATATCCAACATTTTTATGACTTTTGCGTGGTACGGGCACTTGAAACACAAAAGTTCGCCGTTGTGGATAGTTGTTTTTGCCAGCTGGTGGGGCATAGCGTTTTTTGAATACTGTTTTCAGGTGCCGGCAAACCGCATAGGGCACGAAATGTTCTCCGCGGCGCAATTGAAAGTTATGCAGGAAGTCATAACCATAGCCGTGTTTTGCGTTTTTTCCGTGCTGTACCTGAAAGAAGGTTTAAAATGGAACTATATTGTCGGTTTTGTTTTGATCGCGCTTGCCGTGTTTTTTGTGTTTAAAAAGTGGTAAAGAGAGGGTAAAATGTTATTGGAATTGCATTGCCATACCTCAAAACACTCCAAATGCAGCGTTGCCAATCCGTATGAACTCGTAAAACAGGCGATAAATAAAGGTTTGTACGGTTTGGTTTTTACCGAACACGGCTATTTGTGGAGCGGCGAAGAAATTGAAGATTTGAGAAAACAATACGGCATAGACAAACATTTTTTGCTGCTCTCGGCACAGGAAGTAGAAACGGATTTCGGCCATGTAGCGGTTTACGGAGCGGACAAATCTTTGGAAGGAAAGCATAAACTTTCCGATTTGAAAAAGCAATACCCGGACGCGGCTTTTGTCTGGGCTCACCCTTTCCGGAAAGGCTCAAAACCTTCGGACGAAAAACTTATGAGCGGGTATTTGGACGCAATAGAGATATTTTCGTCAAACCACACAATCAAAGAAAATTATCTGGGTTTAAAAACGTGGCACAGGCTGAAATTCAACGCCGTGTCCGGAAGCGACGCCCACAGCATAGACAGGGCGGGGATGTTTCCTTCGCTGTTTGACCATCCGGCTGCAAATATCAAAGAGGTTGCCGCGGAAATCAAACACGGGCGATGCAGGCCGTTTTATCAGGAAAAACAGATGTCCGGCAGCCATATAACGGTTACCGAAGTGGTCATCGGCACAAAAGGCATTCCCGAGCGCAGGGAACGCATCGTAATCAAAAAAAGCGACGATGAAAAAAGCTGGGACAAGCTCAAAGAAACTTCCCTTACCGCGCGCGACCGCCTGTGCCCGAAATTTTCAGACAGAAATTACAGGGTTCCGCAAATTTACGAAATTGAAGACGCCGAGCGCACCGTGATGGAAGAAGGGCAGCGCGGCGAGCTTTTGTCGAAGATATTTTTGCACGTCGGGCATTCTGTCCAAAAAAGATATTTCGAGCTTGCCGCCAAATGGCTTGCGAAACTCCATTCTTATAAAATACAAAGAGATTCGTCCGATTCCCCGGAAGAGCTCGAAAACAGAAGGTTTGCAAGGTACAAAAAATTATTTGAAGAAGACAAAACGAAATATTCCGGGCTGATATTAAACGTTGCCGAGAACGTTGCCAAAAAGGAAAACGGGTTTTATTTGAAACAAGCCGGAGATTATGTTTTCCTGCACGGCGATTATCATCCGGGAAACATAATTATAGGGCAGGACGATTCGAAAGATCCCGATTCGGTATTTGTTTCGGTTATAGATTTTAATAATTCCGTAAATTACGTCAAAGAATTCGATATCGGCTATTTTTTGGCGCAGTATCAAAGCCAGTTTTCGCGCGAAACGGAACTTCTTGACGTTTTAACGCAGGACTTATTTTTAAAATCTTATTTTGAAGGGCAAATCGTTTCCGAAAAACAGATGAACGACATAATGTTTTTTAAATTAAGGGCTTATTTGAGCATAGCCGCATATTTTCATTCTCTGGGAATGGGCGAAAGCGATAAAATGGAATTTATTGCCCAAGACATAAACAAAACGCTGTCGGAAAACAAGGACATATTTTTATAACGGCTAAAGCGGGAACAGCTTTTAATAAAAAAGGCGGGGCAAAACCAGCCTGCCCGGCCTTTTTGGGATAACAAGCTATCAGCCGTGCCGACGGTGCAAAAAGCTTTAGCTATGGAGTATGGTCAGATTATAGGTCTTTTCCCTCGCCCCTTGCGAAAGAGGGACTTGCAAAGTAAGAGGGTGAGGGGTATATGACTTGTCAGTATAGGCTTTTATAAAAAAATTTCGGTTTTCGGTTTAAAATTGTCTGCAAAAGTCCACAAAACGGCTTTAGCGTTTTTTACAATAAATACGGCATAAGTTTTATAGAAGTTTTCGGCTCCGGAAGCCTGTTTCATCTGCCTTAAAAATTCCCTTGAAGGGTGCGCAAGAATTTCTTCTTTCAAATCGCCGTCGTTTGTTTCTTCAAGAATGCCGCTTACGCGCACCTGAACATTATTTTTTGCATCCTGAAAACAAAGCTCGGCTTTGGGATTGTCTTTTAGCTGCGTATATAAGTCTTTAAAAGTGCCGGTATGAAAGATTATCCCTCTGTTATCGGCTTTATAAAGGAGCATTCCTCTTACTCTGGGCTGTCCGTTTTCACATGTCGCAAGATGAAAAACGGGGTTTGAGTTCAAAATCTGAAAAATTTCGTTTTTTTCCATAACGCCTCCCGGATGTTTTTTCAATTATATCAATTATTATTTTAAAGTTCACAAAAATTTCACAAGAAAAGCAATTAAAACACACAACAAAAGACTAGAATAATGTTGCAGTCACACAAAAGTGTAGGAAGGCAATATGGAAAGAACCGAAGGGCTGCTTATGTCAATAGTAAGCAAACCGCTTTCTTTGTCGTCGATAAAGAAGGCGCTGGTTCTTTTTGTATTG
>JAISVT010000042.1 GCA_031271405.1 Candidatus Endomicrobium macrotermitis | reverse complement strand
CGAGCTCATATACATCCCGGTTTTATATATTTCGATATCGGACTTAAAATCGCTGAGTTTCAGTTTTTTGATATACGTATTTTCGCCGGTCAGAAACATTTTAAGGTGTTTTCTGCCCTCGGTCTGTATGAGAGCCCCGCTTCCGGAAAGGTCCCCCCTGAAAGGAGTCACAAACCCGACGAATTTGTTTATGAGGTTTTCGGAAATCTTATCGAAGACAACGTCGAGTTCGCCGATCTTGGAATAAACTCCGTTTACGGAAATTTTCGTTTTTTCGGAAATCAAATTCAATTTTTTTACGCTGATTTTTTCGCTTTCGAGGGTCAAATCCGCGTCGAAAGAAAACGGAATGCCCAGATACGTTCCTTTTTTAAACCCCGCCGTAATTTTAGCCGAAGGGTTTTTAAAACTCCCGGACAGTTTTACCGTAGAATTTACCGCCGCCGACAAATCCGAATACAATCCCTCTATATCCGTATTTCTGAAATTCAAAGTTCCCGATAAATTGTCTTTTGAGAAGTCAGCCCTGAAATTTCCGGAAAAACCGTTTCCGGACTTCAGTTCGGAAAGAGAAAATCTTTTTGCGGAAATCAAAGAATCCGCGGATAAATCCGGAAAAGAAACTCCCGAAATATTTACGCCTTTTCCGGAAAAATTGCCTTTGACTTCGCCGCCGCCCGAACGCTTTCCGTTAAATAAAATTTCTCCGTTTACCTTGGCTCCGGCAACTTTAACGTCTTTTAATTTCATATGAAACTCCGAATCCGGACTGCCTTCGGTAAAGCCGAACAAGGCGCTTATATATGCGCGCGTGACATTTTCATTGTCTTTCAATATAAATTGTTCTATCGAAACCCTCTTCATATTTATGTCGCCTTTCGAATCGAGTTTCTTAAACCTGTTTCCGTATATGACTCCGTCAAATATGTTCAAATCGAATTCGGTCGTCCCGCCTTTTTCGTATTTGATGCGCCCGTTCGCCATACCCTGAATTTTGTTTTCAGTATAGCCGAACGTTCTCAAAACGTTGGAAATGTCTGTATTTACGAATTTAAAATCCGTGGAAAGGATATCGCCGTCTCTTATGACATTGTTAAAAACTACGGATTTGTCGCTTTTATAAAAATTAAAAACGTACATTCCGGCGTTGCGCGACACTGACCCGTAAAGATCGGTTTTATCTATCATTTTAGTGCGTAAATCTTTCAAAACGAAGTTAATTTTTCCGGAATGTTCGTCAATAGAGCCTTCGGCGGTAATTTTTCCTTCCGGGTCTGCGTCGAGAAAACCCATGAAAGGCATCTCGGATATATCGGCGTCTTTCATATCCGCCGCAAAAGCTCCGGTCTTGATATTTCCCCGGAAAGTCCCGCCGGTTTTTCCTCCAGACACGATTTCGGCGCTGTAATTTCCCCCGGGCGAATAATTCATCAGAATGACGCTTTTGCCGCCGTAATCGCATAATGCGGAAGAGTTGCCGTTTTCATCGGCTTCCCCGTCAAGGTTAAAACTGCCTATGTCAAAATTAAACGCTCTGATGCCTTCGGCTTTGACGTTTATTTTGCTTCCCGTGTCTTTATGCGAGAAACGCGCGCTTAACAGCCCGCCGAAGTCTTTATTGATCCTTGAGAGGTCTATATTTGCCGAAGCGGACGATTCGCCCGAAGCGTCCGAAAGGAATTCGATTTTTCCGAATTTTCCGTTCGCCTTAAATTTCAAACCGCCGTTTTCCTTCTCGGCAACCGAGGAAACGCCGCTTATGTCAAAACTTTTGTAATACATTTTTTTCACGTTTACGTTCTGTTTAAAGTCAAAAGAAAAAATATCGATTGTCCCTTTCGCCCCAGCCAAAACGTTTATGTCTCCTTCCGAAGATATTGAGGAATCGGTATTATACAAACCGCCGCGCGTCAATGTCATTGACGAATTGACCGCGATCCGGGAGTTTAAGGCCGAAAAGGAAGCGGAAAAAGTTATGCTTGAGCGGGAAAGCGACATTTGCACGCCTTCGATTTTCGTTTCTTTTGAATTTTTTATAAGAGATATCCCGGACGCCTGTATGTCCACGGGCATATCCGGAAGAGCAAAAGGAATGCTTTCTGAAGCCGGAATATTTTCATCCGCGGAGTTTTGATTTTTCAAAATATCGTCTACGGATATGCCGATATCGGAAAGTTCTACGCTTTTTATGTAGTTTACGGGAGTTTTTATATGCTTTAAAATCTTAAAAAAGCTGAATTTGATTAAGGTTTTTTTTACGGAAATTTTATCTTCGTAATTGATATTTGCAACGACTATCCCGTGCTGTAAGGGCGAAATGTAAAAATAATCGAAGCGTATGTCTTTGCCCGTGCTCTTATGTATGTAGTCGTAAACATAAGGCATTATGATTACATCGCGCGCTTTATACGCCGCCGTAAGACACGCTGTAAGGACGGATATATATATGATATACCTTATGTATTTCCACATTTTATTTATAGAAAAGAAGATCAGGAGCGTTATGCCCCTCTTCCTTATTTAATCGGCACGCCGGTGAGTCTGGTCAAAGTTTTAAATTCTTTTATGAGTTTCGCCGTGATTTTTCCGGGCTTGCCGTCGCCTATTTCCCTTGAGTCGGCGCAGACTACCGGTATGATTTCCGCGGCAGTTCCCGTAAGGAAACATTCGTCCGCGGTGTACACGTTATAAATGGTCATGCGTTCTTCTCTGACGGGTATTTTGAGCTTGTTTTTCGCAAGTTCTATCGCCGCGTCCCTGGTTATTCCTATCAAAGCGCCTTCGGAGGCCGGAGGAGTGAAGAGTATTCCGTTTTTAACTATGAAAATATTATCTCCCGTGCATTCGGCAACGTAGCCTTCGGCGTTCAGCATTATGGCTTCCATGACGCCCGCCCTTGTGGCTTCCATTTTCGCCATGATATTGTTTAAATAGTTTAATGACTTTACGTTCGGGCTCAAAGAATCGGGGCGTATCCTTCTGGTTGAAACGGTTATGACCTCGCCGCCTTTTTCATACAGCTCTTCGGGATAAAGCGCTATTCTGTCCGCTATAACGATCACCGAAGGAGGCAGCGTGCATTTTCTCGGGTCAAGCCCGAGGTCTCCGCAGCCTCTTGTGACTATAAGCCTTATATATCCTTCGGTCATTTTGTTTGCCGAAAGAGTTTTTATAACTGCTTTTTCCATTTCGGATTTTGTTATGGGTATCGTAAGATTTATCGCTTTAGCCGACATCCAAAGCCTGTCCAAATGTTCTTTTAACCTGAAAACCCTGCCGTTATAAGCCCTGATTCCTTCAAAAATACCGTCTCCGTAAAGCAGTCCGTGATCGAAAACGGAAATTTTCGCGTCCGCTTTTTCGACAAGTTTCCCGTCAAGATAAATTTTCATCTCATTGCTCCCTTTTTTAACCGCAAAGTTGAAATTATGCGTTTTTGTTTAAAAAAACCGGTTTCGGCAAAACCGAGGCACGACATTTTCTCTTCTCTCTTTCCGCTTTTTTATTTTATTTGTCCGTCCGTCATTTTTATTATTCTGTCGGACTTTGCCGCAAGCTCTTCGTTATGCGTAACCAAAACAAGCGTCGCGCCCCTTTCCGAAGAACTTTCAAACAAAAGTTTTTCTACTTCCATGCCGGTAGCCCTGTCCAGGTTTCCGGTAGGTTCGTCGGCAAAAATTATTTTAGGGTCGTTTATCAAAGCCCTTGCCAAAGCCGCCCGCTGCTGCTCCCCTCCCGATAATTCGTTCGGAAAATGATTTTTCCTGTGAGAAAGGCCGGCTTTTTCCAAAACACCTTCCGCTTTTTTAAGTTTTTCGGCTCTGTCTTTCCATACCGGAAGCAAAACGTTTTCCAAAACGGTAAAATCGGAAAGCAGATAATGGAACTGAAAAACGAAGCCTATATTTTCTTTTCTCATCGAACACAAATAGCCGTCGCTTGAAGCAAAGCAGTCTTTGTCTCCCGCAAAGACCTTGCCGGAAGTAGGCCTGTCCATAAGCCCTAAAATATGCACAAGCGTGCTTTTTCCGGCTCCGGAAGGCCCCGTAAAAGCGACTTTTTCCCCTGACTTTATTTCGAGATTTATATTTTTTAAAACCTCTATGTCCGGAGAACCTTTCTTATTGTAACGCTTGCTTAAATCTATTGTTTTTATATTCATTGTCTTTTACAAAACGGAGCCGGTATGACATACCTGCCGTTCTCTCTCTCAACTCTTCACTTTCAGCTCTGCCGTTTCAACCGTATCTTATGGCTTCAAGGGGATCGAGTTTCGACACCTGATAAGCCGGATAAATGCCTGCCAAAACGGTAATAATGAAAGCGCTTATCGCCACTGCCAAAATATCGGACGGCATTATTACGACCGGCAGCCTGTCGACATAATACATACCCTTGGGAAGTTTAAAAATTTCGAAATATTTGAGGATCAGGCTTATGCCCGTGCCGAAAATGATTCCCAAAACAGTACCTATGCTGCCTACTACGACGCCCTCGTAAAAAAATATTTTCGATATCGAAAACTTCGAAAACCCCATTGCCGACATTATCCCTATTTCTTTGGATTTCTGAACGCTCAAAAGCAAAAGGTTTGAAATAATGTTGAATGCCGCTACAAGTATTATAAGCCCGAGAATAAGAAACATCATTATTTTTTCAAGTTTGAGCGCGGAAAACAAGTTTTTATTCATTTCTACCCACGCCCTTGCCCTGTAAGGAAACGAGAGCTCTTTTTGAAGTTTTGCAGCCGTAGAAACGGCTTTATCGAAATTGTCCGTGTGGACGCTTATTCCGCTGATTTCTCCGTCAAGAGAAAATACGCTTTGCGCTTCGGTCAAATCTATAAAACCCAAGGACGAGTCAAAATCGTACATTCCCGAATGTATTAAAGCGGAGACCGTAAATTTATACATTTTAGGCATGCTTGAAAAACTGCCCGGAAACATCAAAACGACTTCGTCTCCCGCGGTAACGGAAATAGTTTCGGCAAGCCCGCTGCCCAGGATTATGCTTTTTTCGCCTATGGTTTTCCCGTCAAAACGCGAGTCCGAAACGGAAATCTGCTTCGAGAGGTTTACCATCCTGTTTTCGGCTTCAAAATTTACGGCCTTGAGTATTAACCCCGTAGAAGACGACGAAGACAAACTTCTTATCAGCCCCTGCCTGTAAATAAAAGGCGAACAGTCGGTGACCGCTTTATTTTCTTTTATCTTTTCCTCAACCGCCTTATAATCCGTAAACGGTTCCCCGTCTATTCTGTTAACCGCTATATGCGGCTGAATGCCCAAAATCTTATCTCTTATGTCATTTTGGAAACCGCTCATAATAGCCAAAGTTATGACCAGAGCCGCCACTCCGAGAGTAGTCCCTCCGACCGCGATCAAAGTGGTAAGAAGCGAAAAAAAGCCCTTTTTCCCGGCTTTTAAATACCGTACGGCGATAAAAATTTCAGGAGATAATCTCATTTATAAATACTCTTTCTTTCCTCTTATTCCTCATTACTGACCGTCTTTATTCCGGCCGCATTGCAGGAAACGTTATAACTTCCCTTATAGACTCGGTGCCCGTCAAAATCATAACAAGCCTGTCTATGCCTATGCCCAGCCCTCCGGTAGGCGGGAGCCCCTGTTCCAAGGCGAATATGAAATCTTCGTCAAAAGGCATAACTTCGTCGTCGCCTTTCTTTTTGGCGTCCATTTGCTCGGAAAAACGGATTCTTTGCAGTTCCGGGTCATTGAGCTCGGAATAAGCGTTTCCTATTTCCATGCCGTTTATGTAAAGTTCAAACCTTTCGGCGATTTCGGGCTTGTCAAACTTAACTTTCGACAAAGGCGAATACACTGCCGGATAATCCATGACAAAAGTGGGTTCCGTAAGTTTCGGGACCACTTTTTCGTCAAAAAGCTGGTCTAAAATCTTTTTGTCCGAGGCGTCTTTAGGCAAGTCAAGGTTCAAATGCTTTACCTGCTCGAACATTTTGCCGCTTTCGACATAAGGCAAAAGCTCAAGCCCCGTATATTCTTTTATAAGGTCGAACATTTTTGCTCTTCTGAAATTCAGATTGATTTTCGAGCCGATTTTTTCGGCTGCCGTTTTTATAAGAGTTTCGGTCAAATCCATCATATCGTTATAGTCCGCGTACGCCTGGTAAAGTTCCATCATGGTAAACTCGGGATTATGGTTTTTGTCTATACCTTCGTTCCTGAAATTTCTTCCTATTTCAAAAACTCTTTCCATGCCGCCGACAACAAGCCTTTTTAAAAACAGTTCGGGAGCTATTCTTAAAAACAAACTGATATCCAAAGCGTTGTGATGCGTCACAAAAGGCCTTGCGTTTGCGCCTCCGGCCAGAGACTGCAAAACGGGAGTTTCGACTTCGACAAAGTTGAGTTCTTCGAGTTTATGCCTTATAGCCGAAATTATCTGTCCTCTTTTTACAAAAACGTCTTTGACTTCGCCGTTTGCTATAAGGTCAAGATATCTCTGCCTGTATCTGGTTTCCGTATCTTTAAGTCCGTGCCATTTTTCCGGAAGGGGCCTGAAAGCTTTTGTAAGCATTTGCCACTTTTCGGCCATTATGCTCAATTCGTTGGTTTTGGTTCTGAACGGTATGCCCTCAACGGCAATAATATCGGATAAATCGACCATATCTTTGAAAAGTTTATACTGCTCGGCTCCCAATTTGTCCGCGCGGACATAAATCTGTATTTTTCCGTAACCGTCGCGAATGTCTATAAACGCGGCCTTTCCCATATTCCTGTACGTCATAACTCTGCCCGCCGCTTTTATATGAGCGCTTTCGGCCATCTGCTCTTTTTCGAGATATGAAAATTCCTGCTGTAAAACCGATATGTTTTTTTCGGATTTATACTGAGCGGGATAAGGATTTATCCCCATTTTTGCCAAATCTTTGGCTTTTTGTTTTCTCTGCTGCATTATCTGCCCGATAGGAGCCGTATTCTCCGCAGTATTCTGATTTGCCGCCGCTTGTTCTTTGTTTTGCATTTTATATCATCCTTTATTGAGATGCATAGAAGCACAGAGACACGTATGCACGGCAAAAACAAACGTCATGCCGGGCATGCGCGCATCAGAGCGTCTAAACTTTTAATATATAGCATTTTTCGGGCTTGTTAGTCAAAACTCCATTTTGCGAATTTATATAAAAAATCAATATGTTTTTAATAGCCTGCCGTATGTTTTATTTGTTCAGTTTTGAAGGTATTTCAAGTATCGAAACCGCGCCTTTTACCGGCATTACGATGCGCCACGGTTTTACGTTTTCTTTGATTTGTACCGTTTTTCCGTTTTTGTCAAGAAATAGAACGTCTATGTCAAAACGCATAAAAAACGTATGCACGCACGCGCAATTTTCAAACAGCAGTCCGCAGCCGGCGTCTTTTTTAAGCATAAATCCGCAAAATTTTCTCCAAAAATTTCCGGCTTTTATTATTTTGATATTTCCTATAGCGTACATTTTTTTGTATAATCCTTGTTATGAAAAAAAATATCGTATTTCTTACGTTTTTAATGTTTGTTATTATCGGCGGAATTTTTTATTTTCTGACGGAACTTCTTTCAAAAAACAAAGAGTCCGAGCTGGAAAAACTCACCGTTGAGAAAGCGCGCGCCGCGGTAAGCGTCAATATCGGCGCGATAAACAAATCCCTTGAAAGTTCGGACGATATAACGATGCTTTCATACATAGAAAGCATCGCAAAGTTTGAAAATATCAGTTCATGTTTTATTCTCGACAGAAACAACAGGGTCATTATACACAATAATACGAGCGAATGGAATGCCGAAAGGAAAGGCAGCGTATACGACAGAGCGGTAAAATATGACGGAGAACTTGTGCAGTACACGCAAAGCGAGAACCTTCTTTTATTTTCCGCGCCGCTTGCAAAAAATTATACCTTATGCTGCATATTTTCGATTCAAAAAGCGAAAGACGACGCAAAATACTGGAAAATAAAATATTACACGGTTGCCGCAGCCGTGCTCGCAGCCGTAACGGCGGTATTTTATTTCCTTGCCAAACTTTTCGTGATCCTCCCTTTCAACAGGATTAAAAAAGCCCTTGAAGGAAATTCCGTCGATGCTATAAAAAAAGGCGCGTATAACGAAATTACGGATTTTTTTGCTACGGAAAGAGAAAAACACGAAAACAGAATAAAAGCCCTTCAGGCGGATATAGAAAGTTTGTCGAAAATCGTGGAATATTTCGCGGCAGACGGAAAATATCAGGCTTTCATGGCGCTTAACGCGTCTAACAATATAATCTTCGCTTACGACAAAACCGGTCTTTTTCTGAAAAAAGGGTTCGCGGCGGGAAGCCATATAGTCGAGTCTTCGTTGAATTCGGGAATAATAGAACTTGTAAACAGAGCCTCGGAAAACCCCGGCAGAGAAGTGGAAGCCGCATCTGAAAATTACAAAATCACCGCCGTATCGATACACTTTCAGGGCGTCATAATAAAAATCACCCATAAGTAACGGCTGCGCAGCCCGCAAAATAACGGCTATTTTATTTCCGTTATTTCCGCGTCTTTTTCCATCGCTTTTTTATCTTCGGCTGAAATTTTAAACGGCTTGTCCCCGTCTTTTAACGGGGCGTTTATTTTGGAGGAAGCGCATGAAGATAAAATACCGGCAGCAATTAAAACCGGCAGCAAAAAAATAATTTTTAATTTCATGACAAATCTCCGTTTGTTTTTTGGCGGGTTTTCCATTTTTTATGAAACCAGAACCACTGTCCGGGATGCTCTCTTACCGCGGCTTCAAGCTGTCCGTAATATATGCCGTTTATCGTTTTTATGTCCTCTTCTTCATTTCCGGTATCGGGAAGAGGGATTTGTCCGATTTTCATTTTCATCGAGCCGTCTTTCTGCCTTACGCCGAAAGCGGTTACGATCGGGCATTTTGCTTTCAGGGCAAAAATTGCCGCGCCTTTCGGCGTGGATGCCGGCCTGCCGAAAAAAGGAATAAAAACGCCCTGTTTTCCCGCGTCCTGATCGGAAAGCACCGCCACAAATTCGTTATTTCTTAAAGCCTTCATCACGTTTCTGAAAGCAGTGCCCGGAGGGTCTTTGTAAATGGCGTGAAATCCCTGCTTGGTTCTTATTTCGTTCATAAGTTTATCCACAAGACCGTTTGACTGTTTAGCCACTATTACCGACATCGGATATCTTTTGGAAAACGAAAGAGCCGTCAGCTCCCAGTTTCCGAAATGCGCAGACATTAAAATCGCGCCCTTGCCTTTGGAATGTACTTTTGCGAATATTTCTTCGCCTTCGGCGTCAAGGAACATAAGATTTTTTATTTCTTCGCCGGACATCGCCGGAAAAAACATTATGTCTATAAATGTCCCGGCAAAATTCACATATATTTCTTTTGTTACGGATTTTATTTCTTTCGGGGTTTTTTCGGGAAAAGACAGCGTAAGCATATCGATGATGTGTTTTTTTCTTACGGGAACGAAATAATAAGCAAATACTGCAAAAATTACCCCGATTTTATGCGCTAAACTTCTCGGCATAAGGCGGATAAAAAACATTGCTGATTTTAATGCGGAGTATTCGATATAATGCCGGATTTTAATTTTTTTCAAGACTGATAAAACCTTTAAAAGTTAAAGCGGATTCGGAAACCGGAATATGTTTTTGTCAATTTTCCCTGATGAACAGATCTGCCAGGAAGCTCTTTTTGAAATCGACCGCTTTGCAGGGACACATTTCATGGCAGCAGAAACAGCTGATGCATAACGAATCCGTTACGCGCGGATAAGAACCGCCGTTTTCCTGCTTTATCGCTTTCACGGGACACGATTTTACGCAAAGCGCGCACTTCGAACACACTTTCTCGTTTATTTTGGCTTTAACCCACAAAAAAGAACCCAAAGCCTTTACAACAGGTTTCGGAATATGGTCAAGCAGGATCGTTTGCGGAAATTTAAAATTCTCAACGTTGAAATCTTTGATATCGTTTCCTATGACTTCCAAACCGTCCGTGTCTTTTTTGCTTATTTTCAAGTTTCGGCAAATAAGATTTTTTGAAATATCGAAATTCAATGCGTCCAAAATATAAGAATCCAATAGGGCCGTATCCGATGAAGCAGACAAAATATTCATTTTGCGCGGTTCCCCTCCGGACGGCCCGTTTCCTTCCATCGCATATATGCCGTCAAGCAGCGTGAACCTTATTTTGTTTTTCAAAAACAGGTAAATGTTTGTGAGCAAATCGGCAAACTCCCGGTTTTTGGAAGCGTATTTATGATATTCCACTTTCATAAGGCCGGGAATGCAGCCGTAAAGATTTTTAATCCCGGCTGAAAAAGTCATAAGAGAATGAGTTTTGAGTTTCGGCAGATTTATGATCCCGTCGCATTTCAAAACGGCTTTTGAAAAATGTACTTTTTTTACGATTTTATCGTTTATATCGATTTCTTCCGAACCCGCTGCCTCGAAATTTACAAGTTCAACGCTTTCTTCGGCGCATATTTCTTCCATACCAGTAACTTTCCATAAATTTTCAATATTTCTTATGGCTCCTCCGGGACTGTCCCCTACGACGGGAACGGCTCCCGCTTCTTTTACGAGCTGTATCACGGCTTTTACTATTTTAGGATGCGTTGTAACCGCTCTTTCCGGATCTTTGGGGCTTAAAAGATTGGGTTTTATGAGGATTTTCTCGCCGGGTTTTACAAAATGAGAAATGCCGCCGATAAGCTTGACCGTTTCTTTAACGGCGGGATTTGCTTTATTATAATCGTCGCATTTAATCAAGCTGATTTTTGACATTTATTGTCTCTGTTTTTATTATTTTTACGAACGGCTGATACGGACTTTTAAAAACCTCCGGGGCCTACGCTTCCTGGCGGATTTCAGGGGCCTTATTCATTCTTACCGATATTATTTTGGAAACGCCGTGTTCTTCCATGGTTACGCCGTAGAGAATGTCTGCGGTTTCCATCGTGCGCTTATTGTGGGTTACCACCAAAAACTGCGTTTTCGCCGCGAAATCTTTTACCATGGCGTTATATCTGCCGACATTTGCGTCGTCAAGAGGCGCGTCGACTTCGTCCAGTATGCAAAAAGGAGACGGTTTGACCATAAAAAACGAAAAAAGCAAAGCGACCGCGGTAAGAGCTTTTTCGCCGCCGGAACAGAGAGAAATGTTCTGCAGCTTTTTTCCCGGAGGCTGCGCGTAAATATCCACGCCGCTTTCCAAAAGATTGTTTTCGTCGGTAAGCATCAAATCCGCTTCGCCGCCGCCGAAAAGTTTGCGGTAAAGCTCCCTGAAATTTCCTCTTACCATATCGAAAGTTTTCTTAAAATTTTCCGTAGTGGACTGGTTAATCTTTTTTATCACTTCGTGCAAATCGTCTTTGGCTTTAAGCAAATCCTGCTGCTGCGTCAAAAGAAAGTTGTACCGCTGTTCCAAAGCGTCGTACTCTTCCTGAGCGGCAAGATTGACGGAACCCAAAGATTCCATTTTCCTCTTTATTCTCGCGATTTCTTCATTATCCACTTCAACGCCGTCAAAATCGTTCTTTATTTCTTCGTAAGGTTTTCCGTAAGTTTCAAGAAGGCGTTTTTCCAAATCGCTTTTCTGATAGTCGAAATTTTTCAAATCCACCTGCATGGAGTTCATTTCGCCGTTTAAAGCGTCGACTTTGCCGCGCAATTCGTGCCATTCGTTCGTTTTGGAATCTATGCTTTCCTGCAATCCCTCTTTGTCGTTAAGCGAAAGCTGTATTTCGGACTCTTTTTTCGCCTGTTCTTCGTATAACTGCTGCACTTTGACCGTTTCGGTTTCCTGAAGAGTCAAAATTTCGGAAAGTTTAGCTTCGTTTTCCGCCGTTCTGTTTACGGCGTACTCTATTCTGCCTTTAATGTTTTCTATGTTGTCCAAAATATACTGCTTGCCTTTATGCCTGTTTTCAAGTTCCGCGGCCTTTTTATCCCAGGCGCTTCTGGCTTCCATCATAACGGGCGCGGCAAGTTCTTCTTCTTTTCTCAACGAAATTATTTCGTCTTCAAGATTTTTAAGTTCCGAATAAATGCCGTTTTCTTCGTCTTCTATTCTTGAAAGCTGCCCGTCGTAAACCGCTATTTTATCGTTAAAAGAGCCCAATTCCGCGTTTTTGGCGGAGATCTCTTCTTTATGCCTGTTTATTTCCTCTACCGTGCTTTTTATATCGGCGCGTTTTTCTTCTATCTGCGCCTGTTTGCTTTCAACCTGCGTCTTTATTTTTACCGATTCAAAGCCGAAGCGTTCTTTTTCAAGTTTTGAATTTATCTGGTAATCGCTTATTTTTTCTATTTCCGACTGCGTCGAAAGTACGTTTTGCTTTATTTCTTCCGATTTTTCCTGAAGTTTTTTTATCTGCTCTTCGATAAGAACCGGCTTTTCAAAAGCGGTTTTCCCCCCGCCCTGGACTATCACTCCGCCGTATATTTTATTTCCGGAAACTATGGCGCTTGAGCATACGAATCTTATTATTTTTTCGTTTTCCGGAGAATATCTGATGTACTTTATAAGTTCGGTATATCCCGCGGGAAGCCCGACAGGAGAGGAATGCGTGTCGGATATTTTTTCCGAAACTATAAACGAAAGCCTGCTCAAGCCGTTTTCTTCCAAAAAGCGTATCGCCGCTTCCGCGTTTTCAGAACTGTCGCAGACAAGGTAATTGAGTTTTTCTCCCAAAGCCGACGCGATAAGTTCGTCTTTATCGTCATCCGCATCTATAAGGCTGCTTACCGGCCCCCTTGCTGCGCCCAAGTTTAAAACCGCCCTTATCGACGAACGTATCGGATCCTGCTGGTCAAACTCTTTTAAAGTTTCTATCCTGGAAGCGTTCGAAGCGAGGCTTTCTTTATACTCGGAAAGCTTGTCTTCCAAAGCGTCTATTTTCGCTTCGTTTTCAAGAACGTTTTTATTTATTTCTTCTTTTTTTGATTCGAAATTTTGAAGAGATTCGTTTGCCGCGGCAAGTTCGGATTCTATATTTGCAATTTCCAGATTTGAAGGCTCTATGTCGCTTTCAAGCCTGGATATGATCCTTTGAAGGGAAGAAGCTTCCGCGTCCAGATGTATTTTTGTTTCGGAAAGCTCGGCCTTTAAATTAATCTGCGTTTCTTTGCCGTCTGCAAGTTCGGCAAGCCTTGCCCTGATCGAACTTTCTTTGGACTGAGCATCGGAAAGTTTTGACTTTACGATGTTATACTGCTGTTCTTTTTCTTTATACGACTTTTCAAGACTTTCCGTTTCCGCGGAAAGGGTACCGTCGTCGGTATCAATTGAACTTAATTGAACTTCATACTGAAAAACTTTTTCGCGGTTTATTTCAAGTTCCTGCGAAAGACGTTCCTGTTCGGCGCGTATTTCGTTTTCCCTCTGCGAAGAATTTTGTATGGTGTTGTCCGAAATCGCTATATTCGTTCTTATGTCGCTTAATTCCCTGTTTAAGCCGATGTAACTTTCGTTTTTCTCATCCAGGCTTAAACGCATTTCCTGTATTTCAACGTCGGTTTGCGCAAGAACGGTATTATTGGATTCGAATTCTTTTATTTTCGGATCCAAATCCTTCTTTAAACGCTCTATTTCTTCGTTTCCGTACTTTATGTGCTGCACTAGAGCCGCAACTTCGTATTTTCCGAGCTCTTCCTGATATTTTTTATACTGCTTGGCTTTTTTTGCGGCAATGTCCAGCGCCTTTATCTGGTCGCCGTGTATTGCCAGGGCATCGGACAGGCGTCCCATATCGACGTCGATTTTTTCAAGCCTTCTTAAGGTTTCTTCCCTGCGGACTTTATACTTTGCCACTCCCGCCGCTTCTTCGAAAAGCTCCCTTCTGTCTTCGGGTTTGGCGGTAGTCAGAAAATCGACTTTACCCTGCTCTATTATCGAATATCCGTCGGAACCTATGCCGGTGTCCAAAAACATATCTTTTATGTCTTTAAGCCTGCACTGCGATTTATTTATAAAATATTCGCTTTCGCCGCTCCTGAAGAGCCTTCTTGTCACGGTAACTTCGGAATAATCTATGGGCAAAACGTTTTGGGAATTGTCAAAGGTGAGCGATACTTCAGCCATACCCGTGGTAGCCCTGGTCTGGGTCCCCCCGAATATGACTTCCTGCATATTGGAGCTTCTCATCGATCTGGCTTTTTGCTCGCCGAGGCACCAGCGTATGGAATCGGAAATATTCGATTTTCCGCAGCCGTTAGGGCCTATAATAGCCGTTATTCCGGGTTCAAAATCCAAAATCGTCCTGTCGGCAAAAGATTTAAAACCGCATATTTCAACTTTTTTCAAATACATTGTTTTTCCTGTACGCAGAACGACCGCGAACGACAAATAAAAGGCGCCGCCTCTGTGTAATTCGTGATTTTAATCGGTATTATTAAAGGTCAGTACTCTTCGGGAGAAAGACCTTCGTAGGCTTTTCTCAACCGTTCCTGATAATCTTCGCTGTTATTCTTTCTGCATTTGGAAGCGGTCGAAAGCAAAATCATGGCCGAACACGCAAGCATAGAGGCAAGAAAAAACTTGCCTAAATATTCGTAAAATCCGTCCATCGAAGATTTATTTTTTAACATACGGAGCATTTCCTCGGAGCTGTTTCCAAAACCGTATTTCCGTCGGGCGCGACAAGCCTTGCCGCTATGGAATATTTGCCGGGAGTAAAATATATCCAGTCAAACCACCAGTATCCGCCGCCGAATCTGCACGGTATCCACTCGCCGTTATCGAAAGATATTTCGACATAGCCGTCCTGCGACGCGCCTATGCGTATCGCATAATGCTGCCCGCATATCGTTTCGGAATTGGCGGGATGATCTATGACCAAATAAGCGTTTGAATTTATATTTTTATCGGAAGAAACGGCTTTCTTTATGTCTTCGTTTTTTTTCGCCGGAGACGCTTTAACCGTTTTCTTTACGGCAGTTTTCTTTGAAACGGCTCTTTTTTTCGTTTTGGGTTCCGCGGTTTGCGATATAGTTTCCTGCACGTCTTTTTTCTTAACAGACTTTGTTGCCATTGTAAATCCTCCGTTATAAAATCGCGGCGGCACTCCCGCCGCACATATGACATTAATTCTACAAACTTCCTTCTAAAAAATCAATGTTTTTTTCGGATATTTCTGACGGCGCGACAGCTGCAAAGGCTTTTTGCATTTAAGAACCCGTGCGCCGGAACTTCGCCGTCATTTCATTTCGTATATCGCGTATTTCTTGTATATCCGCCCGTTCATCATTTCGGCCGTGCGCTGCGTCATAACGTTATCGTCAAGGACCCATGACAGTTCGCAGTGCCTGTATCCGTTTTTTAAAGCGTTTTTAAGCCCTCTTTCGTACATTATGGCTTCGATGCCCTTATGCCTGTACTCTTTTATTACGCCCATTACCATAAGCCGTAAACTGTCTATTTTTTTTCTGTAGTACATAAATTTAAAAAAGCCCAAAGGAAGCAGACTGCCGTTTAATTTTTTCAATACCTGATTATAATCGGGCAGAGATACGAGCATTCCGACCGGAGAACCGGCTACCGAAGCTATTATGACCATATCCGGATCTATAAGCATTTTGAGTTTTGAAGCTATGGAAACGAACTCTTCGTCCGTCCACGGAACGAAACCCCAGTTTTTTTCCCACGCGCGGTTATATATCGATATGGCGGCTTTCAAATCTTCGTTAAAAGTCTCTTTTTTAAGATTTCTTATCTTCAAAGTCGGCAGTTTCTTTTTTGCCATTTCCACTATGCGGCCGAGCCTTTGTACTCTTGAATCTCCAATAACGTCCATGTCGTACGCGTAAAGCTCTTTAATTTTTTTAAGCCCGGATCTTTCCGCAAGATTCAGATAATACTGGGGCGTATAACTCATCATAATGCCGGGCGGAATATCGAAACCTTCCGACAAAAAGCCCAATTCGTCGTTTGTGGAAGGATTCATAGGCCCCATCATCTTAAATATGCTGTTGCCCTTAAGCCACGATTTTGCCGCGTCAAAAAGGGCTTTCGCGGTTTCAACGCTGTCAATACATTCGAAAAAGCCGAAAAAGCCGCATTTGTCATCCTGAAAATTTATATAGTTGTAATCTATTATCGCGGCGATTCTTCCCGTTATGTTATTGTTTTCGTCATAAGCCAGAAAAAGCCGGCGCTTCGCGTGAAGCCAAAAAGGATTTTTTCTTTCCGAAAATATTTCGATTACGTCAGAAATCAAGGGAGGGACCCACGGGCTGTCGTTTGAATATATTTTCCACGGAAAACGGATAAACTGCCTGAACTGCTTTGAAGTTTCTACTTTTACTATTTTCATAAAACCCCGTAATTGAAAGATAAAGTTCAATCCGGCAACGGCAGAGACATTACCGGACTTTTGCGCTTCCGGGCTGCTGCCGTCAAATAACGCCCAGCGCTTTTCCGACTTTTGAAAATTTATCCAGAATAAAACTTAAATGATCGTCGGTGTGGGTCGCCATATAAGACGTTCTTATTATGGCATGCCCTTCCGGAACTGCGGGAGTCACTACCGGAGACGCGAAAACGCCTTCGTCAAAAAGCATTTTCCACATTTTGAAAGCGACCATGTCGCTTCCTACGGTAAGAGGAATTATGGGAGACTGCGAATGGTTTGTATCGTATCCGAGAAGTTTAAACTCTTTTTTCATCTTTTCCGCCGTAGATGTAAGTTTTTCCCTTCTTTCGGGTTCGGCAGCCATTAAATCGAGAGCCGCGTCTATAGCGCCTACGCAAGCCGGAGGAAGGCTTGCCGTAAAAATCATCGGACGCGCGATGTGTTTTATGTAATCTATGATCTTTGCGCCGCTTGCGATAAAACCGCCTATCGAAGCAAGCGACTTTGAAGCCGTAGCCATAACTACGTCAACGTCTTTTTGCATATTAAAATACGAGCCGGTGCCGCTGCCGTTTTCGCCGATTACGCCCAATGAATGCGCTTCGTCAACGTATAATCCGGCATTATATTTTTTTGCCAGAGCGGTTATTTCCGGGAGATTTGCAATGTCGCCTTCCATGCTGAATATCCCGTCAACCACTATAAGCATCGCTTTGCCTTCGTTTTTCTTAAGAACTCTTTCAAGATCCGCCATATCGTTATGGCGAAACCTTGCCATCTCGCCGCCGAAAGACAAACGGCATCCGTCTATTATGGAAGCGTGATCCAATTTGTCGGTTATATAAACTTCGCCTTTGCCTACCAATGCCTGAAGAGCGCCGAGATTGGAATGATGCCCCGTGGTAAACAGTATCGCCGCTTCTTTTCCTACGAGTTTTGCGAACTTTCTTTCCACCTTTTCATGCAGGTCGCTTGTTCCGTTTAAAAATCTGGAACCGGTGCCGGAAGTTCCGTATTTTTTAGCCGCTTCGGCAGAGGCTTCTATGACTTTCGGGTGGCTTGCGAGTCCGAGGTAATTGTTCGAACAAACTACGACCTTTTTACTGCCGTCAACTATGGTTTCAGGACCTTGCTGAGACTCTACTCTGCGAAAGTACGGGTAAACTCCGGCATTTTTTAAATCGTCGACCGTATGAAATTCCATGCATTTCTCAAAAATATCAACGCTCATCAATGTGTATCCCCTTTGCGGTTAGAACCACTTATTGCGCAAGTACCAATTGTATGTTATTTTAGAAGCAATTTCAAGTTTGGTAAACTCTATAGGCAGGTCTTTTTTCGCTGCGGCATTATCCGCAGTCCAGCGCTCCTGAAGCATTTCCCGTATTTTTTGTTTATTTAAAACCGCAGGTTTCTTTGTGATATGGGATACAGACTGGGCTATCGCGCCTGCAAACTTAAAAATAAAGTCCCCTAAAGGCACGGGAACGGCCTTTCTGTCCATAGCAGCCGATATAACCCTGCCTACATCAGCCCAGGTATAAGAAGTTTCCTGAGCCAGATAATACGTATTATTGTCGGTTTTGGGGTTTTCAAGGGATAAAACAGCCGCGTTTGCTACGTCTTTTACATAAACAAGCTGGATAAACCTTTTTTTAACCGTGACAGGCCTCAGGCGTTTATGAACAAGATTGAAAAATATAAAAATATCTTTATCCCCGGGCCCGTAAACCGAAGCCGGCCTTAACACGGTAAAGCGTACCTTGCCGCCAAGCAGTTTTTTTACTTCTCTTTCCGCTTCAAGTTTGCTTATTCCGTAATCGGATACGGGAATTTCTTTATCGCTTACATTTCTCAAGATGTCTGCGGAGCTCGGCCCCATGGCGGCCTGCGAAGATATAAAAACAAACTTTTTTAATCCGGGATTTGCCTTTAATACGGCTTTGCACAAATTTTTCGTATTTTCAACGTTAGACCTAAAATATTCTTTTTTGTTCATCGCCCTTACCGCGCCGGCGCAATGAATTACCGCGTCAACGCCTTTTACGGCAGACTCCAAAAAATTTCCATCGCTTAAATCGCCGTAAATATAAGAAACCGGGAAATCTTTAAGCCTTGATAAATCCGACGTTTTTCTGACCGAGCAGACAACCTGATGATTTGCCGCTGCCAAAGCTTCCGTTATATGGCTTCCGACAAAACCGTTTGCCCCGGTAATTAGTATTTTCATTATTTACTCCGTTATATGGGATCGCTTTAAAGGCGGCAAAGGCAGCCGCGCTGCTGCCTTTTTGTCAGCAGATTCGCGGGAGCTGCTCCATGTCTGTGTTTAATATGCGCCTTAAACCGCCGGAATGGGTTTTTACCCACACGCCTTTCGGGCTTTTTACTGCTTTTCCTATAACCGCCGCATTTTTTCCTAAAACGTTATTTTTGCAGGCTTTCAAAACTTTTGCGGTATCTTTTTCATTCTGTATCGAAATAATTTTCCCTTCATTTGCAATATACAAAGGGTCAAAACCCAAAACGCGGCAAATTGCCGAAACGTCTTTTGCCACCGGCAAAGCCGAAGAATCTATTATAATCCCTACTTTTGAACTTTCGGCAATTTCGTTTAAAGCGGCGGCTACTCCGCCTCTTGTGGGGTCTCTCATAACTTTTACGCCGTTTGAGGCTTTTAAAATATCTGAAATCAAGCCGTTTAAACAGGCGCAATCGCTTTTTATATTATTTTTAAAACCGAAATTATCCCTTGAAAGCATAACGGATATGCCGTGCTGCGCGATATTTCCGCTTACTATTACGCAATCGCCGTCTTTTACGTTTGAAGCCGAAAGGTTAACTCCGCTTTTTACTATTCCTATCGCGCTTGTATTTATAAAAATGCCGTCCGCTTCGCCTTTTTTTACTACTTTAGTGTCTCCCGTGACTATATTCACTCCCGCTTTTTTTGCGGTTTCCGCCATCGATTTAACAATTCTTTCCAAATCTTTTACCGGAAATCCTTCCTCTATCACGGCCGCCGCTGACATCGCGGCCGGCTTTGCGCCCATAACGGAAATATCGTTTACCGTGCCGCATACCGCAAGTTTTCCTATGTCTCCCCCGTTAAAAAAAACAGGATTTATCACAAAACTGTCCGTTGAAAACGCGACTTTCGTATTTTGTATGTTAAAAACCGCGGCGTCGTTTAAAGAATTCAAAATTTTGTTTGAAAAGTTTTTCTTAAAAACTCCGTTAATAAGCTCTTTCGAAGCATTCCCGCCCGCCCCGTGCGCCATGGTTATTTTAGCTTTTGCGTTCATATAATGCGATCAATTCCTTTTAGAAACGGATTTGCTATTGTCTTTGCTATGCCTCAATGCTTCTAAAACTTCTATGCGCCGCCGTTACCCGTATTTATAATATGCCGCGCAAATTCCCTCCGAAGAAACCATACACGGCCCGGCCGGATTTGCGGGAGTACATTTCTTGCCGAACATACGGCATTTGTCCGGCTTTACGATTCCTTTCATTATCTTGCCGCAAATGCATTCGTCGTTTTTATAAGGGACAGGCTTTATCGCAAACTTTTGATCGGCGTCGAAACTGCCGTATTCGGAATTTATTTTAAAACCGCTTTTTTCTATTACGCCGAATCCCCGCCAATAATCGTCTTTCAAGTCAAAAACTTCTTTGAGAAGCTTTTTGGCTTTTTTATTCCCGCCGCTTGAAACGGCGTAGCCGTAAGCGTTTTCGGTTTCGTTTTTTTTGTCTTTTATGAGACGTTTCAAAATATTTACGGCGGCAATGATCTCGTTTTCAAGAAAACCCGCAACTACGCACGGCTTTTTTAAAAATTTAAAATCGTCCGAACCGGTTATCGAAGCGACGTTTCCGGGAAGCAAAAATCCGTCTATTTTTAAATCTTTTGAATCCGTTAAATTCTTTAAAGCCGGAAAAACGCTTTTAAACATCGAAAATACCGAAAGGTTTTCAATCTTTTTTTTACACGCTTCCTTTATAAGCACGGCGGCAAGAGGAGCGGTGGTTTCAAAACCGGCGCCTGCAAATACCACTTCCTTTTTTTTATTTTCCAAAGCTATTTTTAAGCAGTCGCAAACGGAATAAACAACCCTTATGTCCGCTCCGGCCGATTTTTCTTTTTCAAGAGACGATGTGATTGACGGAACCCTTATCATATCTCCGAAAGTCGCGGTAATCACGTTTTTATTTCTTGATAGAAGCGCGCATTGCTCAAGCCTGTTCGAAGGCGTCACGCATACGGGACATCCCGGGCCCGAAACCGTCTCTACGCCGTCAAAATAATCGCGGAGCCCGAATTTGGCAATCGCGGCGGTATGAGTTCCGCAGACTTCCATAATTTTAATTTTTTTCACGGCAGTTTACCGAAGTTCCTGAATTTTTTTAAAATTTCTTCCGGGCAAACGCCGGTAATTAAATATTCCCGGCTCTCTTTTTCAAAGAAATTTTGATCTACCATATTGTCAAGAAACCTCAAAAGGCTGTCGTAATAACCGTTTACGTTAAGCAAAGCGCAGGGTTTTCTATGAATGGATAACTGAGACCACGTAAGCGTTTCGGCAAACTCGTCGAGAGTTCCTATTCCGCCGGGCAAAACCAAAAAATAATCCGAAAGTTCGTACATTTTATTTTTTCTGGCGTGCATTGTGCCGGTAATTATAAGTTCGGAAAGGCCGGTGTGGCAGAGTTCCCGTTTTTTTAAAAATTCCGGGATAACTCCTGTAACTTTTCCGCCGTTTTCCAAAACGGAGTCCGCAATAGAGCCCATAAGGCCGGCTTTTCCGCCTCCGTAAACAAGCTCCATCTTTTCGGAAGCTATAAGGCGTCCGAGAGCAACGGCGGTTTCTTTAAAAATTTTGCTCTTGCCGGAATTCGAACCGCAGAAAACGCATATCCTTTCGCTCATCTGACAAGACCCGCTTCTTTAGACGCTTTAATGATTTCCAGTGCGTCTTTTTTAGAAATTTTATTTATCGCAAAACCGGCATGAACTAAAACGTAATCTGAAGGTTTTAAACCGTCTACAAGGGTAGTTTTTATCTCGGAAATTACGCCGCCGCCGAAATCGGCTTCGGCGGCGTCTTTTGTTTTGATTTTAATTATTTTAGCTGCTACGGCAAGACACATTTATATTTGCGCCGTTGTTTGATTTATTTTTTCTACGGCTTTTTGCGCTTCTTTTCTTACTTCATTGTTATCGGAAGTCTGAACAAGCACTGACAAAGGAGTAACAGCTGCAGCCGCATCTTTGCCCATTTCGGCAAGTTCTCTTATCGCATGCATCTGAATATTGACATTTTCATTTTTCAAAAGCGCTGCAATATTCGCAACGGAAGCCTCGGAAGGCTTTCCTATTTTGCTCATAGTGGTAGCTGCAATAATTTTTATATCGGTATCGGCATCCTGAGTCAAAGGAATCAGCGCATATATGGCGCCGCCCGCATTAGCTCCCATTAAAGAAAGCGAATCCATGGCGGCAATTCTTATTTCTTTGGCATTTGAAGCCGGAAGAAGTTCCACGAGCCCCGGAACAGCATCGCTGTTTCCCGCGCCTATTTCGGCTAAAGCCTCTCTTGCCGCTTTCCTTATTTCAATCTTTCCGTTAGTCAGTTCTTTTATTATTGCGGGTATAGCTTGCGACGCTCCGGTTTTAAGGGAAGACAGACTCTTAAACGCTGTTGACGAAACGGAAATATCCGGATTTTTTATAAGTTCCGCCATTTTTAAAACGGCATTATTTTCTTTAAGTTTTGCGGGGCTTGCCACGCTCAATGTTTCCAGCGCAGATTTTTTTACTTCGTCATATTGATGTTCAAGCAAAGGAACAATATCGGCAATTACTATAGAAACCGAAGAGCCCGCACCTTTCAAAGCGTCTAAATAATCAACCATACTATACTGGTTGCTTTGTTTTATCCTTGAAACCATCTCCCTTACGACCGCATCTTTTCCGTTATTTAATGAAGAAATGGCGCCCAAAATAGCCTTTCTGATATTCTCTTCCCTATACGCAAGAAAAGACACAAGTTCCGCTGAGGCAAGTTCCGGCCTTATTTCAACTGTTTTTTTATAATAATCTATTGCGGCCGGATAATCTTTTTGGGAAAGCTTTATGTTCCCCAAACCTTTTAAAGCGTACGGCTGGTTAGGATCTTTACTTAAAACCTGCAGATAAATAGGTTCTGCCTTGGCATATTCCCCGCTTGAATAATAAGCATCGGCTTTGTCAACCATCATCATAGTGTTATCGCATGCAAAAATAAAGAAAAATAAGACGGCAAAAACCGAATTTGCAAATTTTTTCATAAAACCTGAACCTCTTTTATATTTTATATATAAAAATTTCACTTATTATACCATAAAATTTCTTTTTTCCAAAATCGGAAAATGTGTTTTTTACTTTAATTTGCCGCTTGAAGCCGAAGCGATAAACGCCTGTCCCAAAGAAATGCCTCCGTCATTTACCGGAACTTTCTCATTAAAATAAACTTTAAACCCTTTGCTTTTCAGTTTTTTCACCGAATTTTCAAGCAAAAACATATTTTGAAAAACGCCTCCGCTCAAAGCAACCTGCCTGACATTATATTTACGCCCGCAAAGTATAGCCGATTTGACTATAATTTCGCACACGGTATTGTGAAATTTAACGCTTATATCGTTTTTTGAAACCTTATCTTTCAAATCTGCGGCAATATTTTCAATTATGCTTTTGATTTCTATGACGCCGTTATTTATTTTAAAAGGATATGACTTTTTGCTTTTCGACTTTATCGAAGATTCCAGAGCAACCGCGCCTTCCGCTTCAAAAGTCGAAATGTGTTTTACTCCGGCAAGCGCCGCGGCAGCGTCGAACAGCCTCCCCATGCTTGACGTCTGCGGAGAGTTTATATTTTTTTCAAGCATTTTCAATACCGGTTTATAGTCAAACTTCTTTAAACTTTCGGGCATGTGTCCGGTTAATCCGTATTGATAAAGAAGAGATAATGCGGTTCTCCAAATTTCCCTTGCGCAAATGTCTCCTCCGGGAAGTTTAAAATAATCTAAACGGCCGATTCTTTCAAACGCGGCATTTTTGTATAAAACAATTTCGCCGCCCCATATTTTGCCGTCTTCTCCGTAACCGCTGCCGTCAAAACTGAAACCCAAAACGGATCCTTTTAGTTTGTGTTCGGTTATTACGGAAGCCGTATGGGCATAGTGATGGTAAGCAAAACCTGCTTTTTTAAAACGGCTTTTTGCGTAATTTGACGAATAATATCCGGGATGCGCGTCGCAAACCGCTTTTTCGGGTTTTACGTCGAGAAAACTTACGGTTTTATTTACGGCTTCATTATAAAAAACCATATTTGGCCGTTCGGACAAATCGCCTATATATTGCGACATATAAGCCTTGTTGTTTCTCGCAATGCAAAAATTATTCTTCAAATCCCCGCCTGCGGCAAAAATACCGTCCTGCAAAACCGCGTCTATGGGGTCCGGGACAAAACCGCGGCTTCTTCTGAGAATTATTTTTTTATCGCTTTCGGACAGAAATTTTATTATAGAATCGTCGCAGCGATTTGCTATTTCCCTGTTATGAGTCAAAAAGCAATCCGCAATGCCTTTAAGATTTTTAAAAGCTTCGCTTTCGTCTATGCATATCGGTTCGTCCGAAAGGTTTCCGGAAGTCATCACAAGGGCCGGAATTTCTTTGATCAAAATATGGTGCAGCGGAGCGTAAGGAAGCATTACTCCCAAAGAATTATTGCCGGGAGAGGCAGCTTCTAAAAGATTTTTATACTCCGGCGTTTCCTTTTTTCTCAAAATAACTATCGGCGCGGCATCCGAAAGCAAAGCTTTTTTCTCATAAGCGTTTATATTGCAAAATTTTGACGCCGTTTGCAGTTCGGCCATAACGGCAAAAGGCTTAAACGGCCTTTGTTTTCTTTTTCTTAAAGTTTCGACGGCTTTTATATTTAAAGCGTCGCAGGCAAGATGATACCCTCCGATGCTTTTTACGGCGGCTATTTTTCCTTTTTTCAAAGCTTTTACGCAATCGTCAAAAGCATTATTTTTCGCTGAAACCGGTTTTTTATCATTATCGTAAAAATAAAGCTGCGGACCGCATTCCGGGCAGGCATTCGGCTGGGCGTGAAACCGGCGGTCTCCGGGATTTGAATATTCCGATTCGCACGCCGCGCACATCTTAAATTTTTTCATTACCGTGTTTTTTCTGTCGTAAGGAAGTTTCTTTATTATTGAAAAGCGCGGGCCGCATTTGACGCAGTTGATGAAAGGGTATTTATAGCGCCTGCCGCGTTTTGAGAAAAGCTCTTTTTTACAGTCATCGCACAAGGCCAAATCATGAGGGAAATCCGAAAGGATTCCGGTTTTAACGCTGGGCAGAATTCGAAAACTTCCGTCACTGCCGTAACCGGCGGCTTTCGCCGATTCCCGCAACGGCGGACTAACCTCATACGAAGCGTCAAAGCGGGATTTTTTTAACGTTTGTATAAATTTATTTATGTTTTCTTTTTTGCCCGCGGCTAAAATTTCAACGCCAAAACCGGTATTTCGGACATATCCCGAAATATCAAATTTTTTTGCCGAATTGAAAACAAAAGGCCGAAACCCGACGCCCTGAACAATGCCGTGTGCGTTTATCAGTACAGAATGTCTTTCACTCCTCACTCCTTACTCCTTACTCCTAATTACGGTTTCACTCGCCTTCTATGCTTTTTATATACGTATCGCGTCCCGAAATTACGCTTATGCTGCCGGATTTGCAGTTCGGGCAGACAAGAGCGGACATATCGGAAGGCTTTATATCGCTCAAACATGCATTGCATTTTGCCGCAAGCGGCACAATTTCATATTCTATTACCGCATTTTCGGCGATTTTGTTTTCGGCAAAAATATGATCGACAAAAGAATGGTTTAGAAAATCTTTTTCTATTCCCGAAGCTTCTCCTAAAGCGACGGTAAGCTTCGTGATTTTAGAAATATTGTTCTTTCCGGCTTCCGCCAAAACCGTTTCCCACAGCTGCCTTGCAATTCCGTGCTCGTGCATTTTAATCTCCCCGATTTTTATAAGCTGAATTCTTAAAATACTTATCGAATTTGAATACAAATTATACTATAATTTTGCCGCAATGGCTGTCAATTTTCAAATATACTCTTTATTATGTAAAATATTTTAAATTGTCAAAAAACGGAGGCTTCAATGGATTTAAAACCTATCATAGAGTTTATGATCAACAAGAAAGGGTCGGACTTGCACATAAGGGCAAACAAAAACGCGGTAATCCGGGTGGACGGAATAATAGTTCCCACAAGTTTTGTACTTTCTTCCGACGATACCTACAATTTGGCTTTTTCAATGATGAACGATCTTCAAAAAGAAATTTTTAATAAAAGGCACGAAGTGGATATTGCTTTTGAACTTGACGACGTAGGGCGTTTCAGGGCAAACATTTTTAAACAGCGCGGATTGGTGCATATAGCAATCAGGCATTTCGGGTTTGATTTGCCGAGCATAGAAAGTTTACATCTGCCGGCTGCCCTGTCTAAAATCGCGCAAAACAACAGCGGTCTCGTTCTCGTTACGGGAACGACCGGTTCAGGAAAAACAAACACTTTGGCCGCGATGGTAAATTACATTAACACAAATTATTCGAAAAATATCATAACCATAGAAGACCCTATAGAATTTGTCCATAAAGATAAGAAATCCATCGTCAGCCACAGAGAGCTTGGACTTGACACTTTAAGTTTTGCTGACGCTTTAAAAAATGTCGTGCGCCAGGATCCGGATGTAGTTTTGATAGGCGAAATGCGCGACACGGCTACCGTAACGGCTGCCATAACCGCCGCGCAGCTCGGGCATTTGGTAATCTCTACGCTGCACACGATAAACGCTCCCGAAAGCGTAAACAGAATTTTGGATTTTTTCCCCCAGCATCTGCGCGACCAGCAGAGGCTGGTTTTAGCCAATATATTACGCGCCGTCATCTCTCAAAGGCTGCTTCCTGTCATCAACGGCGGACTTGTGCCGGCCGTAGAAATTTTAGTCAATTCCCCGCATGTAAAGAGTTTGATAGCCGAAAATAAACTTTCGGACATTAATGCGGCTATGAAGGACAGCGCTTACTACGGTATGCAAACTTTTAACCAGTCTCTGATGGAGCTTTATAAAGAAGGGAAAATAACCGAGGAAACCGCTCTTGAGTTCTCCGGAAACCCCAGCGAGCTGATGCTGAGCATACGCGGAATAGAATCTTCAAGCGAAAGTTCAAAAAAGTTCTACAGCCAAGCGTAAATTTCGGCAAGAACAATACAAAAAGCCTTCGGACTGATATCAGTCCGAAGGCTTTTTCCGGTTGTTTCGTCTATTATCCGTTTATGCGGTTAAACCGCGCATCTTGTAGCTTTTATTTCTTTTATTATATTAGGGATTATTTCGTATAAATCGCCTTCCAAAGCGTATGTTGCCGTCTGCATCATCGGACACGTTGCGTCTTTATTTATCGCGATTATGGTATCTGACGAACTCATCCCGACCATATGCTGGATTTGTCCCGAAATGCCGCAGGCAATATAAATTTTCGGCGCTACCGTCCTTCCGGTTTGTCCTACCTGATGCGAATACGGTATCCAGTCGGAATCCACAGCCGCTCTTGAAGCTCCTACCGCTCCGCCGAGAAGTTCGGCAAGCTCTTCGATAAGCTTAAAGCCGTCGGGTTTGCCCAGCCCTCTGCCGCCTGAAACTATTATGTCAGCGTCGGATATATTCACATGAGCGCTCGAATCTTTTATAAAACCGAGAAATCTGGTTCTGTTGAGCAAAGTTTTGGCGTCAAACTTGCTTTCTATTATTTCGCCTTTTCTGCCCTGCTCGGCTTTCGCCTCTTTAAAAACTTTATGCCTTACGGTAGCCATCTGGGGACGGTGTCTGGGAGTAAGAATCGTAGCCATAATGTTTCCGCCGAAAGCAGGCCTTGTCTGCAGGAGATTTCTTGTCAGGGGATCGATATCCAAAGCCGTACAGTCAGCGGTCAAACCCGTATGGATCTTCGCCGCGACTCTTGAGGCGAAAGAACGCCCTATATTTGTCGCTCCCATAAGAATGATTTCCGGCTTTTCTTTCTCTATAAGCTGCGTTAAAATCGCCGCGTACGGATCGTCCTGAAATTCGATAAAAACCGGGTCGTCGAAAATATAAACTTTATCCGCGCCCCTGTCTATCAAATCCTGCGCTTTCGGTTTTATGTTGTCGCCGATCAAAACCGCGCTCAAAGGAACATTAAGCTGTTTCGCAAGCCTTGAACCCTCGTTTAAAAGTTCATAGACTACATGCGAAATTTCGCCGTGTCTCTGCTCGGCATAAACCCAGACGCCTTTGTAATCGTCTTTATTGACGTCAACTTTCGGAGCGTCTTTGGTTATTTCTACGGCGGCAAATTTGCAGGCCTCTTTGCAGGCTCCGCAATACGTGCATTTGTTTAAATCTATGACCGCCAACTTCATTTTTTTAGGATGCTCCGGCCTTTCGGACATGGAAATTGCGCCGAACGGGCAAGCGTCCACGCACATTTTGCATCCTATACATTTATCGGCCAAAACCTGAATACTGTTTGACATTCTTTAACCTCACACAAAAGAGTGCAGAGCCTAGAGCAAAGAACGAAAATAAGGCCGTTGCCGTATCTTCATTCTCAACTCTTCGATATTCACTCTGAATTATATTACGCCCGTTTCCGACAATTTTTTAACTAAAGACTTCGCCGCTTCGGCGGCGTCGCCGCTGAATTTTTCTCCGCCCGTTCTCTGCGGAGGCGTAAATATTTTCATGACCTGCGTAGGAGAACCGTTTAAACCCGTTTTTTGGGTATCCGCTTTTATATCGGCCGCGGCAAGCGTCTTGATAACGGCTTTTTTTGCGGCCATTTTTCCCTTAAGAGACGGGATTCTTGGCGTATTTATTTCTTTGACAACGGTCAAAAGAACCGGAACGGGAGATTCGATCAAATCGTATCCGTCTTCCATCATTCTTTCGACTTTTATGGAATTATCGTCTATGCTTTCTATTTTTTTGACATAAGCTACATGAGGGATATTAAGCATTTCGGCAACTCCGGGACCGACTTGCGCGGTATCGCCGTCGGTAGCCTGTTTCCCGCAGAAAATCACTCCGTAATCGCCTATGGATTTTATGGCCGAAGCCAAAGCGTAAGAAGTGGCAAGAGTATCCGCTCCGCCGAAAGCTCTGTCGCTTACCAAAACCGCTTCGTCCGCGCCTCTGGAAATCGCTTCTCTCAAAGCGGATTCCGCCTGAGGAGGCCCCATTGTCACGACTATGACTTTTCCGCCGTTTCTTTCTTTAAGGCGTACGCCTTCTTCAATCGCGTATTCGTCAAAAGGATTGATTATCGATTCGACTCCTTCTCTTTTAAGACGCCCCGTTTCCGCGTCGATTTGCACGTTCGTGGTGTTGGGGACTTGCTTAATGCATACTATGATGTTCATTATGACCTCAAAAAAAGAGTGAAGAGCTGAAAGTGAAGAGTGAAGATACAACAAAAGTTTGCTTTATCTCCGCTCTTCACTTTTCACTCTTAACTCTGCCGTTTTTATTTGCTCTTCGCTGCCGATTCTTTTATAAGATTCAAAGCTATCTCATTCTTCTGTATCTGGCTTGTGCCTTCGTAAATCTGGGTGATTTTCGCGTCTCTCATCATTTTTTCAACGGGATATTCCCTGCTGTATCCGTATCCGCCGAAAATCTGCACGGCATTCGTAGTAACTTCCATGGCAACTTCAGAGCAGAAATATTTCGCCATTGCCGACTCTTTGCTTGTGCGTTTCTCGGTTCCGGAATCCACCATTCTTGCGGCAGAATAAAGCAAAGCTCTCGCGGCTTCGACTTTTGTAGCCATATCGGCTAACATATGCTGTATGCCCTGAAAAGACGCTATAGGCTGGCCGAACTGAACTCTTTTTCTCGCGTATTCAACCGCTTCTTCAAGCGCGCCGGCCGCTATGCCCAAAGCCTGAGCGGCGACTCCCGGACGCGAATTGTCAAGCGTAGCCTGCGCTATCATCAAACCGTGACCTTCTTTTCCGAGCAGCTGGTCTTTATGAATCTTGCAGTTATTGAATATCAATTCTCTTGTAGAAGAAGCTTTGATACCCATCTTTTTTTCTTTTTTGCCGAATTCAAAACCCGGCATGCCTTTTTCAAGAATAAAGCATGAGATTCCTCTTGCTCCCCTTGAAGGGTTCGTCTTCGCAAAAACCGTATACGTTTCGGCGTCTCCGCCGTTGGTTATAAAGCATTTCGTTCCGTTTAAAATATAGTAATCGCCGTCTTTTACCGCGGTTGTCGTCATTCCCGTAGCGTCCGAACCAGCGCCAGCTTCCGTCAAACCGAAAGCAGCGAGTTTCTTTCCGGAAGCTATGTCCGGAAGATACTTTTTCTTTTGTTCGTCATTTCCCGCTATCAATATCGGAAGCGTTCCGAGCGCCGTAGCCGCAAGCGCCAAAGAAATGGCTCCGTCAACTTTGCAAAGCTCTTCAACTACCAAAACCAAACCCATAATGCCTTTGCCGAATCCGCCGTATTCTTCGGGGATATAAACTCCGCACAAATCGGCCTGCGCGAATTCTTTTACTATTTCCCACGGAAACTCTTCTTTTTCGTCATAATGTTCCCTGACGGGTTTCATTTTTTCGACGGCGATTGTCCTTGCCGTCTCAACCATCATCTTTTCTTCTTCAGACAAAAAATATTCCATTACCATTTAAAACCCCTTATTACTTGCAGAGTGAAAAGTTAAGAGTGAAGAGTAAAGATACTGCAAATTGCCTTTATCGTATCCCCGCTCTTCACTTTTCACTTTTAACTCTGTCGTTTTATATTTTCCAAAGCTTTTTTCGCGGCTTCCTGCTGGGCTTCTTTTTTGGAATGTCCGGCTCCTTTTCCCAAAAGGCCGCCTTTTACGTAAACCGCAGCTTCAAATTTTTTATCGTGATCGGGTCCGAATTCTCTTGTTATTTTGTATTTCGGAAGTTCTTTGCAATCCGACTGGGTAGCTTCCTGAAGCCTGCTTTTATAGTCCGTTATTTCTATTTCTTTCTGACCGTCCAAAAATTTCAAAACAAATTTTTTCGCATTTTCAAAACCGCCGTCTATATAAATAGCGCCGCTTACGGCTTCAAACGCGTCGCCGAGCAATCCTTCCCTGCCGCGCGCCTCTTTGTTGTCTTCGCTTTTACCCAAAAAAATAAAATCGCCGAGATTTATAAGTTTTGCCCATGAACTTAAATTCTGGGACGAAACGATTTGCGATTTTAGCTGCGAGAGTTTGCCCTCGCTTTCTTCGGGGTATCTTTTATACAGGGCGTCGGCAACAACAGCCGATAAAATACTGTCGCCCAGAAATTCCATGCGTTCGTTATAACTTCCGAAACCCGACTCCGCCGCCCGCGACTTATGCGTAAGAGCCGTTATTAAAACTTCAAGGTTATTGAACGTGTATTCAATAACCTTTTGAAGTTTTTCAAGCTCTTTATTTTTCATATCTTTTTACTACTACGGTAGCGTTATGGCCGCCGAATCCCAAAGAATTTGAAAGCGCGCATGTAATCTGCCGCTCTCTTGCGGTATTGGGAACATAGTCCAAATCGCATTCCGGGTCCGGGGTTTCATAATTTATGGTCGGAT